>CAZIXQ010000188.1:0-7763 GCA_964543155.1 uncultured Enterobacteriaceae bacterium
GATCGCGTTCATGCGGATGCGGTCGCCGAGCAGCGCGCCGCCCGTCTTGCGCCGCGACGGGTCGACCGAGAGGACCGCGATCTCGAGCCGGTCGTCCTGGTCGAGGCGCAGGCGCCGGACGAGCTCGTCGGCGAGCGAGCTCTTGCCCGCGCCGCCGGTGCCGGTGATGCCGAGCGCCGGGACCTTCAGCGTGTCGGCCTCCTTGACCAGCGCGTCGCGCAGCTTCGCGTCGCACGCGCCGAGTTCGAGGGCGGTGATGAGCCGCGCGAGCGCGCGGCGGTCGCCCGCCTTGACGGCCTTCAGGTCCCTCGGCGCGAACTTCGACAGATCCTCGTCGCAGCGCCGGATCATGTCGTTGATCATGCCCTGCAGGCCCATCTTCGCCCCGTCCTCGGGCGAGTAGATGCGCGCGACGCCGTAGTCGTGCAGTGCCTTCATCTCGGCGGGCACGATCACGCCGCCGCCGCCGCCGAAAACCTTGATGTTCTCCCCGCCGCGGCTGCGCAGGAGGTCGAGCATGTACCTGAAGTACTCGACGTGCCCGCCCTGGTAGGACGACACCGCGATCCCCTGCACGTCCTCCTGCAGCGCCGCGGTCACCACCTCCTCCACCGAGCGGTTGTGCCCGAGATGGATCACCTCGCAGCCGGAAGCCTGCAGGATCCGCCGCATGATGTTGATCGACGCGTCGTGGCCGTCGAAGAGGCTCGCCGCGGTGACGAAACGGATCTTGTGCCTCGCCTTGTACGGCGTGAGCTGCTGGCTGACGGACAGGTCGGTCATGCGTGCGCCCCCGAGCGCGCGACAGGGCCGACAAGTGTACTGCGATCAGGGACTTGGGCGCCCCGCGGCAAGGCGTCCCGCGATGCGGAACAGCGTCAGCGGCGGAAGAGCCGGACGACCGCGTTGCGCAGGGCGACGAGGGCGCCGGTGGCGAGCGCGGCGGCGGTCGCGAACGCGATCAGGACGAGCCCGGTGAGGGTGGCGAGCACGACCGGGACGAACACCCAGAACGGCGCGCGGGTGCGACGCGTGGCGGCGTCTTCGATCCACTCGGCGTCGCGCAGCTCGAAAGTGCGCGGTTCGCGCCGCGTGGCAGCGGGCGGGGGTTGTCGCATATGGGCGAAAAGTGGGGACGCCCCGGTTCGACCGCAAGGGCGCAGATTGGTTGCCGTCCCCCGGACCGGACTGTACAGTGCCGCGGCTCCCTCGTCCGGAATGCCCAGGATGCCCCACCGACCCGCGCTCCGCTCGGCCCTCGCCGCCCTCGCCTGCCTCGTCCTCGCCGGTTGCATGACCGCGCGCACGTCGCTCGACGCGAGCTGGATCGATCCGCAGTACCGGCATGCGAAGTTCAAGAAGGTCCTCGTCCTGTCGGTGGCGAGCGACGAGTTCGCGCAGCAGTACTTCCAGGAGGACATCGCCGCGGCGATGCGCGCCCGCGGGATGAATGCCGCGGCCTCGGAGAAGTTCTTCACCCACAGGAGCCCGTCCGAGCAGGCGCGGTTCATGCGCGCGATCGAGTCCTCCGGGGCCGATGCGGTTCTCCTCGGCCGGGTGATCGGCGTGGACCACAAGACGGGGACGGTTCCGGGCATGCTGACGAGCGGGTCGGGCGCCCCGGTGGCGGAGACGATCGGCCTCGGCAACGCGGTCGCCGCGACCTTCGCGCCGACGATGTACGTCCGCCCGAGCGACTACACGCTCACGACCGTGCTCGTGGAGACCGCGCTCTACGACCTCAAGACGCGCCGCGCCGTCTGGACGGCGCGCACGCAGACCGCCAACGCCGACCAGGGGGACCTCAAGCCGGCGATGGCGCAGTTCGTCGGCGTGCTGGTGAAGGCGATGGAGCGGGACGGCCTGTTCTAGCGGTTCGACGCGCTCCCGCGGCGGGGCGCACGCAGCCCTGCGGAGCGCGCTGGCGGCGGCCCCGCCTCTGCTACGCTCCTGCTCCCGCCCGTCCTCGGGCGCCACCCGGCGTCCGCGCGCACTCATGGAAATCCTCGTCCTGCTCGCGCTCTTCCTCGTCAACGGCGTCTTCGCGATGTCGGAGCTCGCCGTCGTGTCCAGCCGCCGCAGCCGGCTGCAGCAGCTCGCCGACGACGGCTATCCCGGCGCAGCGGCGGCGCTCGGCCTGATCGAGCACCCGGGGCGGTTCCTGTCGACGATCCAGGTCGGAATCACGCTGATCGGGATCACCAGCGGCGCGTTCGGCGAGGCCACGCTGGTGGCGCAGCTCGCCCCCGCGCTCGCGGACCTGCCGCTCGTTGGCCCGTACGCGAAGCAGGTTGCGCTCGCGATCGTCGTCATCGGCATCACCTACGGCTCGCTGATCCTCGGCGAGCTGGTCCCGAAGCGCCTCGCGCTGCACGCGCCGGAGGCGATCGCGACGCGGATCGCGCTGCCCATGCACCTGCTGTCGCGGCTGATGCACCCGTTCGTGAAGCTGCTCACGATCTCGTCGGAGTGGGTCCTGCGCCTCTTCGGCGTGCGCGAGAAGGTGAAGGAGACCGTCACCGAAGCCGAGATCGAGGGCCTGATGCGCGCGGGCACCGAAGCCGGCGTGTTCGAGCGCGCCGAGCACCAGTACGTGTCGCGCATCCTGCACCTGGACACCCAGCGCGTCGGCGCGATCATGACGCCGCGCATCGACATGGTGTACCTCGACATCGAGGCGCCGCTCGCGCGCAATCTCGAGATCATCCGCCGTGAGGGTTACACGCGGCTGCCGGTCGTCCGCGGCGACTTCGCGGAGGTCCCCGGGATCCTCAACGTGCTCGACCTCGCCGAGGACGCGCTCGACGGCAAGCCGCTCGACATCCGCTCGCACCTGCGAGCGCCGCTGTACGTGCCGGAGTCGGTGAACCTGATCCGGCTGCTGGAGCTGCTCAAGCAGCACAAGGCGCACCTCGCGCTCGTCCTCGACGAGTACGGCGAGGTGCAGGGGCTCGTGACCATGACCGACGTGCTCGAGGCGATCGTCGGCGCGGTGCCCGAGAGCGAGGAGGCGATCGAGCCCGACATCGTGCGGCGCGAGGACGGCTCGCTCCTCGTGGACGGCGGCGTGTCGCTCGCGCGCATGCGCGAGGCGCTCGGCCGCGAGGTCGAGATGCCGCCCGAGGAGGCCGGGAGCTACCAGACCCTCGGCGGGCTGGTGATGGCGCGCCTCGGCCGCGTGCCCCGCGTCGGCGACCGCTTCGACTTCGACGACCTGCGCTTCGAGGTGGTCGACATGGACCGCAACCGCGTCGACAAGGTGCTGCTCGTCGAGTCGCGGCGGGAGGGCCGGGACGCGTCCGGCGCGTAGCCGCCGGTTCTCCCGACCGCGAGCGCTCGGCCGCCGCCGGGCGTTGATATACTGGTGCCATATCAAAGCGCCAGGAGGGTGCGATGGCGGATCCCGCCAAGCTCGCGGAACGCAAGAAGCGCACGATCACCGAGATCCGCGAATCCAAGAAGACCGGCGAGAAGATGGTCTACACGTCGGTGCTCGACTACACCTCGGCGAAGTGGGCGGAAGCCGCCGGCGTCGACGTGTGCGTCGTGGGCGACAGCCTGGCGATGACCTGCCACGGCCACCCGAGCACCATCCCCGCGACGATGGACATGATGGTGCTCCACTCGCAGGCGGTGCGGCGCGGCGCGCCGAACACGTTCGTGCTCGGGTGCATGCCCTACCAGAGCTACAACACGGTCGACCGCGCGCTCGCGAACGCGACGCGCTTCATGCAGGAGGCGCTCGTCGACGCGGTGAAGCCGCAGGGCGGCAAGTCGCAGGCGCACATCCTGAAGGCGCTGGTCGACGCCGGCATCCCGACCGCCTCGCACATCGGGCTCACGCCGCACACCATCGCGATGTTCGGCGGGTTCAGGATCCAGGGCCGCACCGCCGACGCGGCGATGAAGATCCTCGAGGACGCGTTCGCGATCCAGGACGCCGGCTGCTTCATGCTCGAGTTCGAGGCGGTGCCGGCGAAGATCGCGAAGGTGATCTCCGAGCAGCTCGAGATTCCGACGATCGGCATCGGCGCGGGCGTGGGCACCGACGGGCAGATCCTGCTCTCGTACGACCTCCTCGGCGTGTTCACCGACTTCAAGCCGAAGTTCACCAAGCGCTACGCGAACATGACCGAGGTCGCGGTCGCCGGGCTGAAGGCCTACGTCGCCGACGTGAAGGCCGGCACCTTCCCCGACGACGACCACAGCTACGGCGTCGACGACAAGGAGTACGAGCGATTCCTCGGCCTCGTCCAAAAGCGCCGGCACGCGTAGCGCGGCGGCGCGCGCGCGGCGGCAACGGCGCGCAGCAGACGCTCACCGAGCGCGCCTACACGGCGCTCGAGGAGATGATCGTGCGCCTCGAGCTCCCGCCCGGCGCCGCGGTGTCCGAGGCGATGCTCTCCGAGCGCCTCGGCATCGGCCGCACGCCGATCCGCGAGGCGCTGCAGCGGCTCGCGCGCGAGCGCCTGGTGCAGATCCTGCCGCGGCGCGGCGTGATCGTCTCCGACATCAACGTGAAGGCGCAGCTGCGCCTGCTCGAGCTGCGGCGCGAGGTCGAGCGCCTGGTGGCGCGCGGCGCGGCGCGGCGCGCGACCGACGAGGAGCGCGCGCGCTTCGCGGAGCTCGCGAAGGGCTTCGAGCAGGCCGCGCGCGGCGGCGACGACGTCGCGTTCCTGCGCATCGACCGCGAGTTCAACGAGCTGTGCCTGCGCGCCGCCCGCAACGAGTTCGCCGAGACCGCGATGACCGCGATGGCCGCCCTGTCGCGCCGCTTCTGGTACCTGCACTACAAGCAGGCGGCCGACATGCCGGTGACGGCCACGCTCCACGCCAACATCGCCCGCGCCATCGCGCGGGCCGATGCCGGGGCGGCCGCCGTCGCGAGCGACGCGCTGCTCGACAACATCGAAGCCTTCACCCGGTCGACCGTCAGCACGGACTTCTAGCGCCCCCCGGCGGGTTTGACGGAGGTCAAAGGAAGGCGCCGCCGGCGTGGCGGCGGCGGAAACATACTTCTAGTATGTCAGCTTGCGGCGGGCGGTCGCCGGCATTGGCGCGTGCGGAGGGCGAGCGCATGTACAGCCACAGGACTCGCGTGCTCGCGGCGTTGCGGGGCGAGGCGGTCGATCGCCTGCCGTACGTCCCGCGACTGGATCTCTGGTACCTCGCCAACTCGACGCGCGGCACGCTGCCGCCGCAGTACGCCGGGCGCGCCCAGAACGACATCGCGCGCGCCGAGGGCTGGGCGCTGCACCACCGGTTCTGCGACGACCAGCTCGACCCGGTCTACCAGCCGCAGTACCTGCACCGCGGCATCAACGTCTTCTACAGCCGCGACACTCTGTTCGACACCGTCTTCTCGCAGGACGTGGAGATCAAGGTGCAGCGCGCCGGCCCGCGCACGCGCGTCGAGTACCACACGCCGCTCGGGATGGTGAGCACGACGACGCACTACGATGTGCAGTCGCAGAAGAACGGCATCACCATCCCAGCGCTCGTCGAGCACCTGATCAAGACGCCGGCCGACTACGCGCCGGCCGGGTTCCTGTTCGAGCAGATGAGCGTGGTCCCGAACTTCGAGCGCTTCCGCCGCTGGTCGGCGGACGACATGCGCGAGGACGGCCAGCCGGTGGCGATCGGCTCACTCGACGCCTCGCCCTTCCACACGATCCAGCGCGACCTGATCGATCCGACGCAGTTCTTCCTCCACTACAAGGACCACTACGCCGAGATGCGCGGGCTCGCCGAGCGCATCGGGATGCTCCTCGACAAGGCGCTCGCGATCCTGCGCGACTCGCCGGCGGAGGTAGTGTGGTGGGGCGCGAACTTCGACGACATGCTCACCTATCCGCCCTACTTCGCCAGGGAGATCCAGCCCTGGATCCGCAAGGCGGCGGACCTGCTGGGTGCCGCGGGCAAGCTCGTGCTCTGCCACACCGACGGCGAGAACACCGGCCTGATGGACCTGATCCGCGACTCGGGCATGCACGTCGCCGAGTCGATCACGCCGGCGCCGATGACGCGCGTGACGATCGGCGAGTACTACCGGCGCTGGAGCCCGCACCTCACGCTCTTCGGCGGCATCCCGTCGACGATCCTGCTGCCGGGCACCCCGGAGGCGGACTTCGAGGCGTACCTCGACGCGTTCTTCCGCGCGGTGGCGCCGGGCACGCGGATGGTGGTGGGCATCGCCGACGAGGTGCCGCCCGAGGCGGTGTTCTCCCGCCTGCAGCGCATCGGCGAGCGCATCGAGCGCGAAGGCCGCCTGCCGCTCGCGGCCGGCGCGTTCCGGCCGGAGGCCGCGACGGCCGCGGCCATCGCGCGACCAGCGGCGCAGACGCCGACGGATCCGGTCGACGACGCGACGTTTGCCGAGGTGAAGCAGGACGTCTTTGGCGGCAAGCACGTGGCGATCAAGGCGCACGTGCAGGCGCTGCTCGATCGCGGCGTCCCGGCCGCCGACATCCTCGAGCACGGGCTCATCGCCGCGATCACCGTCGTCGGCAACCGGATGGCGAGCGGCGAGGCGTTCATCCCCGAGGTGCTGCTCGCCGCGCGCGCGATGACCGTCGCGATGGGCATGCTCGAGCCGCATCTCGCCGCGGGCGGCGAGCGCCTCCGCGGCCGCATCCTCATCGGCACGGTGGCCGGCGACATGCACGACATCGGCAAGAACCTGGTGGCGACGATGCTGAAGGGCGTCGGGTTCGAGATCCGCGACCTCGGCATCAACGTCTCGCGCGACAAGTTCTGCGAGGAGGTCGCCGCCTACCGCCCGGACGTGCTCGCGCTGTCCGCCCTCCTCACCACGACG
The DNA here is from genome assembly GCA_964543155.1 of uncultured Enterobacteriaceae bacterium. Taxonomy (GTDB): domain Bacteria; phylum Pseudomonadota; class Gammaproteobacteria; order Burkholderiales; family SG8-39; genus JAGVSZ01. The sequence continues at coordinate 6,818 of CAZIXQ010000188.1, forward strand.
ATGGTGGAGATGAAGGGGGTGATCCGGGCGCTCGAAGAACGGCAGCTGCGCGCCGGCTGCAAGGTCGTCGTGGGCGGTGCGCCGGTCAGCGCCCAGTACGCACAGCAGATCGGGGCGGACGGATACGCTCCGAACGCGGTCGAAGCGGTGCACCTCGCGAAGCGGCTCCTCGCCGGGGCGGCCGCCGCCGCATGACCGCGATGCTGCATCGCAACAGGCGCGCCGCACACGCGACTTGAAAGCGCCCGCCGAAGCAACGACAATCCCGCCGCGGGGCCAAAATATACGCCTGATATGTTAGTGCGCACGCCGCCCTCCACCCCGCGGGGCGCGAGCTGGCGCACCGCTAGGAGCCATGCCATGAACGAGCTGGGACAAGTCCTCACCGAACGCCACGCGATGACCGAGCGCCAGCGCCGGTTCCGCGCGGAGTACCAGGCGCAGATCCACCCGCTTTACAGCGGGCCGGTCCACATCGGGGTGATCTACGTCGTCGGCATCACGATGATCGCGTGGTGCGTGTCGCGCCTCCAGGGCGCGACCTGGGAGTGGCTGCTGGTCGTGCCGGTGTTCGTGTTCTCCAACCTCTTCGAGTGGTGGATCCACAAGAACGTGATGCACCGCCTGGTGGACGTGTGGGCGTTGCGCGCGATCTACGACCGGCACACGCGCCAGCACCACCAGTACTTCACCGACAACGAGATGACGGTCGACTCGACGCGCGAGTGGCGCATCATCTTCTTCCCGTGGCGCGCGCTGTTCACCTTCATGGCGCTCGGCACCCCGTTCGCCCTCGCGCTCGGATGGCTCGTCAACCCGAACGCCGGCTACATCCTGATGGTGACGATCGTCGGCCAGTACCTGATCTACGAGACCTTCCACTACTGCTGTCACGTGCACGACAACTGGTTCGTGCGCAACATGCCGTTCGTCAACACGATCCGCC
>CAZIXQ010000189.1:0-7595 GCA_964543155.1 uncultured Enterobacteriaceae bacterium
CGCCTCGCGCAGCGCCTCGAAGGCGCCGGCGTCGTCGCCGAGCGCGCGGGAGGCGAGCCCGAGGTTGAACCAGCCGGGCGCGTACCGCGGCTCGACCTCGACCGACCTGCGGTAGGCCGCGATCGCGCCGCGCGCGTCGCCGGCGGCGTTGAGCGCCGAGCCGAGGCTGTTGTGCGCGACCGGGTTGCGCGGCTCGCGCGCGACCGCGCGCCGCAGCCACTCGATCGCCTGCGTCACCTCGCCGCGCGCGAGCAGGCAGCTGCCGTAGTTGGCGGCGACGAACGGGTCGTCGGGCGCGAGCGCGAGCGCGGCTTCGTACGCCGCCTTCGCCGCGTCCAGCAGCCCGAGCTGCTGGCGCACGATGCCGAGGTAGTTGTGCGAGGTAACGTTTCCCGGCTCGAGCGCGAGCGCGGCCGCGAGCTCGCGCTCGGCCGCGGCGGGGTCGCCCGCCTGCGCGAGCATGAGCGCGTAGTTGTGCCGGAACCGCGCCTCGCCCCCGAGCGCGCCCATCGACTGCGCGAGCGCCGCGAGCCCCTCCGCCGCGCGCCCGCTCTGCACGAGGCACACGCCGAGGAAGTGCGTGGCCACTGGATGGTCCGGCGCCCGCTTGAGGATGTCGCGGTAGATCACTTCGGCGCGCTGCCGGCGCCCGGCCTGCATGTGCTCGGACGCCTCGAAGAGGAGCGGCAGGAACGGGTCGGCGGGGCTGCTCATTCTGCCTTTCGCCGCGCCGCGCGCCGCAGCAGCCAGCCGGCGATCGCCACGTTGATCACGCTCCACGCGACGCCGTTCGCGAACGCCGCCCTGTACGAGCCGGTGAGGTCGAAGATCGCACCGGACACCCAGCCGCCGAGTGCCATCCCGAGCAGGGTCGCGAGCAGCACCGTGCCGACGCGCGCACCGGCCTCCTTCGGGGTGAAGTACTCGCGCACGATGATCGCGTAGGACGGGACGATGCCGCCCTGCACGAGGCCGAAGAGGCCCGAGATGAGGTAGAGCGAGACGAGCCCGTCGAAGGGCAGGAAGAGCAGCAGCGCGAAGCCCTGCAGTGTCGAGCCGAGCAGCAGCGTGCGCAGCCCGCCGATGCGGTCGGAGATCCAGCCGGAGGCGAGCCGGCTCACCACGCCGGCAGCGAGCATCACCGAGAGCATCTCCGCGCCGCGCGCCGCGCCGTAGCCGAGATCGCCGCAGTAGGCGACGATGTGGACCTGCGGCATCGACATCGCCACGCAGCACGCGATGCCGGCGGCGAAGAGAATCCACTGCAGCGTCGCGGGCGAGTAGCCGAGCGGGCGGGCCGACCAGCGCGCGGTGCGCGATGCGCCCGGCGTCACCTCGAGGGCGGGCGGCCGGCGGCGCATGGCGAACGCGAGCGGCAGCATCGTGACCAGGCAGAAGAGCCCGACGCCCATGTAGGCCTGGCGCCAGCCCGCGGTCTCGACGAAGTGCTGGATGACCGGCGGCCAGATCGCGCCCGCGACGTAGTTGCCGCTCGCGACGATCGCCACCGCGATGCCGCGCCGGCGCGTGAACCAGAGCGAGGTGTCCGCCACCAGCGGCGCGAAGCTCGACGAGCTGCCGAGCAGACCGATGAGCAGGCCCTGCGCCGCGGCGAACTGCCACAGGCTCGTGGCCGAGCCGGCGGCGAAGAAGCCGAGCGCGAGCGTCACCGCGCCGATCACCACCGGCACGACGATGCCGAAGCGGTCGGAGAGCCTGCCCATGAGGATGCCGCCGAAGCCGAAGCCGAGCATCGTGACCGTGTAGGGGAGCGAGGCGGCCGAGCGCGCGATGCCGAACTCCGCCTGCACCGCGGGCAGCACCACCGCGACCGACCACATGCCCACGCCGCCGATGCTCGAGACCACGAGCGCCGCGACGAGGCGCAGCCACGCGTACGTGGACTCCACCTCGCCGCGTGCGCGGTGCGGCGCGGCGGCTGCGGCAACTGCAGCGTGGGGTCTCGGCATGGCAGGTCTGCGGGCGGGCGTGGGGCCCGAAGTTACCCTACTTTGGGCCTGCGCCGAGCGCGCGTGTACCATCGCCGCATGCAAGGAGGACGCGGGTGAGCACCGAAGCGTTCGTTCAGAGCGTCGGCAGCGGCGCGCCGGAGCTCGTCTTCGTGCACGGTTTCGGGTGCGACCACACCGACTGGGCGGCGCAGGTCGCGGAGTTCGGCGTGCGGCAGGCGGTGCTCGCGTGCGACCTGCGTGGGCACGGCCGCACGCCGGGGCGGGCCGCCGATGCCTCGATCGAGACGCTCGGCGCCGACCTCGCGCGGCTCGTGGCCGAGCGCGAACTGAAGGAGCCGATCCTGGTCGCGCACAGCCTGGGGTGCCGCGTGGCGCTCGAGGCGTACACCCGCGCGCCCGAGCGCGTGGCGGGGCTCGTGCTGATCGACGGCAGCCGGCTCGGCGACGCCGATCCCGCGCAGGCCGAGGAGGCGATGCGCGCGGCGATCGAGTTCGTCGGGTTCCCGGCGTTCGCCGACGCGCTCTTCAGCGGGATGTTCCTCCGGCCGGGCGCGGACGCGACACGCATCGTCGCGCGCGGGAAGCGGCTGCCGGGCGAGCTCGGCGCGGCGCTGTTCCCCGCGATGGCGCGCTGGGACGCGGCGCGGATGGACGCCGCGCTCGACGCGGTGCGCGTGCCGCTGATGGTGATCCAGACGACCACGCTGAACGCGGACCGCAGGCGCGTGGCGCTGAAGGCGGGGGAGTCGTCGGCGTGGCTCGACCTGGTGCGGCGGCGCGTGCCGGACGCGCGCATCGAGGTGATCGCCGGGGTCGGCCACTTTCCGCAGATCGAGGTGCCCGGGCGGGTGAACGCGCTGCTCGCGGGCTTCGTCGGCTCGCTCGCCGAGTTCTGATCCGCCGCGCCGCTTTCGGCGCCCTCTGCACGAGCGCCTCGCGGGGCCGTGCGTCCAGGCCACCCGCGCGCCCGCATGCCGCCGTTTGACGGAGGTCAACAGGCACCCGGCGCGGCGGCCTACGCTGTTTTCAGGAGCGTGACCGATGACAGCCAAGGTACCGGAAACCCCCGCCGATTTCGATCGCACCCGCATCATCGAGCGGCCCGACGGCTTCTACTGGCACTCGAAGGCCGAGGAGAGGGAATACGGCCCGTTCGCGAATTTGTTCGAGGCGGTGGCTGACATGCAGGCGGCCGAGGAGTCGGGCTACGAGCCGGGTGAAACGCTTGCCGAGGCGGAAGACGAGATCGGCATCGCCGACTGGATCGACGCGGAGACCGGCGCGCCGGCCGAGGAATCGGTGCCGAGGATCGAGGACCACTGAGCTGGCCCGCGTTTGACGAGCCTCAACGCGCGCCGTGCGCGGGGGCGCATAGTGGATTCAACGCCCCCTCCGGCGCCGCGGCTCCTGGCGCAGCCCCCGGCAGTTTCGGGGGCTGGGGCGTGATCTCCATGAGGGACCGGCGAGGGGGTTCGGGACCGGCGACATGTCGCTCGAGCAACTGCGCCTCTTCGCGCTGAACGCGTCCGCCGGCTTCGGCGGCGCGATCGCGCGCTCGCTCGGGGTGGCGCTCGCGCCGCACGAGGAGCGCGAGTTCGAGGACGGGGAGCACAAGGTCCGGCCGCTCATCGGCGTGCGCGGCCGGGATGCATTCGTGGTCCACGCGCTCTACGGCGAGCCGCAGGCCGGGGTGGACGCGAAGCTCTGCCGGCTCGCCTTCTTCGCCGGGTGTCTCAGGGATGCGGGCGCGGCGCGCGTCACCGCGGTGATCCCGTATCTCGCCTATGCGCGCAAGGACCGGCGCACGCAGCCGCGCGACCCGGTGACCACGCGCTACGTCGCCCAGATGCTCGAGGCGGTCGGCGTGGACCGGGTGGTGGCGCTCGATGCGCACAACCCGGCCGCGTTCGAGAACGCGTTCCGCTGCGAGACGGTGCACCTCGAGGCGCGGCGGCCGTTCACGCGCCATCTCGCGACGCGCTTCGCCGCCGACGAGGTCGCCGTGGTGTCGCCGGACGCGGGCGGCGTGAAGCGCGCCGAGGCGCTGCGGCACAGCCTCGTCGCCGCGCTCGGCCGGCCGGTCGGCGGCGCGTACGTGGAGAAGCATCGCGCGCTCGGGGTGGTGAGCGCGGCGGCGATCGTCGGCGAGGTGCGCGGGCGGGTGGCGATCGTCGTCGACGACCTGGTCGCGACCGGCGGCACGCTCGCGCGGGCCCCGCGCGCGTGCGCGGCGAACGGCGCGACCGCGGTGTACGCCGTTGCGACGCACGGGTTGTTCGTGGGGGACGCGGCCGGGGCGCTCGCCGACCCGGCGATCGCGCAGGTCGTGGTGACGAACTCGGTGCCGCCGTTCCGGCTCGGGCCCGGGCCGGCAGCCGACAAGCTCGCGGTGCTGGACGTCGCGCCGCTCGTCGCCGAGGCGATCCGGCGGCTGCACGAGGGCGGCTCGATCACCGAGCTGCTCGCCGACCCGGCCTCCGGTCAGGCGCCGGCTTGAGCGGCGTGCGTGGCGAGCGCGAGGTACCTGCGCGTGCGCGCGCGCCACTTCCCGATCTCGGCCGCCGGCACGTCCTGCGCGTGCCACGCCGCGATCTTGGCGCGCACGAGCGCGCGGTAGGAGAAGTAGAAGCGGTGGAGCGGTGGCGGCACGCGGTCGGCGAGGCGCGCGGCGCACGCGGCGACGATCTTCTCGCCGGTGTCGGGCGCGCCGAGCCGCGCGCACTCCAGCGCGAGAAAAGCGAGCTCGTCGGCGACGTCGAGGATGCGGAAGTCCGGGTTGAACTCGAGGCAGTCGATGATCACCGGCGTATCGAGGAGGCAGACGTGCTCCGGGCGGAGGTCACCGTGCCCTTCGACGATGCGGCCCGCAGCGACGCGCGCGTCGAGGAGGCTCGATTCGCGCGCGACGAAGGCGAGGAGGGCCGCCGCGGCGGACTCGAAGAGCGCGGCAGGGAGCTCGTGCGCCGGCGCGCGGAGCTCTGTCCGGCAGGCTTCGATGTCGCGCGCGAGGCGGTTGCGGTACGCGGCGCCATCGAGCGCGATCGGCGGGAGGCCGCGGTAGAAGGCGGCGAGCAGGTCGGCCACCGCGGCGATCTCCGAATCGCGCACGTCGCCGCGCGCGATCGCGGCGTCGAGCATGCGGTCACGGGGGAGGCGCTTCATTTTCACCAGCCAGTCCACCGGCGGGCCGGCGCCCGCGAGCGCGAGCGCGCCCGACGGCTCCGCGGTGAGCGCGACGACCTCGAGGTAGACCTCCGGAGCGAGGCGGCGGTTGAGGCGGAGCTCCGCCTCGCAGTCGCGCCGGCGCGCCTCCAGCGTGGAAAAGTCGAGGAAGGCGTGGCGCACCGGCTTCTTCAGCTTGTACGCGTGGCGGTCGGTGAGGAAGACCCAGGACATGTGCGTCTCGATCGCCTCGATGTGCGCGGTCGGCTCCGCGTAGCTCGCACGCCGGGAGAGGAAGGCGAGTTTCGTGGCGAGGTCGTACGGGCGATCGGCAGCGGCGAGCATGGCAGGGTGCCCCCTTGCCCAATCTACGGGGCGGCGCGGGCGGAGAATTGAGGCGGGTCAAGGGGCACGCAGACGATCACGCTCTTTCTCTGCGGCGACGTGATGACCGGGCGCGGGATCGACCAGATCCTCGCGCGGCCCTCCGAGCCGGGGCTGCACGAGGGGTACGTGCGGAGCGCGCTCGGGTATGTGGCGCTCGCCGAGTCGCTGCACGGCACGATCCCGCGCGGGGCCGGGCCCGAGTACCTGTGGGGGGACGCGCTCGCCGAGCTCGCGCGGGTGAAGCCCGACGCCCGCATCGTGAACCTCGAGACCGCGGTCACGACGAGCGACGACTGGCTCGCGAAGGGGATCAACTACCGCATGCACCCGGCGAACGTGCCGTGCCTCGCGGCGGCGGGGATCGACTGCTGCGTGCTCGCGAACAACCACGTGCTCGACTGGGGACCGGCGGGGCTTCTGGAGACGCTCGATACCTTGCGCGCGGCGGGGCTGCGGACGGCGGGCGCGGGAAAGAACCGCCTGGAGGCGGAGGCGCCCGCGGCGATTCCCCTTGCCGGCGGCGGTCGCGTGCTCGTGGCCGCGTACGCAATGCCGTCGAGCGGGGTGCCGGAGGACTGGGCGGCGACCGAGTCGGCGCCCGGGATCGCGGTGCTCGAAGACCTGTCCGACCGGAGCGTGGCGCGCGTCGCGCGCGCGGTGGGGGCGGCGAAGCGGCCGGGCGATCTCGCCGTCGCGTCGATCCACTGGGGCGGCAACTGGGGATACGGAATCTCGCGCGCCGAGCGGCGGTTCGCGCACGCGCTCGTCGACGAGGCCGGGGTGGACGTGGTGCACGGGCACTCGTCGCATCACGCGAAGGGGATCGAAGTGCACGCGGGGAAGCTCGTGCTCTACGGGTGCGGGGACTTCGTGAACGACTACGAGGGGATCAGCGGGCACGAGTCGTTCCGGGGCGACCTGAGTCTGATGTACTTCCCGGTGCTCGATCTCGCGACCGGGGCGCTGGCGCGACTCGAGCTCGTACCGACGCAGATGCGGAAGTTCCGCGTACAGCGGGCCTCCGCCGCGGACGGGCAGTGGCTGGCGGACCTGCTCACGCAGCAGGGTCGGGCGTTCGGTACGCGGGCGCGGGTGCACGCGGACGGACGGCTCGAGCTCGAGTGGGGGTGAAGGGCTATCTATAGTGAGCCGAAAGTGTCGATTTCCGGACAGCAGGTCGGGACGCTGGAGGCCCGGCTTCGGGGGCACGTCGAGGCGCTCGCAGGGAAGATCGGCGAGCGGCACGTCGGGCGGCCGGGGGCGCTGCACGCGGCCGAGGCGTACATCGCCGGCGCGCTCGCCGGGCTCGGTTACGACGTCGCGCGCCAGACGTATCTGGCGCAGGGGGTGGAGTCGTCGAATCTGGAGGTGGTGATTCCCGGTGGTTCACGTGCATCCGAGGTCGTGCTGGTCGGGGCGCACTACGACACCGTGCCCGGTTCGCCGGGGGCGGACGACAACGCGAGCGGCGTGGCGGGGGTCATCGAGATCGGCCGGGCGCTGCGCGGTGGGTCGTTGGCGCGGACGGTGCGGCTCGTCGCGTTCGTGAACGAGGAGCCGCCGTTCTTCTATTTCGGGGAGATGGGGAGTCGCGTGTACGCGCGCGCGGCGCGGGCGCGGGGGGACGACATCCGGGTGATGCTGTCGCTCGAGATGCTGGGGTGCTACAGCGATGCCGCCGGGAGCCAGGCGTATCCGCCGTTGCTGGGGATGTTCTATCCGGAGAAAGGAAACTTCATCGCGTTCGTCTCGAATCTGCGATCGCGGCGCACGCTGAGGGAGGTGGTGCGGGCGTTCAGGGGCGGGTCGGATTTTCCTGCGGAGAAGCTCGCGAGTCCGGGGATCGTGCCGGGGGTGTCGTGGAGCGATCAGCTTTCGTTCTGGCGGGAGGGGTATCCGGGGGTGATGGTGACCGATACGGCGTTCTATCGGTATCGGCACTATCACAGCGCGACGGATACGCCGGAGAAGATCGATTACGCGCGGATGGCGAGGGTGGTGGAGGGGCTGGGGCGGGCGGTGGGGGAGTTGGCTGGGGTACATCAGTTTGGGGGCCCCGAAGGTCCCGATTAA
>CAZIXQ010000190.1:0-7509 GCA_964543155.1 uncultured Enterobacteriaceae bacterium
GACGCTCGCGCCGCTGCTGATCCTGTGGCCGATCAGCATGGCGATCCAGTACTTCTTCGCGTATTCGATCGCCGACGGCGCGTACGACCGCGAGCTGCGCGACAGCGTGGTCGCGGTGTCGAAGCAGCTCAGCTTCGTCGCGGGGCAGCTGGTGGTGAACGACGCCGCGGCCGCAGCGGTCATCCTCCGTGCCGACGATGACGACCTCACCTACTTCCAGGTGCGCGACGAGCGCAACGCGCTCGCCGGCGGCGATACCGCCCTTCCCCTCGTCGAATTCACCCCGGAGATGGAGCCGCACAAGGTGTACTTCCGGGACGACCACATTCCTGGTGTCGAGGTCCGCGTCGCGTACATGTTCGCGCAGGTGCCCGGCATGAGCGGCGCCGCGCTCGTGCAGGTCGCCGAGACGGTGCGCAAGCGCAGCCGCCTCGCCAGCGAGATCATCGGCGACGTCCTCGCCGCGCAGTTCCTGATCGTTCCGGTGGCGCTGCTGTTCGTATGGCTCGGACTCACCCGCGGCATCGAGCCGCTGAACGAACTCACCGCGGCGATCCGGGGGCGCAAGCCCGGGGACCTCGCGCCGATCGACGAGGCGGACGCTCCGGAGGAGGCGCGCCCGCTCATCGGGGCGTTCAACGAGCTGCTCGCCCGGCTCGACGCGAGCCTGCGCGCCCAGCAGCGGTTCGTGGCCGACGCGGCCCACCAGATGCGCACGCCGCTCGCCGGGCTGAAGATGCAGGCCGAAATCGCGATGCGCCAGCGCGACCCGGTCAACCTGCAGCACGCGATGCGCCAGATCGTCGCGAGCGCGGACCGCACTTCGCACCTGATCAACCAGCTCCTCGCACTCGCGCGCGCGGACAGCGACTCGCCGCCGGCCCTGCGTCCGCTCGACCTGGACGCGCTTGCTCGCGAGCTCACGCGCGACTGGGTGCCGCGCGCGCGGGAGAAGGACATCGATCTCGGCTTCGAGGGGGCCGGGCAGGCAGCCTGGGTCGAGGGCAGCCCGGCGCTGCTGCAGGAGCTGGTCGTCAATCTGCTCGACAACGCCATCCGCTACACCCCTGCCAGCGGGCGGGTGACCGTGCGCGTGGCGGCGGGCGACCGCGTCCTGCTCGAGGTCGAGGACACGGGGATCGGGGTCGCGGAGGCCGACCGCGAGCTGGTGTTCGAGCGCTTCTACCGGGTCCTCGGCACCGAGACCGAGGGCTCGGGGCTCGGGCTACCGATCGTCCGCGGCATCGCCCATCTGCACGGCGCAACCGTCGCGCTGCTGCCGAACCCGCGCGCGCGCGGGACGGTCGCGCGCGTGGACTTCCCGCGGGCCGAGGATGCGTCGCAGCGCCTCCGGTCGGCCGCGTAGCGGCGCGATCCCCGATCGGTGTGTCGTTCCCCACGCTCGGCCATCCGGCCGCCTTGCCTGTCGGCGAGGCGGTGGCAATAATGGCTGCACAAGACAAACAGAACGCGGTCGCCGGGAGCTCGGAGTCGAGGAAGCGAAATGGACCGCAGCGCAGTGCTCGCGAAGACCGCGAAAGGCAGCGAGGAGGTCAAGTCGCGCACGCACGGCCTGCCGCAGAAGCAGCGCACGATCCTCATCATGGTCGACGGCACGGCGACCGTCGGCGAGATTCTCGCGAAGTTCGGCGGGATCCCCGAGATTGCCGCGTCCCTGGACGCGCTGGTGCGCGACGGGTTCGTGGAGGTGAAGGGGACGCAGGGCGCGACCGCATCGCCCGCGAAGGCGGCTGCGGTGCCCCCCGCCAAAGCCGCCGGGCCGGCGACCGTGCCGCAATCGCGCGGCGAGGCGCTGTCCGCGCTGACGCGATTCCTGCTCGACAACCTCGGTCCCGATGCCGACCTCGTGACCGGAAGCCTCGAGAACGCGAAGACGCCCGCCGAGTTTTCTGCCGCGGTCGAGCGCTGCGCCGGCATGCTAGCGGCGGTGCGCGGGGCCCAGAAGGCGCAGGTCTTCCGCGATCGGGCCAAGGTATTTGCCGCGGCCTATCTGGGCCCGTAATCGCCGTCCGCGTTCACGCCCGATTCCGCCCTCGCGCCTGCCGGCTGCGGGGTGCAGCAGAGCCGCACCCGTGCTGCGTCGCGCTTTCCGGGTGACGTTCGCGCCGCAGCGCGAGTGGGCCGCGATCGCCCGCGAGCGGCCGGGTGCGCTCGGCGTGTTTCTCGCCCACGTCCTGCCGCTCGCAGCGATTCCCGCTGTCGCCTGGATGATCGGGCTCGCGATATTCGGCATGGAGCTCGTGATGGTGGGCGAGCCGATTCGCCGTCCCGGACTGGCGTCGATCCTGCACGCCGGCCTGGTCACCTATCTCGGATCGATCGCCTCGGTGGCGATGCTCGCCGGCGCGTTCTTGGTGCTCGCCCCGATGTACGGCGGGCGGCGCGACTGGAGTGGGGCCTGGGCGGTCGCGGCTTTCGGCACGACGCCGATCTGGCTGGCCGGCGTGATGCTCCTCAAACCGGCGACGTTCATCGCGATGCTGCCGATCGTCCCGTATTGCGCCTATCTCTACCACCGCGGGCTGCACGTGCTGGGGTTCGCGCGCGAACGGGAAGCAGCCGAGTACGTCGCCATCGCCTTTCTCCTTCTGCTCGCAGTGTCCACCTTGGCCGGGGGGATTTTCGGCCAACTGCACCTCCTGTGATGCGCCGCAGCATGCTGTCGTGCCGGCCCGTAAGGGCCGTGTAAGGTTGCCTCACTACCCTGCGCGCAATAATTCACACAACGCAAAGAAGCCCGGATTACCGGGCCCCGATCCACTTCCGGCACGGAGGACTTCATGGAGCTGTCACAGAAGCACCGCGAGTACTGGCGGAAGAACGTGACCGTCACGCTCATTCTGCTGGCCATTTGGTTCATCGTCACTTTCGTCATCGGTTACCTCGCGCGCGATGTCTTCTCGTTCAACTTCTTTGGCTGGACGTTCGCATTCTGGACGGGGGCGCAGGGGGCGCTGGTCGTGTACGTGCTCATCATCTGGTTCTACGCCCGGTACATGAACAACCTCGACCAGCAGTACGACGTGGCGGAAGGGGAGGACTGAGCCATGGCAACCCAGACCCAATCGCAGTTCAATGCGATGCTGAAGAAGGTGTACACCTGGTACACCGGCGGCTTCGTCGTCTTCATCATCGTCCTGGCGATCCTCGAGCAGTTCGGCCTGCCGCGGAACTGGATCGGCTACATCTTCCTGCTCGCCACGGTCGGCCTCTACGCCGGCATCGGCATCATGAGCCGCACCGCGGACGTCGCCGAGTACTACGTGGCCGGACGACGCGTGCCCGCGCTCTTCAACGGCATGGCGACCGGCGCCGACTGGATGAGCGCGGCCTCCTTCATCGGGATGGCCGGCACGCTCTACCTCACGGGCTACGGCGGCCTCGCGTTCGTGATGGGCTGGACTGGCGGGTACTGCCTGGTGGCGCTCTTCCTCGCGCCCTACCTGCGCAAGTTCGGCCAGTTCACCATTCCCGACTTCCTCGGGGCACGCTACGGCGGCAACATCGCCCGCTTCGTCGGGATCTGCTGCGCAATCCTGTGCTCGTTCACCTATGTCGTGGCGCAGATCTACGGCGTGGGGCTCGTCACGACGCGCCTCACCGGCGTCGCCTTCGAGCTGGGGATCTTCCTCGGCCTCGGCGGTATCCTGGTGTGCAGCTTCCTCGGCGGGATGCGCGCGGTGACCTGGACGCAGGTCGCCCAGTACATCGTGCTGATCGTCGCCTACATGATCCCGGTCGTCTGGCTGTCGGTGAAGCACACCGGCTTCCCGATCCCGCAGCTCGTGTACGGCCAGGTCCTCCAAAAGGTCACCGAGCGCGAGGCGCAGCTGATCAAGGACCCGAAGGAAATCGAGGTGCGCGGGATCTTCGCCGCGCGCGCCAAGGCGGCGCAGGAGAACCTGAAGGGCCTGCCGGGTTCCTTCGACGCCGAGCGGGGCAAGCTCGCCAAGGCGCTCGAGGACCTGAAGGCGAGCAACGCGCCTGCCGAGCAGGTCACCGCGGCCCAGACGGCGCTCGACAAGTTCCCGAAGAGCGCAGACGAGGCGAAGGCGTTCTGGACCAGGGAGGCCGGGCTCGCGGCGCGCGCCAATCCGCCGCTGCGGCACGCGGAAGCGTTCCCCGGGGCGACCGAGAAAGCCCGCGACGTTTCGCGCAAGAACTTCCTGGCGCTGATCTTCTGCCTGATGGTGGGCACGGCCGCGCTGCCGCACATCCTGATGCGGTACTACACGACGCCGAGCGTGAAGGAGGCGCGCGAGTCGGTCACGTGGTCGCTGTTCTTCATCTTCCTGCTCTACTTCACCGCGCCGGCGCTGGCCGTGCTCGCGAAGTTCGACGTGTACACGCTCGTCGTCGGATCCGAGTTCGCCAAGCTGCCCGCCTGGGTGGCATCGTGGTCGAAGGTCGACCCGGGCCTGCTCAGCGTCGTCGACGTGAACCGCGACGGCATCCTGCAGCTGGCGGAGATCGCGATCGGCGGCGACATCATCGTGCTCGCGACGCCCGAGATCTCGGGGCTGCCGTACGTCATCTCCGGCCTCGTGGCCGCGGGCGGTCTCGCGGCGGCGCTGTCGACCGCCGACGGCCTGCTCCTCACGATCGCGAACGCGCTCTCGCACGACCTCTACTACAAGATGATCGACCCGCATGCGTCCACGCAGCGCCGCGTGACGCTGTCGAAGATCCTCCTGCTGGTGGTGGCCCTGTGCGCGGCGTACGTCGCGAGCCAGAAGCCGGCCGACATCCTGTTCCTGGTGAGCGCGGCCTTCTCGTTCGCGGCCGCGGCGTTCTTCCCGGCGCTGGTGCTCGGCATCTTCTGGAAGCGCGCGAGCAAGTGGGGCGCGATCCTCGGGATGCTCGCGGGCATCGGGGTCACGGTGTACTACATGGGCATGACCCAGCCGTGGCTGCGCGGGATCTTCAAGGTGCAGACCCCGCTCGCCGACGCGATCTGGTGGGACATCCAGCCGATCTCCGCCGCGACGTTCGGCGTGCCGCTCGGGTTCCTGGTGATCATCGTCGTGAGCCTGCTCACGCCGGCGCCGAGCAAGGAGGTTCAGGAGCTGGTGGACCACGTCCGCTACCCGCACCTGCGCGGCGACATCGACACGACGGGCACTTGATCCCGGTTCTTGCTTGAGCGACGAGGCCCGCGCGAGCGGGCCTCGTTGTTTGGGCGGTTCGCCGACCAACTGCATCCCCACCGTGTCCGCCGATCTGCTTCTCGTCACGGTCGCGAAGGCGCTCGTCGAGCTCGCCGCGATGTTCATCCTCGGGCAGGGGATCCTGTACCTCCTCGCCGGCGGGAAGCGCGAGGGCAACCTCTTCTATCAGCTCTTCAGGATCATCACGCGCCCGGTGTACGGGCTCGTCCGGCTGCTCACCCCGAAGTTCGTCGTCGACCGTCACGTGCCGTGGGTGGCGCTGATGCTGCTGTTCTGGCTCTGGCTGTTCCTCACGTTCGCGAAGATCCAGATCTGCGCGGAGCGCGAGGACCGGTGCGGGGCGGCGGGCAGCGGACAGGCCAGCGCCGCGCCGGCGCGCGCGTCGTTCGCGCGGGCTGGCGAGCCCCCGGTCACGCCGCTATAATCCGCGCTCCCGTCACGGGCGCTGCGGTTCGCGGGCGCCTTCCGGTCCGGCCAAGTAGCTCAGTTGGTAGAGCAGAGGACTGAAAATCCTTGTGTCGGCGGTTCAATTCCGTCCTTGGCCACCACCTTCCTCTTCCCGCACGTCGCGAAGTGCGCCTTCAGAGTGCGGGCGAGCGCGCGTCCTGCCGCGGCGCGTTCGGCTTGCCTGACTGAGTCTGCGCGACCTGGGCCTTCGTCGCGGCCGCAGGCGGACGGCTGCGGGCCTGCTGCTGCGGGTCGGCATGCGCCGGGACGGGCTTGGCGCCCAGCGCGGCGGCGAGTGCGAGTGCGACGACGAGTTCGCTCATGCTGCCCCCTGCGGTGCCGCCGGTGGGGTATGGGACTTCTTATGCCAGAAGCATATTCCCCGGGGAGCAGCCGTCCAGCCGTACCGGTGTGCCGCGTGACCGATTTCACGCACGTGCGGGCCGCCTCGATCCGACCGCGGCTCGACACCGCGTGACGGAGGCGGAACACGCCGCACTGCCCGAAGGCGCGCATCGACGCCTCCTCGGGGCACAAAGTCACGCGATCCCGGGTGGCGGCGCTGGCACTGTGCTTGCATTGCTTCTCCAGCCGCACACCGGAGTACCCGTGGAAACCCTGATCCGCACCGCCTTCCAGCCGATCATGAGCGATCGCGGGCACGTCGTCGCCTACGAGGCGCTGTTGCGCTTCCGCGAGGGCCTGGACAAGCCCGAATCGCGCGAGATCGCGATCAAGCGCTGGGAGGACACCGGCTACATCGGCACCGTCGACGTGGCGGTGCTCAAGCAGGCGATCGCCGCGCTCGACCTCCTCCACCACTCGCTGCTGGTCAGCGTCAACGTGTCGATGATCACGCTCGCCAAGCACAGCGATCGCTACCTCGGGCACCTCGCCGGCGTCGGCGACAAGTCGAAGCGGCTGATCGTCGAGGTGACCGATACCGCCTCCCACGGCGATCCGGCGCTGCTGCTCAAGTTCGCGCGCGCATGCGCGGCGTGCAACGTGCGCCTCGCGCTCGACGACTTCTCGCCCGACCGGCCGAGGTCGGCCGAGACCGTCCTCCAGCTGGTGCGGCCGAAGCTGCTCAAGCTCGACCGCAAGTCGGTCTCGGCGGCGTTCCAGAGCGTCAAGGACGACCAGATTGGCGAGATCGTGCGCATCGCCGACCGGGTCGGCGCCCGCGTCGTCGCGCAGGGTATCGACAGCCAGGAGAAGTTCGACTGGGCGTTCCGGCTCGGCGTGCGCTATTTCCAGGGCTTCCTGGTCGGCCATCCGCGCCAGTTCCCGCTGCTCGACTCGAAGGCCGCGTTCAACGACCTGCAGGACTCCCAGGCGCCCGCCGAGCTCGCGGCCTGACGAGCCGGCGCGGCCCTGCCGCGCCCGCTAGACTCCGCGGCGTTCGTCAGCCGGGAGACCCCACTCATGGAATGGATCACCGATCCGCAGGCGTGGATCGCGCTCGCGACGCTCACCGCCCTCGAGATCGTCCTCGGCATCGACAACATCATCTTCATCTCGATCCTGGTCGGGCGGCTCCCCGAGCACCGGCGCAACCTCGCCCGCCGCCTCGGCCTCGGGCTCGCGATGGGCACGCGCATCGCGCTGCTCCTGTCGCTCGCCTGGATCATGACGCTCAAGACGCCGCTCTTCAGCGTCTCGCGCTGGGACATCTCCGGGCGCGACCTGATCCTCATCCTGGGCGGGCTGTTCCTGCTGTGGAAGAGCGTCCACGAGATCCACAACTCGCTCGAGGGCGAGGTCGACGAAACCGGCGCGGTCGTCCAGGCGACGTTTGCCGGCGTGCTCGTCCAGATCGCGATCATCGACATCGTGTTCTCGCTCGACTCGGTGATCACCGCGGTCGGCATGG
>CAZIXQ010000191.1:0-7375 GCA_964543155.1 uncultured Enterobacteriaceae bacterium
GCGCTCGAGATCCGCGCCACGTCGTCGATCGGCGAGGAGGCGGGCGTGCTCGCGGCGCTCGCGGACTGGATCGCACGCGCGGCGGCGTGAGGCGGCGGCTGATTGAATCCTGGCGGCGGTTTTCGCTACCATTGCGCGGCCCCGACGTCCGGGTGCACGCTCGCCATGAAACGCACGACCTTTGCCAGCGCCCAGGATGTGGAGCAGGCCTTTTACGAAGCGCTCGAGCGCGCCGATCTCGACGCGATGATGGAAGTCTGGGCGGACGACGAGGAGGTGGTGTGCATCCACCCGAGCGGGCCGCGGCTGGCCGGCTACGAGCGGGTGCGCGAGAGCTGGTCGCAGATCTTCGCCTCGCGCCAGCGCCTGCAGGTGCGCACCGCCGACCAGAGCGTCGTGCAGGGAATGATGTTCGCGATCCACAGCCTGCACGAGATCATCACCGTCGTCGGCGAGAGCCGGCCGCGAGCGCCGGTGGCGGTCACGAACGTCTACGTACGCACGAGCAGCGGCTGGCGCATGCTCGCGCACCACGCGTCGCATGCGCCCGGCGTGCCGGCCGAGGCGCCCGCGGAAGGTCCGAAGATCCTCCATTGAGCAGCGAGCCGTATCGCGCGCCCTGGTGGCTGCCGGGAGGCAATGCGCAGACCGTCTGGGCCGCGCTGGTGGCGCGGCGGAGCCGCGTGCCCCTCGAGCGCAGGCGCTGGGATACGCCGGACGGCGACGTTGTGCTCGTCGATTTTCTCCGCGGGCCCGACGCGGCGCCGTTCGTGGTGATGTTCCACGGACTGGAAGGCGGAGCCGACAGCCACTACGCCGAGGCCACCATGGCGGAGCTCGCGCGCCGCGGCTGGCGCGGCGCGATCCCGCACTTTCGCGGCTGCGGCGGCGAGATGAACCGGCTCCCGCGCGCCTACCACTCGGGCGACGCCGACGAGATCGACTGGATGATCGAGCGCTTCGCCGCCGCCGGGGGGCGGCCGCTCTACGCGGCGGGCGTCTCGCTCGGCGGCAACGCGCTGCTCAAGTGGCTGGCGCTGCGCGGCGAGTCGGCGCGCGAGCGGGTGCGCGCGGCAGTCGCGGTCTCCGCGCCGCTCGACCTCGCCGCAGGCGCCGATGCGCTGGAGCGCGGCTTCGGGCGCCTCTACGCGCGCATGTTCCTGCGCACCCTCAAGCGCAAGGTCGTGGAGAAGGCCCGGCTCCATCCCGGGCTGTTCGACCCGGCGCGCGTGCGCGCGGCGCGGACACTGCGCGAGTTCGACGACGTCGTGACCGCGCCGCTGCACGGCTTCCGCGACGCGGCCGACTACTACGCGCGTGCGAGCGCCAAGCCGACACTCGGGGCGATCCGCGTTCCGACGCTCGTCCTCAACGCGCTCAACGACCCGTTCCTTCCCGGCCGGTACCTGCCGCAGGCCGTCCCGCCGTGCGTCACGCTCGAGTATCCTGCGACCGGCGGGCACGTGGGCTTCGTGACCGGGCCGTTCCCCGGGCGCTACGAGTGGCTGCCGCGCCGCATCCTGGCTTTCTTCTCGCAACTGGAGCACTCCGCATGACGCGCATCGCGCCCGAGATCTTCAAGGCCTACGACATTCGCGGCGTCGTCGACCGGACGCTCACGGTGGAGGCGGTCGAGCTGGTCGGGCGCGCGCTCGGCGCGCTCGCGCGGGAGCGAGGCGCGGGCGGGGCGATCGCGGTCGGGCGCGACGGGCGCCTGTCGGGGCCGAAGCTCGCCGGAGCGCTCGCCGCCGGCATCCGCGCGAGCGGCGTCGACGTCGTGGACATCGGCATGGTGACGACGCCGATGGCCTATTTCGCCGCGCATCACCTGGGGACCGGGAGCGCGGTCGCGGTTACCGGCAGCCACAACCCGCCCGACTACAACGGGCTCAAGATGGTGATCGCGGGCACCACGCTCTTCGCCGAGACCATCCAGGAGCTGCGCGAGCGCATCGAGAGCGGACGGCTCCCCTCGGGGGCGGGGGCGCTCCGCACCGCCGACGTGAGCGCCGCCTACCTTGATCGCGTCGCGGGCGACGTCAAGCTCGCCCGTCCCATGAAGATCGTGGTCGACTGCGGCAATGGCGTCGCCGGCGTGATCGCGCCCGCGCTCTACCGTCGCCTCGGCTGCACGGTGGACGAGCTCTACTGCGACGTGGACGGCACGTTCCCGAACCACCACCCGGACCCGTCGCAGCCGAAGAACCTGCGCGACGTCATCGCGCGGCTCGCGGCCACCGACGCCGAACTCGGCCTCGCCTTCGACGGCGACGGCGACCGGCTCGGCGTGGTCACCAAGGACGGCCGCATCATCTACGCCGACCGGCAGCTCATGCTGTTCGCAAGGGACGTCCTCTCCCGCGTGCCCGGCGGGGAGGTGATCTACGACGTGAAGTGCACGCGCAACCTCGCGCCCTGGATCCGCGCGCACGGCGGCAAGCCGGTGCTGTGGAAGACGGGCCACTCCCTGATCAAGGCCAAGATGAAGGAGCTGAAGGCGCCGCTCGCCGGCGAGATGAGCGGCCACACGTTCTTCGCCGAGCGCTGGTACGGGTTCGACGACGGGGTCTACGCGGGCGCGCGCCTGCTCGAGCTCCTGACCCGCGAGCGCGACCCGAGCGCGGTGCTGAACGCGCTGCCCGACTCGGTGTCCACGCCGGAGCTGAACCTCAAGCTCGCCGAGGGCGAGCCGCACCGCCTGATCGCCGAGCTGCAGCGCACCGCGCGGTTCCCCGCCGCGCAGGAGGTCATCACGATCGACGGGCTGCGCGTGGAGTACGCGGACGGATTCGGCCTCGCACGCGCATCGAACACGACGCCGGTGATCGTCCTGCGCTTCGAGGCCCGGGACGAGGCGGGCCTCGAGCGCATCCAGGAGGATTTCCGGCGCGTGCTGCTTGCGGCGAAGCCGGGCGCCGATCTGCCGTTCTGAGCGCCGCAGCCGGCGCGAGGGCGGCTACTTGTTCGCGCGCTCAAAGCGCCGGAGCAGATCGTTGCCGCGCCGCACCGCGTCGTCGAGCGCCTGCTTGGGCGGCTTCTGCAGCGACCAGGTCTGCTCTAGCTCCTCGTCGACGACGGCGCGGATCATGAGGTGATTGCCGAGCCGGATGCCGCGCGCGTAGGCCTGCGGCGGGCCGCTGCCGTTCGTCATCTGCTGGATGCCGACGTCGGCCCCGGGATGCTTCTGGTAGAAGCCGGCGGCCTTTGTAATCTCGTAGGCGGCACGGGTGATCGGGAGGTAGCCGGTCGCCTGGTGCCACTGCGCCTGCACCTCCGGCTGCGACAGGAACGCGAGAAATTTCGCGACGCCCTTGTACTCGGCGGCGTTCTTGCCGTTCAGTACCCACAGGCCGGCCCCGCCCATGAGCGTGTTGTAGGGCGCCTTGTTGATGTCGTCGTAATACGGCAGGGGCAAGACGGTGAAGCGGAACTTCGCGTTCTGCGCGACGTTCGCGTAGGAGGCCGACGAGGCGGTGAGGGAGGCGCACTCGCCGCGCGCGAAGCGGCGCTCGCCCTCCTCGCGGCGGCCCGAATAGGTGAAGATCTTCGACTTCGACCAGGCCGTCATCAGCGACAGGTGCCGGATCGCGAGGCGCGTGTTGAAGACGAGCTGCGCGTCGAGGCCGTCGTAGCCGTTGTTGCGGGTCGCGAACTCCTCGTTGTGCCATGCGAGCGTGTTCTCCAGCATCACCCAGGCGGGCCAGGTCGTGGTCAGGCCGCACGGCACCTGCGACTTCTCGCGCACCTCCAGGAGGGCGTCCTGGAGGTCGTACCAGGTCTTGATCGGCTTGCGGGCGTCTACGCCGGAGGCATCGAACGCGTCGCGGTTGACGTAGAGCACCGGGGTCGAGGTGTTGAACGGCAGGGCGAGCAGATTGCCCTTGCCGTCGGAGTAGAAGCTCGCCACCGCCGGCACGAACGCGTTTGCGTCGAACTTCTCGCCCGCCTCGCGCATCACCTGGTGGACCGGGCGGATCGCGCCCTTCGCCGCCGCCATGTTCGCGGTGCCGACGTCGTACACCTGAAGGATGTGCGGGGCGCCGCCCTTGAGGCGCGCCGCGAGGCCGGCGGCCAGGGTCTCGTCGTAGCTCCCCTTGTAGGCGGCGACGACGCGGTAGTCCTTCTGCGCGGCGTTGAAGCGCTGGACGACGCCGTCGAGCTGCGCGCCGAGCGCGCCGTCCATGGCGTGCCAGAGCTGGATGTCGGTCGCTGCGCGCGCCGGTGCGGTCGCGCCGAGCGCGAGCGCCGCCGCGGCGAGCGAAGCGAGAAAGTTGCGCCGGTTTGCCATCGTCGATTGCCTCCCTGGACGGTGCTGCGACAGCCCGCGAGCGCGGGCTTTGGGGTGCCGCGATTATAGTGCGACGGGGGCCGTCCTGTCTCGGCTAGAATCGGGCCAAGAGCCTGTTCCAAGGGCAGATTTCTCATGCCAACGTCATGACGCCGCTGCTCGGCTGCATCGCCGACGACTTCACTGGTGCCACCGATCTCGCCAACATGCTCACCCGCGGGGGCATGCGCACGCTGCAGACGATCGGCGTGCCGGACGCCGGGACGGCGCTGCCCGGGGCCGATGCGCTCGTCGTCGCGCTCAAGTCGCGCACGATTCCCGCGCGCGACGCGGTCGCACAGTCGCTCGCCGCGCTCGACTGGCTCGCCGGGGAGGGCTGCCGCCAGTTCCTGTTCAAGTACTGCTCGACCTTCGACTCCACCGACGCGGGCAACATCGGGCCGGTGGCCGACGCGCTGCTCGCGCGGCTCGGGGCGGACTTCACGATCGCATGCCCCGCATTCCCGGAGAACGGCCGCACCCTCTTCAACGGGCACCTCTTCGTCGGCGCGCAGCTGCTGTCCGAGTCGCCGATGAAGGACCATCCGCTGACGCCGATGACGGACGCGAACCTCGTGCGCGTGCTGCAGCGGCAGACGCCGGCGAAGGTGGGGCTCGTCCCGTACGCGGTGGTGCGGCAGGGGGCCGCGGCGATCCGCGGCGCGTTCGACCGGCTGCGTGCGGACGGCGTGCGCCACGCGATCGTGGATGCGGTCGAGGACGCGAACCTGCTCGCGATCGGCGAGGCATGCGCGGGGCTCGCGCTCGTGACCGGCGGGTCGGGCATCGCGCTCGGACTGCCCGAGAATTTCCGGCGCACCGGGCACCTCAGGCGGGTGGGTTCGGCGGCGCTCATGCCGCCGATGCGCGGGCATGCCGCGGTGATCGCGGGCAGCTGCTCGCAGGCGACGCAGGCGCAGGTCGGGGCGATGAAGACGCGCTGTCCGAGCATGCGCATCGACCCGCAGGAGCTCGCCGCCGGTGCCGCGCCGGTCGTGGAGCGCGCGATCCGCTGGGCGGCCACGGCGGTGGCCAAGGGCCCGGTGCTCGTCTACTCGACGGCAGCCCCGGACGCGGTGCGCGCGGCGCAGGAGGCGGTCGGCAAGGACCGCGCCGCGACGCTCGTGGAGGACGCGCTGGCCGCGGTCGCGAAGGCGCTGGTCGCGCACGGCGTTCGCCGGCTGGTGGTCGCGGGCGGCGAGACCTCCGGCGCGGTGGTGAGCGCGCTCGGCGTGAAGGCGCTCGCGATCGGCCCGCAGATCGACCCGGGCGTGCCCTGGACGTTCGCCGTGCCGGGCGAGCCCGATGGTTCGACCGTGGCGCTCGCGCTCAAGTCGGGCAACTTCGGGGCCGAGGACTTCTTCCTCAGGGCGCTCGGGATGCTCGACCAGGGGCAGCAGCAGTGAGCGCCGAAGCCAGACTGCGCGAGGAGATCTGCCTGGTCGGAAAGTCGATCTTCGACCGCGGCCTCACGCACGGGTCCACCGGGAACGTGAGCGCGCGCACCGACGACGGCTGGCTGCTCACCCCGACCGGCTCGAACCTCGGGCGGCTCGACCCGGCGCGGCTCGCGAAGCTCGACTGGCACGGCAAGGCGGTGAGCGGCGACCCGCCGTCCAAGGAATCCTTCCTGCACCTCGCGATGTACCAGGAGCGCGCGTCCAACGGCGCGGTGGTGCATCTCCACTCGACGCATTCGGTTGCGGTGTCGGTCCTCGCGGAGGTCGATCCGCGCGACGTGCTGCCGCCCCTGACCGCCTACTACGTGATGCGCATCGGCAGCCTGCCGCTGGTGCCGTACTACGCGCCGGGCGACATGAAGCTCGCGGACGCGGTGCGCGTCCTGGCGTCGAAGCACCACGCGCTCCTGCTCGCGAACCACGGGCCGGTCGTGGGGGGCTCGTCGCTCGCCGCCGCGGCCGACGCGGTCGAGGAGCTGGAGGCGACCGCAAAGCTCTACCTCCTTGTGCGCGGGCAGAAGGTGCACCCGCTCACTGACGCGCAGATCGCCGACCTCCGGCGGCGCCACCCCATCAAATAGCCGACCGGGCGCATGCGGAAGCGCTTCGTCGTCGCGCAGCTCAAGCACGAGACCAACACCTTCTCGCCGATTGCGACGCCATTCGAGGCGTTCGGCCACGGCAAGGGCCCGCTCTACGGCGAGGACGCGAAGCGCGGGCTCGCCGGCACGAACACGCCCTTCGCCGCGTTCCTGGACGTCGCCGCCCGCGAAGGCGCCGAGGCGGTCACCCCGATCGCCGCCGAGTCCTGGCCCTCGAACCGCGCCTCGCGCGCGACGTTCGAGCGGCTGGTGCGGCCGCTGGAGGCGGCAGTGGGCGCGGGCTGCGACGCGGTCCTGCTCGATCTGCACGGCGCGATGGCAGTCGAGGGCGCCGACGACGCCGAGGGCGAGATCCTCGCGCGCGTGCGGCGCATCGCGCCCGGCGTCCCGATCGCGGTTGCGTTCGACTATCACACCAATCTGTCGCCGGAGATCATCGCCGGCGCGACGGTGATCACCGGCTACAAGACCTATCCGCACGTCGACATGCACGAGACGGGGCGGCTCGCCGGCGAGATCCTCGCGCGCGCGTTGCGCGAGGAGATCGAGCCGGTGATGGCCTGGGGTTGGCTGCCGCTCGTGCCGTCGATCATGCGGCACGCGCCCGAGGACGGACCTTCCGGCGATATCGTCGCCCTCGCGCGCGAGGCGGAGCGCGACGGACGCGTGCTTGCAGCGACGCTGCTGCCGGCGTTTGCGCATGCCGACACCCCGTACACCGGGTGCTCGGCGGTCGTCGTGGCGGACGCGCGCAAAGGCGGCAAGGCGGACGCGCAGGCCGTCTGCGACGCGATGCTCAAGATCGCCTGGGACCGCCGCGACGAGTACGTCTACCGCCCGCGTCCGCTCGCCGCGTCGCTCGCGGAAGCCGTGCGCATCGGCAACGACCGGCCCGACGGCCCGGTGCTCCTCATCGACCACTGCGACAACTGCGGTTCCGGGGGCGCGCAGGACGTGATGGCCGTGGTCGAGGCGATCCTCGAGCA
>CAZIXQ010000192.1:0-7358 GCA_964543155.1 uncultured Enterobacteriaceae bacterium
CTCATCAACGCGAGCTTCCGCCGCTGCGGCCTGCGCGAGACGGTGATCTTCGCCGACCGGCTCATGAATGCCGGGTTCACGATCGCGACCCGTGCCGGGCTCTCGATCGGCATCGACGACATGCTCGTGCCGAAGGAGAAGCACGAGCTGATCGGCGAGGCGGAGAAGGAAGTCAAGGAAATCGAGAGCCAGTACACCTCCGGGCTCGTCACCGCCGGCGAGCGCTACAACAAGGTGGTGGACATCTGGGGCCGCGCCGGTGACCAGGTCGGGAAGGCAATGATGGAGCAGCTCTCCACCGAGCCGGTCGTCGACCGCCGCGGGCAGAGCGTCCGGCAGGAGTCGTTCAACTCGATCTACATGATGGCCGACTCGGGCGCGCGGGGCTCCGCGGCGCAGATCCGGCAGCTCGCAGGGATGCGCGGCCTGATGGCGAAGCCGGACGGTTCGATCATCGAGACGCCGATCACCGCGAACTTCCGCGAGGGACTGAACGTCCTGCAGTACTTCATCTCGACGCACGGCGCGCGCAAGGGCCTCGCCGACACCGCGCTCAAGACGGCGAACTCCGGCTACCTCACGCGGCGTCTGGTCGACGTGACGCAGGACCTGGTGGTGACCGAAGACGACTGCGAGACGACCAACGGCGTGCTGATGCGTGCGCTCGTGGAGGGCGGCGAGGTGGTCGAGCCGCTGCGCGAGCGCATCCTCGGGCGCGTCACGGCGCTCGACCTGGTCGACCCGGAGCGGCAGGAGGTCGTCATTCCGGCCGGTACGCTGCTCAACGAGGACGAGGTCGACACGATCGAGTCGCTCGGCATCGACGAGGTCAAGGTGCGCACGCCGCTCACCTGCGACACCCGCTGGGGTCTGTGCGCCAAGTGCTACGGCCGCGACCTCGGACGGGGCACGCTGGTGAACGTCGGCGAGGCAGTCGGCGTGATCGCCGCGCAGTCGATCGGCGAGCCGGGCACGCAGCTCACGATGCGGACGTTCCACATCGGCGGCGCGGCGTCGCGGACGGCGGCGGCGAGCCAGGTCGAGGCGAAGTCGAACGGCTTCGCGCGCCTGTCCTCGCAGATGCGCTACGTCACCAACGCCAAGGGCGAGCGCGTCGTCATCTCGCGCAATGGCGAGGTGATGGTGACCGACGACAACGGCCGCGAGCGCGAGCGGCACAAGGTACCTTACGGCGCCACGCTGAACGTCGACGACGGCAAGCCGGTCAAGGCGGGTCAGATCCTGGCGACCTGGGACCCGCACACGCGGCCGATCATCACCGAGTACGCGGGCACGATCAAGTTCGAGAACGTGGAGGAAGGCGTCACCGTCGCGAAGCAGATCGACGAGATCACCGGCCTCTCGACGCTCGTGGTCATCGATCCGAAGCGCCGCGGCACGGCCGCGAAGGGTCTGCGCCCGCAGGTGAAGCTGATCAACGACAAGGGCGAGGAGGTCAAGATCCCGGGGACCGACCACGCGGTGAACATCACCTTCCAGGTCGGCTCGCTCATCACGGTGCGTGATGGCCAGGAAGTGGCGATCGGCGAGGTGCTCGCGCGGATCCCGCAGGAGACCTCGAAGACGCGCGACATCACCGGCGGCCTGCCGCGCGTCGCCGAGCTCTTCGAGGCGCGGGCGCCGAAGGACGCGGGCATGCTGGCCGAGGTGACCGGCACCGTTTCATTCGGGAAGGACACCAAGGGCAAGCAGCGCCTGATCATCACCGACCTCGACGCGAAGGAGCACGAGTTCCTCATCCCGAAGGACAAGCACGTGACCGTCCACGACGGCCAGGTGGTGAACAAGGGCGAACTGATCGTCGAGGGTCCCGAGGACCCGCACGACATCCTCAAGCTGAAGGGCGTGGAGGAGCTCGCGCGCTACATCACCGACGAGGTGCAGGACGTCTACCGCCTGCAGGGCGTGCGCATCAACGACAAGCACATCGAGGTGATCGTGCGGCAGATGCTCCGCCGCGTCACGATCGAGGAGGCCGGCGACAGCCGGTTCATCCCCGGCGAGCAGGTCGAGCGCGCGGAGGTGCTCGAGGAGAACGAGCGCATGGAGGCCGAAGGGCGGCAGCCGGCCACCTACAGCCACAACCTCCTCGGGATCACCAAGGCGTCGCTGTCGACCGACTCCTTCATCTCCGCCGCTTCGTTCCAGGAGACCACGCGCGTCCTCACCGAGGCCGCGATCATGGGCAAGAAGGACGACCTGCGCGGCCTGAAGGAGAACGTCATCGTCGGGCGCCTCATCCCGGCGGGTACCGGACTCGCCTACCACACCGCGCGCAAGACCGTGCCGGCCCAGGAGCTGTTCGAGGAGCCGGCCGAGTCCACCGAGGCGGCGGAAACGGCCACGCAGGCCTGACCGCGCGGCCGGGGGAGTTCGAAGGGCGGCATCGGTCGCCCTTCGTTCTTTCGTCCGGAAGGGTCGAATGAACCGGCGTGCCGCGCTCGTGCTCGCGCCAGGGGTGCTGCTGGCCGGCTGCGGCTTCGGCCGCAGCGCCGCGCGGTTTCCGCCGGAAGTGAGCGGGACGGTCGCCTACCGCGAGCGCGCCGCGCTGCCGCCCGGCGCAGAACTGCGCGTGACGCTCTACGAGACCCGGGGCGCCAACGCCGCGCCCGCGTTCATCGCCGAACAGACCATTCCGAAGCCGGGGCGGTTCCCGATCCGCTTCGTGGTGGCCTATCCGCCGAGCGTGATCGATGCGCGCGCCGGCTACGCACTGGTTGCCCGGGTCGAGGTCGATGGAAGCACCATCCTCGCCAACGAGCGGCCGGTGCCGGTGCTGACGCTCGGTAACCCGGCGGTGGTCGAGATCCTCGTGACGCGCGTGCCCGCCGGATCGCGCTGAGCGCGCCGGTTCAGCGCATTCCGATCCGCGTCTCGCCGAAGACCCGTCCCGCCTCGCGCGGGGGGCAGCGCCAATACTGTTCGGGCGCGTGCGTGGTCGCGCCCAGCGCGGCGGCGGCATGCCACGCCCAGCGCGGGTCATAGAGCATCGCCCGTGCGAGCGCGACCATGTCGGCCTCCCCGCCTGCAACGATCGCCTCGGCCTGCTGCGGCTCCGTGATCAGCCCGACTGCGATCGTCTTGATCCCGGTCTCCGCGCGAATGCGCTTCGAGAAGGGCACCTGGTAGCCGGGCCCGAGCGGGATCTTCTGCTGCGGCGAGATCCCGCCGCTCGAGCAGTCGATCCAGTCGCAGCCGCGGCGCGCGAGCTCGCGCGCGAGCACGAGGCACTGGTCGACGTCCCAGCCGCCCTCCACCCAGTCGGTCGCCGACACCCGTACCCCGAGGGGCCTGTCGGCGGGCCAGGCGGCGCGGACGGCATCGAAGACCTCGAGCGGAAGGCGCATGCGGTTCTCGAGCGCTCCGCCGTACGCGTCGTCGCGACGGTTGGAGAGCGGCGACAGGAACTCGTGCAGGAGGTAGCCATGTGCCGCGTGCAGCTCGAGCGCGTCGAATCCGAGGCGCGCGGCGCGGCGTGCGGTCGCGACGAACGCCGCCCTGATGCGCTCGATCCCCCCGAGGTCGAGCGCCAGCGGCGCGGCCTCGTCCGGAAGCTGCGGCAGGGCGGAGGGCGCAATCGGCCGCCAGCCGCCCCGATCGGACGGGATGAGCTGGCCGCCCCGCCACGGCACTTCGCTGGAGGCCTTGCGGCCCGCGTGCCCGATCTGAAGGGCGAGCTTGATCGGCGAACGGGTGCGGATGGCCCGGACGACGCGGTCGAGGGCCGCCTCGTTCGCGTCCGAGTACAGCCCGAGGCACCCGGGGGTGATGCGGCCTTCCGGCTCCACCGCGGTCGCCTCGACGCAGAGAAGCCCAGCCCCGCCCAAGGCAAGGTGCCCGAGGTGGATCAGGTGCCAGTCGGTTGCCGACCCGTCGGCGGCCGAGTACTGGCACATCGGCGAGATCATGATCCGGTTGGCGATCTCGAGATCCCGGAAGCGGATGGGCGTAAACAGGGCGCTGGGCATGGGTCGGGCGGTGGCGGGATGACGGCGGACGGCGGAGTATACGGAAGGCGCCCGCCAGGTCTCCAGGGAGACGTCCGTGCGGTGCCGGCCGCCGTTGACCCGGGTTTGATTAAGCCCTTATAATCCCGCGTCTTTCCACCCGGGATTGCCCGCTCGGGGACGGCGTACCGCCGTCCCCGTTCGTTTGGGGCCCGAACCCCCTGTAATTGCTTCAGAAAATCAGGCGTCAGGAAGCGAATGCCGACAATCAGCCAGCTCATCCGCAAGGGTCGCACGAGCCCGGTGACCAAGAGCAAGGTGCCGGCGCTTGGCCGCTCGCCGCAGAAGCGCGGCGTGTGCACGCGCGTGTACACCACGACGCCGAAGAAGCCGAACTCCGCCCTGCGCAAGGTCGCGAAGGTGCGCCTCACGAACGGCTTCGAGGTGATCAGCTACATCGGCGGCGAGGGCCACAACCTGCAGGAACACTCGGTGGTGCTGATCCGCGGCGGCCGGGTGAAGGACCTCCCCGGCGTTCGCTACCACATCGTGCGCGGCAGCCTCGATACCCAGGGGGTCAAGGACCGCAAGCAGGCGCGCTCCAAGTACGGCGCCAAGCGCGGCAAGGCCGCGTAGCCGCTGCCGCCGGGGACCCCGTCCGACCCATACACCAGCTCCGAGATCCAGATGCCTCGTCGCAGAGAAGTTCCGAAACGCGAGATCCTCCCCGACCCCAAGTTCGGGAACGTGGAGGTCTCCAAGTTCGTCAACGTGCTGATGACCCGCGGCAAGAAGTCGGTCGCCGAGCGGATCGTCTACGGCGCGCTCGACACGATCAAGTCGAAATCCGGCAAGGATCCGATCGAGGTCTTCGTCCAGGCGCTGCAGAACGCGCGTCCCATGGTCGAGGTCAAGAGCCGCCGGGTGGGCGGCGCGAACTACCAGGTGCCGGTCGAAGTGCGGCCGGTGCGCCGCATCGCGCTCGCCATGCGCTGGCTGCGCGAGGCCGCGCAGAAGCGCGGCGAGAAGTCGATGGACATGCGGCTCGCGAACGAGCTGATGGAAGCCGCGGAAGGCCGCGGCGGCGCGGTGAAGAAGCGCGAGGAAGTGCACCGCATGGCGGAGGCGAACAAGGCCTTCGCACATTATAGATTCTGACGAATAGGATTCCCCGGGGGCGACTGCGTCGCCCCCGACCATGAAAGTTATGCCCCGCAAGACTCCAATCGAGCGCTACCGGAACATCGGGATCTCCGCCCACATCGACGCGGGCAAGACCACGACGACCGAGCGCATCCTCTTCTACACCGGCGTGTCCCACAAGATGGGCGAGGTCCACGACGGCGCCGCCGTGATGGACTTCATGGAGCAGGAGCGCGAGCGCGGCATCACGATCACCTCTGCCGCGACCACCTGCTTCTGGAAGGGGATGGAGGGCGTCTTCCCCGAGCACCGCATCAACATCATCGACACGCCGGGGCACGTCGACTTCACGATCGAGGTGGAGCGGTCGATGCGCGTGCTCGACGGCGCGTGCATGGTCTACGACTCGGTGGGCGGCGTACAGCCGCAGTCGGAGACGGTGTGGCGCCAGGCGAACAAGTACGGCGTGCCACGCCTCGCGTTCGTGAACAAGATGGACCGGGTCGGCGCGAACTTCTTCAAGGTGTACGACCAGATAAAGGCGCGGCTCAACGGCAATCCGGTCGCGATCCAGGTGCCGATCGGCGCCGAGGACAAGTTCGCCGGCATCGTCGACCTGGTGCGCATGAAGGCGATCTTCTGGGACGAGTCCACCCAGGGGATGAAGTTCGAGATCAAGGACATCCCCGCCGAGCTCAAGTCGGTCGCGGACGAGTGGCGCGAGAAGATGGTCGAGAGCGCCGCCGAGGCGAACGAGGAGCTGATGAACAAGTACCTCGAAGGGGGAAGCCTCTCCGACGAGGAGATCAAGCGCGGCTTGCGCGACCGCACCATCAAGGGCGAGATCGTCCCGATGCTGTGCGGCTCGGCCTTCAAGAACAAGGGCGTGCAGGCGATGCTCGACGCGGTGATCGAGTACCTGCCCGCGCCGATCGACATCCCCCCGGTGAAAGGCACGAAGGAAAACGGCGATGCCGACGAGCGCAAGCCCGCCGACGACCAGCCGTTCAGCGCGCTCGCGTTCAAGATCATGACCGACCCGTACGTCGGCCAGCTCACCTTCTTCCGCGTCTACTCGGGCGTGCTCAACTCGGGCGACACCGTCTACACCTCGCTGCGCGGCCGCAAGGAACGCATCGGGCGGATCCTGCAGATGCACGCGAACCAGCGCGAAGAGATCAAGGAAGTCCGCGCCGGCGACATCGCGGCCGCGGTCGGCCTGAAGGACGTGACGACCGGCGAGACGCTGTGCGATCCGTCCAAGGTCATCATCCTGGAGAAGATGGAATTCCCCGACCCGGTGATCCACGTCGCGGTCGAACCCAAGACCAAGGCCGACCAGGAGAAGATGGGCGTCGCGCTCGGGCGGCTCGCGCAGGAAGACCCGTCCTTCCGCGTGCGCACCGACGAGGAGTCCGGCCAGACGATCATCTCCGGCATGGGCGAGCTGCACCTCGAGATCATCGTCGACCGCATGAAGCGCGAGTTCGGCGTCGAGGCGAACGTCGGCGCGCCGCAGGTGGCCTACCGCGAGACGATCAAGCGCGCGTGCCCCGAGGTCGAGGGCAAGTTCGTCAAGCAGACCGGCGGCCGCGGCCAGTACGGACACGTGTGGCTCAAGGTCGAGCCGAACGAGCAGGGCAAGGGCTTCGAGTTCATCGACGCGATCAAGGGCGGCTCGGTGCCGCGCGAGTACATCCCGGCGGTCCAGCGCGGGCTGAACGAGACGCTGCCGAACGGCGTGCTCGCGGGCTTCCCGGTGGTGGACGTGAAGGTCACGCTGTTCGACGGCTCCTACCACGAGGTCGACTCGAACGAGAACGCGTTCCGCATGGCCGCCTCGATCGCCTTCAAGGACGGCATGCGCAAGGCGAGCCCGGTGCTGCTCGAGCCGATGATGGCAGTCGAGGTCGAGACGCCCGAGGAGAAGATGGGCGACGTGATGGGCGATCTCTCGTCGCGCCGCGGCATGATCCAGGGCATGGAGGACATCGCCGGCGGATCGAAGGCGATCCGCGCCGAGGTGCCGCTCGCGGAGATGTTCGGCTACTCGACCACGCTGCGCTCGCTCACCCAGGGGCGCGCGACCTACACGATGGAATTCAAGCACTACTCCGAGGCGCCGAAGCAGATCGCCGAGGCCGTCATCAACAAGTACACCGGCAAGGAAGACAAGAAGTAATCAGGAGGCCGCCATGGCAAAGGGCAAATTCGAGCGTACGAAGCCGCATGTGAACGTAGGGACGA
>CAZIXQ010000193.1:0-3383 GCA_964543155.1 uncultured Enterobacteriaceae bacterium
GCTAGAATCCGCCGCTCCCACCTCCGGCGAGAACACGACGTGAACCAATCCCAGCAGGGCGCCCCGAAGGCGATCCTCACCACCCGCGACACGGTCGCGATCATCGTCGGGCTGGTGATCGGCGCGGGGATCTTCCGCTTCCCGCCGCTCGTCGCGGCGAACAGCCCCGACGAGTCGGCGTTCTACCTGCTCTGGATCATCGGCGGCGCGATCTCGCTGGTCGGCGCGCTCTGTTACGCCGAGCTCGCCACCGCCTACCCGAGCGCGGGCGGCGACTACCACTTCATCCAGCGCGCGTTCGGCCGCACGCTCTCCTTCCTCTTCGGCTGGGCCCGCCTCGCGGTGATCACCACCGGGGCGATCGCGCTGCTCGGCTACACCTTCGGCGACTATGCCTCGACCCTGCTGCGCCTCGGGCCGAACTCATCGGCGATCTACGCCGCGCTTGCGGTGCTCGCGCTGACCGCGGTCAACCTGCTCGGCATCCGCGAGACCAAGGGCACGCAGAACGTGCTCACTTCGCTCCTCGTGCTCGGCGTGATCGCGGTGATCGTGACCGGCCTGCTGCTGGTCGCGCCTGCGCCGGCCCCGGCCGCGCCGGCGGCGGCAAAACCCTGGACGGCGGCGCCGTTCGCGATGCTGTTCATCCTGTTCACCTACAGCGGCTGGAACGAGGCGGCCTACGTGTCCGCGGAGCTCAAGGAGCGCCGCAGCATGGTGATCGCGCTCGCGCTGTCGCTCGCGCTCGTCACCGTCCTCTACCTCGCGATCAACTACGCCTACGTCCGCGGGCTCGGGTTCCAGGGCGTGGCGAAGAGCGACACGGTCGCCGCCGACCTGATGAAGCTCCACTTCGGCGCGACCGGCGCCAACATCATCAGCGCGATCGTCTGCCTCGCCGCGCTGACCTCGATCAACGCCACGATCATCGCCGGCGCGCGCTCGAACTACGCGCTCGGCCGCGACTGGCCGCTCTTCGGGTGGATGGGCCGGTGGGACGATCGCACCGACGCGCCGCGCAACTCGCTCTACGTCCAGGGCGCCTTCGCGCTCGCGCTCGTCGTAGCGGGCGCGTTCACCGACCAGGTGAAGACCATGATCGAGTACACGTCGCCCGTGTTCTGGTTCTTCTTCATGATGACCGGCATCGGGCTCTTCGTGCTGCGCGTGCGCGACCCCGGGACGCCGCGCCCGTTCAAGGTGCCGCTCTACCCGCTGACGCCAGTGATCTTCGTCGCCACCTGCGCGTACCTGCTCTACTCGAGCCTCGCGTACGTGAAGGGCGGCGCCTGGGCGGGCGTCGCCGTGCTGGCGATCGGGATCGTGCTGCTCCTCGCCGGCGGCGGACGCCGCGCGGCCGCTGCCGGACGGCCCTGATGGACCGGCGCGCGTTCCTCCTCGCCGCGGCGGCGCTCGCCGCGCCGCGCCCGGTCGGCGCGCAACCCGCGCAGAAGCTCGAGCCCTACCAGTACCCGCGCGAGCTCGACGTGCCCTACGTGCCGACGCGGGTGAACGTCGTCGAGGAAATGCTGCGCCTGGCGGCGGTGAAGCCGACCGACGTCGTGTACGACCTCGGCTGCGGCGACGGTCGGATCGTGATCATGGCGGCGCAGAAGTTCGGCGCCCGCGGCGTCGGCATCGACATCGACCCGAAGCGGATCGAGGAGGCGCGCGCGAACGCCGCGAGGGCCGGCGTCGCCGACCGCGCGGAGTTCCGGCTCGGGGACCTCTTCAAGGCCGACATCCGCGCGGCGACGGTGGTGACGCTCTACCTGCTGCCCGAGGTCAACGTGCGGCTCAAGCCGAAGCTCCTGAGCGAGCTCGCGCCCGGGACGCGCGTGGTCTCTCACGACTTCTCGATGGGCGACGACTGGCGGCCCCAGCGCGTGCTGCGGCTGGAGAATGACACGCTCTACTTCTGGACGGTCCCGGCGCGGTAGCCGCCGGCCGCCCGGTCACTTCTCGGCGGCCGCCTTGAGGTTAGCGAGGCCGGTCTCGAAGTATCCGCCGACCATCCCGTCCATGCTCACGAAGACGCTCATGAGCTTGGAGACGAAGGTGTTCGGACCGTACATCGCCCAGGTCACGGCGGTGCCGTCGCCCGCGGGCGCCAGGGTGAACTCCGCGAAGTTGTGCGCCTCGAACGGCTGCAGGAAGTCGAGCTTGATCTTGACCCGGGACGGCGGCGCCGCGTCGACGATTTCCATCCGGCCGGCACCGACCTCGCGGTTGCCTTCCCACGCGTACACCGCCCCCGTGCCGCTCGCGGCCCCGCCGTGCGTGCGCTTCATCGCCGGATCGAGCTTCTCCCACGGCGACCATGCGCCCCAGCCGCGAAAGTCGCTGATGAGCGGGTAGATCTTCTCCGGCGGCGCCTGGATGCTCGCGGTGCGCTGGACGCGGAAGGTGTCGGGCTTCGTGGCCGCGAAGGCGAGCAGCGCGGCGGCGAGGACGACTGCGACGATTGCGACCTTCTTCAGCATCGTCCGCCCTGTCACTGCACGACGTTGATCATCCAGCCGACGCCGAAGCGGTCGGTGAGCATGCCGAAGCGCGGCGACCAGAAGGTCTTGCCGAGCGGCATCTGCACCGCGCCGCCGTCGGCGAGCGCGGCGAAGAATCGATCGGCATCGGCCTCCTTCTCGAGCGCGAGCGAAAGCGAGAACCCCTTGAAGTTCGCTTTCCCGTCGGTGCAGCCGTCGGAGGCCATGACCACCGTGTCTCCGATACGGAAGGAGGTGTGCATGATCTTGTCGTCGAAGCCGGGCGGCACCGTCCCGGGCGGCGGCGGGTCCGGCGCCTCCTTGAAGCGCATCAGCATCTCGACCTTGGCGCCGAGCGCCCTCTTGTAGAACTCGACCGCCTCCTCGCAGCGGCCGTCGAAGAAGAGATAGGACTGGACTTGCATGACGGTTTCCTCCTGATGACGGCGCGATTCTCGCCGCGCTTGCCATAGTCGAACGGGACGGCCCGAATTCGACCGCTAGCCGCCGCTCAGCGCCTGCACGATCACGACCTCGTCGTTGGGGCGAAGCGGCTGCGCGAGGTCGAACACCTGGTCGCCGTTGACGAAGAAGCGGACGTGGCGCCGCATCCGCTCCTGCTCGTCGATCATGCGGAAGCGGATCCCCGGGAACTGGCGGTCGAGCTCGTCGAGGACCGCGGCCAGCGTCGCCCCGCTCGCCTCGACCTCGCGCGTCGCGGTGTACGAGAGGAGCGGCGTCGGGATCAGCACCTTCATCCGCGACGCTTCACGCTACGAGCGCGGTCTCCACCGCGTAGATCTCGGGGAGATGACGGGCGATGCAGGTCCACCTGCGGCCCTCGTCGCGGCTCCCCCACAGCTCGCCGCTCGTCGTGCCGAAGTAGAGGCCCACCGGATC
>CAZIXQ010000193.1:3483-7349 GCA_964543155.1 uncultured Enterobacteriaceae bacterium
TCGAGGCGGTAGATGCCGCAGTGGTTCTGCTGGTACAGCCGGTCGGGGTTGCTCGGGCAGAGCCGCACGCAGTGCGGGTCGTGGAACGTGATTTCGTTGCGATCGAACCCGTCGACCACTTCGAGCCCGTTCACCAGCGGCGCGAAGGTGCGGCCCCCGTCGCGCGACTCGTGCACGCCGCCGCCCGACATGGCGAAGTACAGGTGCTTCGGGTCGCGCGGGTCGACGATGATCGAGTGCAGCTTCGGCCCGTCCGGCGTGCCGTCCTGGACGGTGCCCATCCACTTCCGGTACTGCGGGTCGTCGTTGACCATCGAGAACGGGCGCCACGTGAGCCCGCCGTCCTCGGAGCGGAAGAGCCCCTGCGGCGAGGTGCCGGCGTACCAGACGTCCGGCTCGTTCGCGTGCGCCGGCGTGAGCCAGAACGTGTGATCGACCGCGCGCCCCTTCTCGCCCTCCGGCGCCTTGGCGAACGCCGGCGGCTGCGCGGCCTCCTTCCAGGTGCGGCCGAGGTCGGTGGAACGGAAGACGGTCGGCCCGAGGTGGCCGGTCTTCGCCGCCGCGAGCAGGGTGCGCCCGTCGCGCGGATCGAGGACGAGATGGCTGATGATGTGGCCGAGGAAATGCGGCCCGTCGGCGCGCCAGCTCCGCCGCGCACCGTCGCCGTGATAGAGCCACGCGCCCTTGCGCGTCGCGACGAGGATCACGACGCGCCGCGCCGTGGTCTTTCCGCGGGCGGCGGGCTTTGCCGCTCGCGACTTCCTGGAGCCCTGCGCCATCACTCGACCCTCCCGGTCTCGAATCCCTCGATCGGCCGCACCTCGATGCCCCACCCCACGCGCTCGCCGAGGTGCGCGGCGGGATGCTTCGAGGCGACCCGGATCGCCTCGTTCAGGTCCCGTGCCTCGATGATGAAGAAGCCGCCGACCATCTCCTTCGTCTCCGCGAACGGGCCGTCGGTCACCACCGGCCGGCCCTGGCGCGGCCGCACGCTCACGCTCGATCGCGAAGAGCCGAGCGACGCCTGCAGGACGAGATGCCCGCTCGCGCGCAGGTCGGCATCGTAGCGCGGGCACTGGCTGACGATCGCGTCGAGCTCGGGCTTCGGCAGCGCCTCGAACGCCTCCTCGTCGTAGTAGGCGAGGCAGAGATATTTCACCGCGCGTCCTTGCCGTCGTAGGTCCAGACCGGGCGCACCTCGACCGCGCCGAGGCGGGCCGGAGGAATCTTCGCCGCGAGCCGGACCGCTTCGTCGAAGTCGTTCGCGTCGATCAGGTAGAAGCCGGCGAGCTGCTCCTTCGTTTCGGCGAAGGGCCCGTCGGTGACCGAGACCTTGCCGTCGCCGAAGCGCAGCGTGCGTGCGGCGCGGGTCGGCTGGAGGCGCTCGCACGCGACGAACTTGCCGTCGCGCGCGAGTTGCTCGTCATAGGCGACGCACTCGCCCGCGATCGCCTCGACCGCCTCCGGCGGCATCGCGGCGAGGCGGCGCTCCTCGTTGTAGATGAGGCACAGGTACTTCACCGCCTGCCCCGCGGCAGCTCGACGAGCACCTTGAAGCCGCCCCAGAACATGCGCTTGCCGTCGAACGGCATCGCCTTGGGGTCCATCATCGGCTTCAGGCGCGCGTCCTTGAAGACCTTGGCGTTGACGCGGTCGCGGTGGGCGCGCGACTTGTACACGATGTACGCGAACACCACGGTCTCCCCCGCCTCGAGCTTCACGCTCTGCGGGAACGAGGTGCGCTTGCCCGGCTTCACGTCGTCGGCGACGCTCTCGACATAGGCGAGCGCGCCGTGCTCGCGCCAGATCCTGCCGGCCAGGCGCGCCATGCGCCGGTAGGCCTCGAGCTTGCGCTTCGGCACCGGCACGACGAATCCATCCACGTAAGCCATGCGACCTTCTCCTTCCACTAAGGTGGGGGGCGTCAGCCCGCGATGATCGAGTCGACCTTTTCCGGAGAGAAGGCGAGCCGCCCGCGGATCGCGCTCATCATGGCCTGCTCCGGGTCATCGCTGCGCGCCTCGACCCGGGTCGAGCTGCCGCACCGGGCGGACCTCGATGCTGGCCGCGCCCGCGCGCGCCGGCGGGATCTCCGCCGCCACCCGGATCGCCTCGTCGAGGTCCTTCGCCTCGATCAGGTAGAACCCGGCGAGCTGCTCCTTCGTCTCGGCGAAGGGCCCGTCGGTCACCGACGCCCTGCCGGCGCGAACCCGCACCGTCGTCGCGGTCTCTACCGGCTGGAGGGCCTCGGCGGCGACGTAGCGCCCGCTCGCGCGAAGCCGCTCGCCGAACGCCATGCAGTCCGAGTCCGGGACGGCATTCAGGTCGTTTTCCTGCATATAGACGAGGCAAAGGTACTTCACGGCATTCTCGGTCGCGATCGCAGGCGGTCCTCCCCCTGGTCGAACGGGGGCGGCCGAAATCGACAGCCGCGGGGTCGACCTGGGGTCTACCCCTCCAGCTCGCGCAGCCGGCGCTCGAGGAAGCGCCGCTCGGGCGCCTGCCGGGTGAGCGCCAGCGCCCGCTGATAGGCCGACCGGGCCTCGGCCGTGCGACCGAGCCGGCGGCACAGGTCCGCCCGCACGGCATGCGCCAGGCGGTAGTCCTGCAGCGCCCCGCGCCCGAGAATGGCATCGACGAGCGTGAGCCCCGCCGACGGACCGTCGCGCATCGCCACCGCCACCGCGCGGTTCAGCTCGATCACTGGCGAGGGTTCGGCCGCGAGCAGCAGGTCGTAGAGCCCGACGATTTCGCGCCAGTCCGTGGCCTCGGCGCGCGCGGCCGCCGCGTGCACCGCCGCGATGGCGGCCTGGAGCGTGTACGAGCCGAACCGGCGCGAGGCGAGCGCGCGCTCCACGAGCGCCGATCCCTCCGCGATCAGGTCGCGGTCCCACAGCGTGCGGTCCTGCGCGTCGAGCAGGACCACGTCGCCCGCCGGCGTCGTGCGCGCCGCCCGCCGCGCTTCGTGCAGCAGCATCAGCGCGAGCAGCCCGACCGCCTCGGGCTCGGGCAGCAGCGCGACGAGCAGGCGCCCGAGCCGGATCGCCTCGCCCGACAGGTCGACCCGGGTCACCGACTCGCCCGACGACGCCGAGTAGCCCTCGTTGAACACGAG
Organism: uncultured Enterobacteriaceae bacterium; assembly: GCA_964543155.1. Classification (GTDB taxonomy): domain Bacteria; phylum Pseudomonadota; class Gammaproteobacteria; order Burkholderiales; family SG8-39; genus JAGVSZ01. The sequence continues at coordinate 6,599 of CAZIXQ010000193.1, forward strand.
ATAGATCACGCGCAGCACGCTGTCCAGCCGCGCCGGGAGCGCGTCGGGCGCCGGCACCTCGTACGGAATGCGCGCGTCGCGGATCTTCGCCTTGGCGCGGACGATGCGCTGGGCGAGCGTCGGCGCGGCAGTGAGGAACGCCTGCGCGATCTCCTCGGTCGTGAGCCCGCACACCTCGCGCAGCGTCAGCGCGACCTGCGCGTCCGGGGCGAGCGCCGGGTGGCAGCAGGTGAACACGAGGCGCAGGCGGTCGTCCGCGATGTCCTCCCGCTCCGCCGGCGCATCGTCGGGAATCGACTCGACCTCCTCGGCGACGTCGTCGAGCGCGACGAAGCGCGCGCGGCGGCGGATGCCGTCGATCGCCTTGAACCGGCCGGCCGAGACGAGCCAGGCGCGCGGGTTCGCCGGCACGCCTTCGCGCGGCCACTGCTCGAGGGCCGCCCGGAAGGCGTCGTGCAGCGCCTCCTCGGCGAGGTCGAAGTCGCCGAGGAGGCGCACGAGCGTGGCGAACACGCGCCGCGACTCGGCGCGGTAGATCGCCTCCGCCGCCGCGCGTGCGTGCGCCGCCTGGTCCAGCGCGTTCACGCTGCGGCCGCGCGGCCGTCGGATGGCGGGTGCTCGAAGCGGGTGTGCGCTGCGCTCATCGGTGCCCCTCGGTTGCGGCCAGTGACGCAGGATAGGCCGGCCGCGCGGTCCCATGAAGCGCCACTCGCGGGCCGCATGGTAGTCCCACATCAGCCGCAGCAGGGAT
>CAZIXQ010000194.1:0-7331 GCA_964543155.1 uncultured Enterobacteriaceae bacterium
CGCCAGGGTGATGAACTGGAACTTGTAGCCCATCGCGCCCAGCTCGCGCTGGAACTTGGCGATCGTCGCGTCGTCCAGGTTGCGCTTCCAGTTGAACGAGGGCGAGCAGTTGTACGCCAGCATCTTGCCCGGGTACTTCTTCTGGATGCCCTCGGCGAACCTGCGCGCGAACTCGAGGTCCGGCGTGCCGGTCTCGCACCACACCAGGTCCGCATACTCGGCGTAGGCGAGCCCGCGCGAGAGCGCCTGATCGAAGCCCTTGCGGGTGCGGAAGAAGCCCTCGGCAGTGCGCTCGCCGGTGAGGAACGGCTTGTCGTTCTCGTCGATGTCGGAGGTCACCAGATCGGCCGCCTCCGCGTCGGTGCGTGCGAGCAGGATGGTCGGTACGCCCAGCACGTCGGCGGCGAGCCGCGCCGCGACGAGCTTCTGCACCGCTTCCTGCGTCGGCACGAGCACCTTGCCGCCCATGTGGCCGCACTTCTTGACCGAGGCGAGCTGGTCCTCGAAGTGCACGCCCGCGGCGCCCGCTTCGATCATCGCCTTCATCAGCTCGAATGCGTTGAGGACGCCGCCGAAGCCGGCCTCGGCATCGGCGACGATCGGCGCGAAGAAGTCGATGTCGCCCTTGCCTTCCATGTGCTGGATCTGGTCGGCGCGCTGCAGGGCGTTGTTGATGCGCCTCACGACGGTCGGGACGCTGGTGACCGCGTAGAGCGACTGGTCCGGGTACATCGAGAGGCTGTCGTTCGCGTCGGCCGCGACCTGCCAGCCGGAGAGGTAGATCGCCGGAACGCCGGCCTTGACCTGCTGCATCGCCTGGTTGCCGGTCGTGGCGCCGAGCGAGTTCACGAACGGCCGCTCGTGCATGAGTTTCCACAGCTTCTCGGCGCCGCGCCGGGCGAGCGTATGCTCGATGTGCAGGCTGCCGCGCAGCCTGTAGACGTCAGCGGCCGTGTAGCCCCGCTTGACGCCCTTCCAGCGCGGGTTCTCGGCCCACTCCTGCTCGATCTTGCGGATCTCTTGCGCTTGGTTGCTCATGGTTTCGCTTTCACAGGTATCGTTTGCCCAGGCCGGCGCACGCGCCAACCCCTCCTCGGCTCGGGCGGCGCGCGCCTCAGGTAGTGCGACGCGCGTCCACGCCAGCCCGACGGGCGCGGGGCCATGGGCCCCGGCCGCGTCGTGTCACGGGGGCGGCCGGAGATCCTGTCCGGCGCAACCAAGCAGGCTCTCCGCACGGGTAATGCGGCGCCTTTCCAGCCGCGGCGCCCCGGTTGGCGCGCCGCGTTCGTGAGCGCCACAGCGTACGCCCTGGCGCGCCCCGATTCTGGCATAGCGACCTGTTGCGCTGCAACAGGTCCCGGCATCCGAAACTCGGGCCGCGACCCTAAGCGAATTCAATCGATTACTCGGGATGCGGGGCGTCATTTCACATCGTGGCAGGCAGTCGTGCTGCGGCGCGCTAAGCCGGTGATGCGACGCAGAAAGCGCCCTCCCCGCGAAGGGCGTCGCGGAGCGCGGTGCTAGAATCCCGCGCGCTTTTGCCGCCCCGCCTCGACACCACAATTCACACATGACACCGACGCCCGCGGCGCCCGTGCGCCTTCGCCCGATTCCCGCGCTCATCTTCACCGCGCGCTGGCTGCAGCTCCCTCTCTACCTCGGCCTCATCCTCGCGATGGGGATCTACGTCGTGCAGTTCTGGAAGGAGATGATCCACCTGCTGCACATCGTCTCCTCCAAGGACATCAGCGAGACCGAGATCATGCTCGGCGTGCTCGGGCTGATCGACGTGGTCATGATCGCGAACCTGCTGATCATGGTGATCATCGGCGGCTACGAGACGTTCGTCTCGCGCATGTACATCGAAGGGCATCCGGACCAGCCGGAGTGGCTCTCGCACGTCAACGCCTCGGTGCTCAAGGTCAAGCTCGCCACCGCCATCATCGGCATCTCCTCGATCCACCTCCTCAAGACCTTCATCAACGCCGCCCAGCTGGAGGAAAAGCAGATGCTGTGGCAGGTGGTCATCCACCTCGCGTTCCTCGTGTCGGCGCTGGCGATCGCCGCCGCCGACCGGGTGCTCGGGGTCAAGTACCACGACGAGCACCGCGAGTAGCGCATGCGCCGCGCCACCCGGTCCCTCGCGCTCGTTGCAGCAGCTTTCTCCGTTGCCGCCGCGGCAGGCGCGCAGACGATCCGCACCGAGGAGCACGCGCTGCGCACGGTGGTGGTCGTGGCCGGCCTGGCGCATCCGTGGAGCGTCGCCTTCCTGCCGGACGGCCGGATGCTGGTCACCGAGCGTCCGGGGCGCCTGCGCCTCGTCGGGCGCGACGGCAGGCTCGATCCGCGCGCGATCGAGGGCCTGCCGCCGAACATCGCGGAATACGGCCAGGGCGGACTGCTCGACGTCGCGCTCCACCCGCGATTCGCCGAGAACGGCTGGATCTATCTCTCCTACGCGGCCCGTGACGGCTCGGGCATCGGCACCGAAGTGGCGCGCGCGAGGCTCGCGGGGGAGCGCCTCGTCGAGGTGCAGACGATCTTCAGGATGCAGCCGAAATCGGGCGGCGGGCGCCATTTCGGCTCGAGACTGGTGTTCGACCGCGAGGGTTACCTCTTCGTGACGCTCGGCGACCGCGGCGAGCAGGACCGCGCGCAGCGGCTCGACGATCACGCCGGCAAGATCGTGCGCCTGCACGACGACGGCCGCGTGCCCTCGGACAACCCGTTCGCGCAGCGCGCCGGCGCGAAGCCCGAGATCTTCTCGCTCGGCAACCGCAACGTCCAGGGCGCAGCACTGCATCCGCGCACGGGTACGCTGTGGACGCACGAGCACGGTCCACAGGGCGGCGACGAGGTGAACGTCATCCGGGCCGGGGTGAACTACGGCTGGCCGGTCATCACCTACGGCGTGAACTACGGAATCGGGACCAAGATCGGCGAGGGCACCGCGAAGCCGGGCATGGCGCAGCCCCTCCACTACTGGGTCCCGTCGATCGCGCCATCGGGAATGGCCTTCTACGAGGGCGAGCGCTTTCCGCGCTGGAAGGGCGACCTCTTCGTGGGCGCGCTGCGCGACCGCATGCTGGTGCGCCTCCGGCTGGACGGCGAGAAGGTGGTCAGGGAAGAGCGGATGCTGCAGGGGACGCTCGGGCGCATCCGCGACGTGCGGACCGGGCCCGACGGGTTTCTCTACCTGCTCACCGACGAATCCGACGGGAAACTCGTCCGGCTCGAGCCGGCGGGCTGATCAGTCCACTCTCTTCCCGTCCTCGAAGCGCTCCGCCGGCTTCTCGCCCTCGAAGAGCCGCGCCGGGTAGAAGGCCCGGAAATCCGCCGCGACCTTGTCGTACGGGAAGTCCGACCACATGCCGTGGTCCTTCACGTACTCCATGTGGCGCCGGTCGCGCGCGTCGTATTCCTGGAAGACTGCGTCCGCGCGCCCGTCGAACTCGGTCGGGCGTACGTGAAAGCGGTCGCAGAGCTGGATGTTGAACGCGGGCGCCGCCTTCACCCACTTCCCATCGAGGTACAGCACCGCGTACCCGTGATGCATGAAGTACGTGCTGCCCATCCAGGCCTTCAGCTTCTCGGTGGTCAGGTGGTTCACCACGTCCGAGAGCCCGATGCCCGCGTGGATGCCGACCGCACGCGCGCTCGCCGCGAGCAGGATCGCCTTCGGGATGCAGTAGGCCGCGCTCATCGTCAGGACGCGGCTCGCGACGTAGTCCTCCGCCGCCAGCGTCATCGAGAAGGGGTCGTACCGCCAGCCGTCGCGCACGGCGTAGAAGAGCTTCACGGCGCGTGCGATCGGATCGCTCTCGCCGGCGACCGCCTCGAGCGCGAACTTCCGCAGTGCCGGCGCGTCATGGTCGAGGTACCGCGTCGGCAGGAGGTACTCCGGTCCCGGGACCGGGCGCGCGCCGGGCGGCGAATGTAGCATCGGCACCCGCGCTACCGCAGGCCGTCCTGGCCCCTGACGTCGGCGGCCCGCAGACCGCCCAGCCGCGCGTTCATCCGCCCGCGCGTCGCCATCACGCAGATCACGGCGATCTCGTCCGCAAACGGCGCGTCCGGCACCGTCACCTCCATCGTGTCGTAGTTGTCGCGCACGTAGAGCGCATCCTTGTGCGCGATCGGGATGTCGATCGTCGCGCCGAGCGCGCCGCGCTTCACGTTCGACGGCACCCAGGCCTTGCCGCCGACCAGGCCGCGGAACGCGTCACCGAAGGCATTCGTGATGAGTGCGACCCCGTGCTCGGGTGCGCCGTCCACGCCGACGATGCAACCCTTGCCGAAGCTCTGCGGGCGCTCTCCGCCGAGCGCCGCGACCGCCCTGCCGCCGACGAGCTCGGCGAGCGCGGTGCCCCATCCCATCATCTCGGCGAGGTCCTCGCCGTAGGCGCGGGCGAACGGATTGCCGATCACCGCGGCGGCCGCAACCTTCCGCAGCGGCGGGCCGGACGCGCGTCCCTGCTCGAGGAGGATCTCCTCCACCGCGACGAAGACCTTGCGCAGCCGGAACGGGTAGGCCATCGCGCCGAGCTTACCGCTTCTTCGCGAGCAGGGTCCTGCGGCAGGCCTTCGCGCCGCACAGGCAGGGCCAGCGCCTCTTCTCGGCCGGCGTGTGGCGCTCCTCGAGGGTGATGTTGTAGTCGTAGCCGAGCTCCTCGCCGGGCCGGATCGTCCGGATCGCCTCGATGTAGATGCGGCCGCCGTCGTCGACCGCCTCGCAGTTCGGCGCGCACGAGTGGTTGATCCAGCGCGCCGCGTTGCCGCCCTGCCCGGCGTCGATCACCATGTCGTCGTCGAGCTCGAAGAGGAAGGTATGGGTCGGAACGCCCTCCTCGTCCGGATACAGCTCGGAGGCGAGGGAGTACGGGATGCGCTTCCCGCGGTACTCGATGATGCGGGTGCCCTTGGGGATCAGGCGCCGCGCAAAGACGCCGCGCCCGTGAATCCGCGATCGGCGCACGACGTACGGGAGTTCGCTGCCGCGCGCCTTCGAATGAGTGCGACCGTTGAGTTTGCCGCCGCTGCCGTTCAGTCTTGCTTGCCGCTTACGCGTCATCTGCACCGCCCTGCTCGAAGCGAGGCGCAGATTTTACGCGATCGGATCCGAGTTCCGGAGAGCCGACCCGGCGACAGTCTCAGTAGAAGTTGTACTGCGGGAACCCTGCGGCATCCAGACGCCGCTTCTCCTGCTCGTTCCACAGGACCCAGTCGAGCCCCTGCCCGTAGCGCGGGTCCGAGGCACACCCGGAGAGCGCCGCAACGAGCAGCGCCAGAGGGACAAGGTGTCTCAGGGGAGATCCTCTTTCTGCACGTGCGTCAATGCCAGTTGTACTGCGGAAATCCTTCCGCGGTGAGTCGCTTGCGCTCGCCCTCTTGCCATTGCACCCACTCGAGCCCCTGCTTGTACCGGGGATCGGACGCGCAGCCGGCGAGGACCCCGAGCGCGAACACGGCGAGGATGGTCTTGACGGCGACGGTGGAACGCACGCGCGGGTCCATCGAAGTGCTAGAAGCCATCGTTGTATTGCGGGAAACCCGCGGCCTGGAGGCGTCGCTTCTCCGCTTCGTTCGCCTGCACCCACTCGAGGCCCTGGCTGTAGCGCGGGTCGGAAGCGCAGCCGGCGAGAACACCTAGCGCCAGTGTGGCCAGAATGGCCTTCACGGCGAAAGTGGAAAGTCTGAACGAGTTCATTGCACGATCTCCTTGTGCGGATTTGCTGCGAATCCGATGTAAACAGTCGAGCGGAGACGCCTATTCCGCTGCACTACGCGCGGGCCGCAGGATCGGATGCGGCCGCTGCCGCTGGAGCGCCCCTGCGCGCTCAGCCCTTGAGCACCGCGTCGATGCCGGCCTGGGCGATTGCCTCGTCCTCGTGGGACTGCACGCCCGAGACGCCGACCGCCCCGACGCACTCGCCTTCCACCTTGATCGGCACCCCGCCCTGCACCGGCAGGACCGGCATCTTGAGCATGCCGAGGCGCCCGCTCTTGACCCGCTCCTCCCAGGCGCCGCTCGGACGACGCGAAACCGCGGCGGTGCGGGCCTTCTCGACCGCGATCTGGGCGTTGGCGGGCGTGGCGCCGTCCATGCGCGCGAACCCGAGCAGGTGGCCGCCGTCGTCGACGATGGCAATCGCCACGATCCAGTCGTGGCGGATCGCCTCCGCCTCGGCCGCGGCCGCGATTCGCTTCACGTCTGCCAGGGTGAGACAGGGTTTCGTCTTCATGGACGGCGCTCCGGGTAGCTCATCGCCGCCGGGCGGCGTTCACGGCGACGATCGTGAGGGTGACGACGGTAAGGGGGACGACGAACCCCGCCATGACGCCGCTGAAGGCGGGCAGCGCGTCATGCTCCGTGGCCTTCAGGACCACGTACCCGACGTAGGCGAGATAGTAGCCGAGGAGGAGCGCGCCCTCCCAGCGCGCGATCCGCGCGCCGGTGAAGAACACCGGCAGGCAGGCGAACGCGACCGCGAGCATGACCGGCAGGTCGAAGGCGCGCATCGCCGGCGCCACCGCGAGCGGCTGCGGCGCCACCAGCCCGGCGAGCCCGAGGCAGCCGAGGATGTTGAACACGTTGCTGCCCACGACGTTGCCGACCGCGATGTCGCGCTCGCCCCGCAGCGCCGCGACGACGGACGAGGCCACCTCGGGCAGCGACGTGCCTGCGGCGACGATGGTCAGTCCGATGACGAGCTCGCTCACCCCGAACCAGCGCGCGAACACGGTCGCCGCATCGACGAGCCAGCGCGCGCCCAGCACGAGCAGCGCCAGCCCCGCGATCGTGAACGCCACGTCGAGCGTGCGCGCGCCCGCCCCCCGCGGCGCTTTGCCCCCGCCCCGCGCCTGCGTCGCTGCGCTCTCCGCCCGGCTCTGCCGGACGAGGAACACGGTGTACGCGATCAGGCCGCAGGCGAGTACCACCGACTCCACGCGTCCGATCACGCCGTCCGCCGCGAACGCGAAGAGCAGCGCGGAGATGCCGATCATGATCGGCACTTCCTGGCGGATCAGCTGCTGCGCGACCAGGAGCGGCGTGATCAGCGCCGAGAGGCCGAGGATGAACAGCACGTTGAAGATGTTGCTGCCCACCACGTTGCCGACCGCCAGGTCGACCTTGCCGCTCGCCGCGGCCCCGACCGAGACCGCGATCTCCGGCGCGCTGGTGCCGAATGCGACCACGGTGAGCCCGATGACGAGCGGCGAGATCCCGAGCGCGCCGGCGAGGCGCGCCGCCCCGCGCACCAGCAGCTCGGCCCCGGCGACGAGCGCGACCAGGCCGACGAGGAAGAGCGCGCCCGTCATGCCGCCCCGGG
>CAZIXQ010000195.1:0-2015 GCA_964543155.1 uncultured Enterobacteriaceae bacterium
CCTGCGTCGCGGTGAACGCGTGGGCGGGCGCGCGGGCGGCGCTCGGCCGGCCGCCGATCCTGGCGCTGCGGGACGCCTGATGGGCGGCCCGCCGGCGCCCCGCGCGAGCCCGTACGAACTGCTCGGGGGCGAGGCGACGCTGCGCGAGGTGGTCGAGCGCTTCTACGACCTCATGGACCTGGAGCCCGAGTACGCCGGAATCCGCAAGCTGCATCCCACCGATCTCGCGCACTCGCGGGAGAAGCTCTTCCTGTTCCTGTCCGGGTGGCTGGGCGGGCCGGGGCTGTACGTCGAGCGCTACGGGCACCCGATGCTGCGTGCGCGCCACCTCCCGTTCGCGATCGGCACCGCAGAGCGCGACGCGTGGATGGCGTGCATGATGCGCGCCATGGAGGAAGTCGGGGTCGAGGAGCGGCTGCGCACGGCGCTCGCCGAGGCGCTCTTCGGCACCGCCGACTGGATGCGGAACCGGCCCGGATGAAGAACCCGCTCCGCTACCGCTTCCGCTGGCGCGACCTCAACCTGCGCGACCTCGCCGCGGTCGCGGTGCCGGCGGTGCTGCTCATCGCCGGGGGCTTCTGGCTCGCGGCGCAGTTCATCCGGCCGGCGCCGCCGAACTACCTCGTGATGTCCACCGGCGCGCCGGGCGGGGCCTACCAGACGTTCGCCGCGCGGTACAGGCCGATCCTCGCCGCGCAGGGGATCGAGCTCAGGGAGCGAGCGTCGGCCGGCGCGGTCGAGAACCTGAAGCGGCTGCTCGACCCCAACGAGGCGGTCGATGTCGGCATGGTGCAGGGCGGCCTCGGCCTCGGCCTGGACGCGGAAGGGCTGGTCTCGCTCGGCAGCCTCTATCACGAGCCGCTGTGGGTGTTCTATCGCGGGCGCGAGACGCTCGAGCAGATCGTCCAGCTGCGCGGCAAGCGCATCGCGATCGGCGCGGAAGGCAGCGGCACGCGCAAGCTCGCGCTCGAGCTCCTGGAGGCGAGCGGCGTGCCGGAGGCCGACAAGCGCACTCGCCTGCTGCCCCTCGGCGGACTTGCCGCGGTGGCGGCGTTGGCGAAGGGGGAGCTGGACGCGGCGTTCCTCGTCGGGCCGGCGCAGTCGGGCGCGGTCTGGAGTGCGCTCTATACGCCCGAGGTCCGCCTGATGAGCTTCGCGCACGCGGACGCGTACGTGCGCCGCTTTCCGTACCTCGCCCACCTCGTGCTCCCGCGCGGGGGCATCGACCTGCAGCGCGACATCCCCGCCGCCGAAGTCCACCTCGTCGCGCCGATGGCGACGATCGTCGCGCGCGACGGCACCCACCCCGCGCTCATCGACCTCCTGCTGCAGGCCGCGGTCCAGGTGCACGGCGGGCCAGGGCTGTTCCAGCGGCCGGGCGAGTTCCCGAACGCGCGCAGCGTGGACTTCCCGCTGTCCCGGGAGGCCGACCGCTTCTATCGTTCGGGCACGCGCTTCCTGCAGCGCTACCTGCCCTTCTGGCTCGCGACGCTGATCGAGCGCACGATCGTCCTGCTCGTGCCGCTCGTGGCGATCGTCCTGCCGATCATGAAGTTCGCCCCGGCGCTCTACGGCTGGCGCGTGCGCTCGCGCATCTACAGGTGGTACGGGCAGCTCACGTTCCTGGAGGGCGAGCTCGACGAGAACCCGCTCGCGCGCTCGCGCGACGAGTGGCTCGCGGAGCTCGACCGCATCGAGGACCGCGTGCACCGCATCCCGACGCCGCTCGCGTTCGCCAACCTGCTCTACACGCTGCGCGAGCACATCGCACTGGTCGAGGCGAAGGTGCTGAAGAAGGCGCCCGCGGAGCCCCCCGCCGCGACCTGAGCGCCATGCTGCCCGCCCGGCTCGGCCGCTACGAGATCGAGTCCCTGCTCGGCGAGGGCGGCATGGGGCGCGTATACAGGGCGCGCGACCCGATGATCGACCGGCTGGTCGCGATCAAGACCCTGGGCGTCGACCTCGATCCCGCGCAGCTCGAGGAGTTCAAGCAGCGCTTCTTCCGCGAGGCGCGC
>CAZIXQ010000195.1:2115-7272 GCA_964543155.1 uncultured Enterobacteriaceae bacterium
CCTCGATCCCGCGCAGCTCGAGGAGTTCAAGCAGCGCTTCTTCCGCGAGGCGCGCTCCGCGGGCCGCGTGAGCCACCCGAACGTGGTGACCATCTACGACGTCGGCGAGTCCGACGGCGTGGCCTTCATCGCGATGGAGCACGTCGAGGGCCGCACGCTGCGCGAGAGCCTCGACGGCGGCGCGCGCCTTGGCGTGGACGAGGCCTGCCGGGTCGCCGCGCAGGTGGCCCACGCGCTCGCGGCCGCGCACAGGCTCGGCATCGTGCATCGCGACGTCAAGCCCGGGAACATCATGGTCACCGCGGCCGGCGGCGTGAAGCTGATGGATTTCGGCATCGCGCGGCTGCCCGACGGCATGCGCACCCGGACCGGGCTCCTGGTCGGCTCCCCGCTCTACGTGGCCCCCGAGCGGATGGTCGGCTGGGAAGCGGACGGCCGGTCGGACATCTTCTCGCTCGGCGTGGTGCTGTACGAGGTGCTGACCGGCGCGCATCCCTTCAAGCGCCCGAGCGTCACCGAGGTCCTGAACGCCCTGGTGGGCGAGCGGCACGATCCGCCGAGCACGCACGACCACCGCGTCCCCGCGGTGTTCGAGCGGATCTTCGCCCGGGTCCTCGCCAAGCACCCCGACGACCGCTACCAGACCGCCGCCGAGTTCGCCCGCGATCTCGAGGGCTGGCGGAGGCTGCCGCGGCCGACGCCGGAGGAGCTGGCCGCGATCCGCAGCGCGCCGCTGCGCAAGCTCGAGCGCACTACCCCGCCCGCAACAGGCGCTTGAGGAGTTTGCCGTTCGCGTTGCGCGGCAGGGGTTCGGCGCGCAGCTCGACGAAATCGGGAACCTTGTAGTCGGCGAGGTGGCGCGCGCAGTGCGCGCGCAGAGCCGCGGCGGTGCACGCCGGATCGTGCGTGACGACGTACGCGCGCGACTTCTCGCCGAGCACCGGATCGGGCACCGCGACCAGCGCCGACTCGACCACCGACGGGTGCAGCGACAGCACGCTCTCCACCTCCGCGCTCGCGATCTTGTAGCCGCCGCGGTTGACGAGGTCCTTCTTGCGGTCGACGACGCGCACGAATCCGCCCGAGTCGATCGACCCGATGTCGCCCGATTTCCAGTAGCCGCCCGCGAACTCGCGCGCGGTGGCCTCCGGGTTGTCCCAGTAGCCGGGCACCACCATCGGACCGGCGATCCAGAGCTCGCCCGCTTCGCCCGCCGGCACCTCGCGCCCGTCATCGTCCATTACGCGCACGTCCCCGCACGGCACGACGGCCCCGACGCTGTCCAGGTGCGCGGCCTGCTCGCCGGGCGGCATGATCGTCGTCGGCGAGGTCGTCTCGGTCGCGCCGTAGGCGTTCATCAGCGTCAGGCCGGGCAGCTTCTCGCCGAGCAGCCGCAGCGTCCCCTCGGGCATCGGCGCACCGCCAAAGCCGCCGATCCGCCACGCCGAGAGGTCGAAGCGCGCGAACTCGGGGTCGCGCAGGCACAGGTTGTAGATCGCCGGGACGACGAGCGTGTGGGTCATGCGCTCGCGCGCGGCGAGCTCGAGGAACGCGCGCGCCTTGAACTCGCGCATCAGCGCGACGCAGCCGCCGACCGCGAACAGCGGCAGCAGGATCGCCGCCAGGCCGGTGACGTGGCTCGCGGGCACGGCGAGGATCGACCGGTCGGCCTCGGTCAGCCGCATGCACGTGCGGTAGTGGAGGACCGTGTGGACGAGGTTGAAGTGCGTGAGCATCGCGCCCTTCGGCCGGCCGGTCGTCCCCGAGGTGTAGAGGATGACCGCGGTCTCCTCCTCGTCGGGGTCGGCGCGCGGGGCGGCGGGCGAGTGCACATCCATGAGGGCGTCGAAGTCCGCGGCGCCCGGTGCGGGCCCGCCGATGGAAAGGCGCACCACCGCGGCGGGGGCCTCCGCCGGCGTCGGGATCCGGTCGGCGAGCGACGCTGCGAAGGCGATCGCCTTCGCGCCGCACTGGTTCGCGATGAACGCGACCTCCGGGCGCTGTTCGCGTACGTTCACCGGGACGATGATCGCGCCGAGGCGCAGCCCGCCGAGCAGGAGGTACACGAACTCCCGCGCGTTGCCGACGAGGAGCACCAGGCGCTCGCCGCGCGCGAGGCCGAGGTTGTGCAGGTGGCCGGCGACGCGGTCGGCGACGCGGTCGAGCTTCGCGTAGTCGTGGCGGTGCGCCCCGTCGACGAGCGCGGTGCGCGCGCCGTGGCGCGCGACAGTCGCGGAAAACATCGCGCCGAGGTTGCGCGGGCGCTCGGCGAAGCAGCGCAGCCGCCGCCCGAAGCGGGTCTCCTCCCGGATCGCCGGCACGTCGGTCCAGTGCATGGCGCGGGATTGTACTGAGGCTCGCCGGGTGAGCCACTGCATTCGCTAGAATCGGGCGCATGATCGAAGCGCTTCTGGTCGCTGGCGTGGCCGCCGCCGCCGTCGCCGCCATCGTCGCCCTCGTGCTGCTCGTGCGCCTCGGCGGCTTGCCCGGCCAGGCGTCGGCGACCCAGGCGCGCGTCGAGCAGCTCGCGCACGAGAACGAGCGGCTCGAGCGCGAGCTGCGGGAGGCGCTTGCCGAAGGACGGCGCGAGAGCGGCGAGGCGGCGCGCGCCGCGCGCGCCGAGCAGGCGCAGGCCATCGGCCAGATGAGCCAGACGCTCTCGGCCCAGATGGCCGGCTTCGCGTCGGTGCAGAACAGCCAGCTCGACGCCTTCGCAGTGCGGCTCGGCGCGCTCACCGAGTCCAACGACCGGCGCATCGGCGAGCTGCGCGAGGCGGTCGAGAAGCGGCTGGGCGAGCTGGTCGCGGGCAACGAGAAGAAGCTCGAGGAGATGCGCGTCACCGTCGACGAGAAGCTGCACAAGACCCTCGAGAGCCGGCTTGCCGAGTCGTTCAGGCACGTCAGCGAGCGGCTGGAGCAGGTGCACAAGGGCCTCGGCGAGATGCAGACGCTCGCCGTCGGGGTGGGCGACCTGAAGCGCGTCCTGTCGAACGTCAAGACACGCGGCGTCCTCGGTGAGGTCCAGCTGGCGGCGCTGCTCGAACAGATCCTCGCCCCCGGCCAGTACGCGACCAACGTGGCGACACGCCCCGGTTCGAACGACCGGGTCGAGTTCGCGATCCGCCTGCCGGGGCGCGACCGCGAGGGCGTCGTCTGGCTGCCGATCGACGCGAAGTTTCCGCTCGAGGACTACGAGCGCCTCGCCAAGGCGCAGGAGGCGGCCGACGTCGACGGCGTGGAGCTGGCGGCAAAGGCGCTCGAGGCGCGCATCCGCCTGGAGGCCCGCACGATCGCCGAGAAATACCTCGAGCCGCCGGGGACGACCGACTTCGCGCTGCTGTACCTGCCGTTCGAAGGCCTGTACGCCGAGGTGCTGCGACGGCCGGGGCTCTTCGACGCGCTGCAGCGGGAGCATCGCGTGACCGTGTGCGGCCCGACCACGCTGACCGCGATCCTCAACAGCCTCCAGATGGGTTTCCGCACGCTCGCGATCGAGCAGCGCTCGAGCGAGGTCTGGCAGATTCTCGGCGCGGTGAAGGGCGAGTTCGCGAAGTTCGGCGAGGTGCTCGCGCGCACGAAGAAGAAGCTCGAGGAGGCCACCAACACCATCGGCAGCGCGGAGGTGCGGACGCGGGCGATCGAGCGCAAGCTGCGCGGGGTCGAGGCACTGCCCGCGCCGGAGGCGGCGGGCCTTCTGGAGGAGGACGCCGAGGCCGAACCCGCGCCGCTCGCAACCAACGTCGTGCGGTTGCCCGACGAGCGCTGAACGCCGCGCCGCGGCCTACGCCAGCCCCTCGAAGAGCTGCACGCCGACGAGATCGCCCGCCTGCTCGGCGGCGCGGTCGTGCTCGAGCACGATGAAGCAGTTCGCCTCCGACATCGACCGCAGCACGCCGGAGCCCTGCTGCCCGGTGACCCGCACCGACCACTTGCCGTCGCCGCCGCGCGCGAGGATGCCGCGTTGGAACTCGGTGCGCCCGGGTTTCTTCCGCAGCGGGGTCGCGCAGGGGACCTGCAGCAACGGCAGCTCGCAGTCCTCGGTGCGGCCCGCGAGCCGGAGCAGCGCGTCGCGCACGAAGCCGTAGAAGGTCACCATCACCGCGACCGGGTTGCCGGGCAATCCGAAGAAATGCGCGTTGCCGATGCGTCCGACCGCCATCGGCCGTCCGGGACGCATCGCGATCTTCCAGAACAGCACCTCGCCCAGCCGGCCGAGCAGCTCGCGCGTGAAGTCGGCCTCGCCGACCGACACGCCGCCCGATGTGATGACGGCGTCGGCGTTCGCCGCCGCCTCGAGGAAGGCGCGCTCGAGGCTCGCCGGATCGTCGCGCACCACGCCCATGTCGATCAGGTCGACGCCGAGCCGCGCGAGCATGCCGTAGAGCGTGTAGCGGTTGGAGTCGTAGACCTCGCCGTCCTTGAGCGGCGTGCCGACCGAGGCGAGCTCGTCGCCGGTCGAGAAGAACGCGACCCGCGGGCGCCGCAGCACGGTCACCTCGGCGAGCCCGAGCGAGGCGAGGAGGCCGAGGTCCGCCGGCCGCACCCATCGTCCCGAGGCAATCGCGACCCGCCCGAGCGCGAGGTCCTCGCCCGCCAAGCGGCGGTTCTGGCCGGTCTGCTGCCCGGGCGGCACGCTCACGCGTCCGCCCTCGACCCGGACGTGCTCCTGGATCACGACCGTGTCGGTGCCCGCGGGCATCACCGCGCCGGTCATGACGCGCACGCACTCCCCCGGGCCCACCGGGCGATCGAAGGTCCGCCCCGCGAACGCCGTGCCGATCTCGCGCAGCACCGTCTCGGCGCCCGGCTGGAGATCTGCGCCACGGACGGCATACCCGTCCATCGCCGAGTTGTCGTGCGCGGGGACGTTCAGCGTCGAGACGACGTCGGCGCCGAGCACGCGGCCGAGGCTCGCCCGCACCGTGACGCGCTCGCGCGCGCCGACCGGCGTCACGATCGAGCGGATCACCCGCCGCGCGGTCTCGACCGGGAGCGCGTCCGGGTCGTAGCCGTCGATGCAGCTCGCGATCTCGGCGAGCGAGGTCATGGGCGCCGCTCGTGCTCGGCGAGCTCGGCCGGCGTGTTGATGTTCGAGAAGGCGCCCGCCTCGTCGTCGAACGGCACCTCGACCACGTTCAGCGCGGCGTACCACGCGTC
>CAZIXQ010000196.1:0-7272 GCA_964543155.1 uncultured Enterobacteriaceae bacterium
CGGTGGCGGGGCTCGTGCGCGAGTTTCGCCCGCCCGACTACCCGCAGGAGAAGGCGATGGTCCCGCACGGCATGGCGGTGATCCTCAACGCCCCGGCGGTGTATCGCTGGACCGCCTCCGGCTGCCCCGACCGGCACCTGCACGGCGCGCAGTGCCTCGGCGCCGACGTGCACGGCGCGACGCCCGCGGACGCCGGCGACCTCCTCGCCGGCCATCTCATCCAGATGATGAAGGACACGCGCTTCCCGAACGGCCTCAGCGCCGTGGGCTTCGGCGGGGCCGATGTGCCCGCGCTCGCCGACGGGGCGTTCCCGCAGCAGCGCCTCCTCGCGAACTCGCCCCGCCCGGTCGCCAGGCAGGACCTCGCGAGCCTGTTCGCCGGGGCGATGCGGTACTGGTGACCGGCCGACTGCGTGCGATCTCTCGCAGTGCCGCACGGCTTTCGCCGGACCCGGCGCATCACCCCTGATAATGGGGTGATAGAGGAATCCGATCGCCGCGGCGCCCGTGGACTGCCCGACGCGTTCCGAGCGCGGATTTTTCAGCCCTAAGCCCCGGAAGCGGTTGCGAAAGCCGCTACGGACTGCCTATTCTTTGGGCGCTCGACGCGGGCGACGACCTGCGCGTCGGGGTCCGACCGGCCCCGGAGACCGCGACAACATAGCGAGGAAGATCCCATGCGTACGCTTTTCGCTTCCGTGCTCGCGGCCGCTTCGGCCGCCCTTGCCCTGCCGGCGTTCGCCGCCGGCGTCCAGCTCAATGTCTCGGGCGAAGCCCGTCAGGAGATCAACACCCCGCAGTTCCAGGACCGCTACCAGTCGCTCGCGAGCTACCTCGGCGCGAGCCTCGGCAGCGACGTCAAGCTCGCGATCGGCCGCGACCTGTCACGCGAGCTGCAGAAGATGCGCGCCGGGCTGTACGAGGTGCTGGTCGGGCCCGCGCACGTGATCGGCGCGGCGATGCGCTACGGCTACGAGCCGGTCGCGCGCTTCGCGGGCGAGGAGCGCGCGGTGTTCGTCGCGAGCAAGGCGAGCGGCATCACGAGCCTCGAGGGCGCGAAGGGCAAGCGGCTCGCGCTCCCGCCGACCGACTCGCTCGCGACCTATCTCGCGCGCGGGGAGCTGAACGCGAAGGGCGTCGTCATCAAGGAGCACTTCGCCGAGGTGAAGGAGCACCGCTACCACGAGGTCGCGCTGATGTCGGTCGAGTTCGGGCAGGCCGACGTCGCCGTCGCCGACGAGCGCCTGGCGAAGGAGTGGATCGCGAAGAACGGCGGCCAGATCATCCTGCAGACGCACGCGACGCCGGGCATCGGGGTGGCGGTGAACGCGAAGCTCGACAAGCCGACCAAGGACCGCATCCGCAGCGCGTTCCTGTCGCCCAACCCGAAGATCGTCGCAGCCGCGCCGCTCACCGGGCTCGACATCGCGGCCACGCGGCCGATCACGACCAAGGAGTACGAGTACGTCTCGACGCTCGGCTACTTCACCCCGCGCGAGCTGCCGGGCGCGAAGCTCGTCACCGCCGACGAGGTGGCCGACCTGATGAAGAAGGGCGCGGTGCTCTACGACACGCGCACGGCCGAGGAGTACGGCGCGAAGCACATCAAAGGCGCGCAGCTCCTGCCGTACGTCGAGAAGAGCCGCAAGGAGGTCGGGTTCGACGCCACGCAGGACAAGTTCGACCTCGCGAAGGCGCCGCAGGACAAGAACGCCCCGGTGATCTTCGCCTGCAACGGCGCCGAATGCTGGAAGAGCTACAAGGCGTGCGACGCCGCGGTCAAGGCCGGGTACAAGCAGGTGTACTGGTTCCGCGGCGGCTTCCCAGAGTGGAGCATGAAGGGACTGCCGATCGAGTCGGCGCCGGCGGTGGCGGCCAGGCAGTAGGTGCGCTGCGCGCCGCTCACTTGAGGATGCGCCAGAGGTCGCTGTAGTCGTCGGTCCAGAGCCGCACCCGCCGGTCGCTCTCGAGCGGCTCGGCGGCGGCCGCGAGCGGGGCGCGCTCGAACACCTGCGCGTCGTCGGCGATCAGCACCCACGTCGAGCCGTACACCCCGCGGGCGTCGTCGGCGTCCTCGTCCACGATGCGCGCGTGCCGGCCGAACCGGGCCGCCGCCTCGCGCAGCACCGGCTTGAGGTCGAGGTAGCGGTTGGAGATGTGCACCGCGAGGATGCCGCCCGGCTCGAGGTGGCGGAAGTAGGTCTCCAGCGCCTCCGCGGTCAGCAGGTGCACCGGGATCGCGTCGCTCGAGAACGCGTCCACCGCCAGCACGTCGAAGCCCTGCGGCGGCTCGCGCTCGAGCGACAGGCGCGCGTCGCCGAGCGACATCTCCACTTTCGCGCGCGTGTCGGTGACGTAGGTGAACTGCTTCCTGGCGAGGTCGACCACCTGGGGGTTGATCTCGTAGAGGCGGAAGCTGTCGCCCTCGCGCCCGTACCCGGCGAGGGTGCCCGCGCCCAGCCCGATCACGCCCACGCGCACCGGCCCGTTCAGGCCGGCGGCAAGGATCGCGCGGCCGACGCCGGAGGTCTCGCCGTAGTAAGTCGTGATCCACTTGCGCCGCTCGGGCACGGTGAACTGCTTGCCGTGGGTGATCGACCCGTGCGTCAGCACGCGCTGCTGCTCCGCGCCGCCCCCCGAGTCCCAGACGCGCATCGCGGCGTAGAAGTTGCGGACGCGGACGTTCGTGTCGCGCGCGTAGCCGTCGTAGATCCACCACAGGGTCCCCGCGAGCGCGCCCGCGAGCGCCACCGCGCCGGCCACCACCGCGCCCCGCAGCGCGCCCGGAAGGCTCGCCGCGTCGCGCACGAGCACCAGCGCCGCCACTGCGGCCATCGCCACCAGGCCGACCGGCAGCTCGTACAGGTCGAGGAAGATGCGCGGCGCGACGAGCCCGACGAACACCCCGCCGAGCGCGCCGCCGATCGAGATCGCGAGGTAGAAGCCGGTCAGGTGGCGCGGCGGCGGCTTGAGGCGGACGAGCTCGCCGTGGCACACCATGCACGCGACGAACAGCGTGGCCACGTACACCGGCAGCATCACCCAGAGCGGCGAGTGACGGAAATCCGGGTGCAGCAGCACGGTCACGCCGACGAGGCCCACGGCGGCGAGCGGCAGGTAGACCGCGCGGCGATACCAGCCGCTGCCGTCGAACGTGAGGATGAACGACAGCAGGTAGAGCGCGAGCGGGAGCACCCAGATGAAGGGGATCGGCGCCACGTTCTGCGAGAGCTGGCTCGTGAAGGCGAGCAGCAGCACCGAGGCGGTCGCGGCGAGCGCGCCCCAGAGCAGATGGCGCCCCGCGGTCGGCGGCGCTGCAACCTCGCTCGCCGCGCCGGCGGCCACGTCCCACGCCGCGCCGCGGCTGCGCCACGCGAGCACGGCGCACGCGACGGCGAACACGACGAACGCTCCCGACCAGCCGAGCGCCTGCGTGCGCGTCGGCAGCCACGGCTCCACCGCGACCGGGTAGGTGAGCAGCGCCAGCATCGAGCCGGCGTTCGAGAGCGCGTACAGGCGATAGGGCGTCGCGCCGTGGTTCGCGCGCGAGTACCAGACCTGCACGAGCGGGCCGGTCGTGGCCAGCACGAAGTACGGCAGCCCGACCGTCACCGCGAGCAGCCCGAGGATGTACACGCCGGGGTCGGCGTCGCCCGCCGGCTTCCAGCCGACGTCGGGGATGATCGGCAGCGCGACCGCCGCCAGCGCGAGCAGCACGCCGTGCACGATCGCCTGCGTGCGCGCCGCGAGGCCGCGCGTGGTCCAGTGCGCATAGAGATAGCCGCCGACGAGCAGCAGCTGGAAGAACAGCATGCAGGTCGTCCAGACCGCCGCGCCGCCGCCGAACCAGGGCAGGATCATCTTGGCGATGATCGGCTGCACCTGGAAGAGGAGAAACGCGGAGAGGAAGATCGTGAAGGCGTAGAGCATGCGAAAGCGCGCGGCGATCGACGCCGCGACCGGCCCGGCCGCTACTGCTTGATCCCCGGCATGTCGAAGCCTGCGCCGAGCAGCTCGCTCACCATCTTCGCGCGCTCCTCCAGGGGCTGCTCGACGAGCGGCGGCCGCACCGTGAGCCACTCGGGATCGGCGGCGTAGTGGGCGATGCACGCCTTGAGCGCGGGAATCATCGACGCCTGGGACTGGAGGATCTGGCGCACCTTGTCGATGCCGGCCTGGAGCGCATCGGCCTCCGCCGACTGCCAGCCGCGGTAAACGCGGTCGATGCCGTGCGGGTTGACGTTCGCGCCCGCGGTGATGCAGCCGACGCCGCCCGCGCGCATGTTGCGCAGCAGGAAGACCTCGCTCCCCGCGAAGACCTCGAATCCCTGCTTGCCGAACGCGTCGATCATCGCCCTGGTGTTGTTCCAGTCGCCCGAGCTGTCCTTCACGCCTGCGACCGTCCTCGGGTAGGCGGCAAGCAGCCGCTCGATCAGCCCGAGCGTGATCGGCACCTGCGCGACCGGCGGGATGTGGTAGAGGTAGAGCTGCAGCCGGTCGTCGCCGACGCGCTGGATCACCTCGCTGAAGTTGCGGAACAGGCCCTCGTCCGGAACGCCCTTGTAGTAGAACGGCGGCAGCATCAGCACGCCCGCGCAGCCGAGCTTCACCGCGTGCGCGGTGAGGCGCACCGAGTCGGTGAGCGCCGAGCAGCCGGTGCCGGGCATCAGTCGCGCCGCCGGGACGCCGCCCTCCACCAGGTGCTCGAGGAGCGTCATGCGCTCGTCGGCCGAGAGCGAGTTCGCCTCCGAGTTCGTCCCGAACACGGCGAGCCCGGAGCAGCCGTGCGCGAGCAGCCACTTGCAGTGGCGCACGAAGCGCTGCGCGTCGGGGGCGTAGTCCTTCCTGAACGGGGTGACGACGGGCGAGAGCACGCCGCGGAGTCGCTGCGTCATGGGAGCCTCGGGAATGCGAACGGTGGAGAACGCCCGCGCGGTGCCGATTCTAGCTCATGCCCCGGCCCCGTCTGCGCGGAGGCCGGAAGTCACCGCCGGCCCAGCACCCAGTCGATGGCCTGCCTCAGCTCCGGGTCGGAGAGCGTCGCGTTCGGCGGCATCGGCGTCTGGCCCCAGTTCCCCGCCCCGCCCTGCCGAAGCTTGGCGACGAGCCGGGCGGCCGCGCCCGCGTCGCCGCGGTAGCGTTCGGCGATCGCCCGGAACGGCGGACCGACGAGCGGCTTGTCGAGCGCGTGGCATGCGGTGCAGCCGCTCGTGTTGAGGAGTTTCCCGACCGGATCTCCGGTGTCGATGCCGGTGACCTGCGCGGCGGCGGCGGCGTGCGTGTCGGGCGAGGGGGCGGGAGCGGGATTCGGTCCGTAGTAGGTCACCAGGTAGTCGATGATGATCGCTCGCTCGGCCTCGGTCGCGGGCGGCATCCCCCGCTTCGTCATGTTGGCGAAGTTGTCCGTCCACTCGTCGCGGGTGAGCTTGGAGCGGATGATGTGCGTGACGTCGTGGCACGTCCCGCACTTCGCGTTCACCAGCCCGACGCCCGGCCCGGAGACGAGCTGACCCTCCTGGGCGGCGGCGCTCGCCACGAGGGCGAGCGCCGCGCCGGCCGCGAGTCTACGCAGGGACAACGACCACCCCCACGCGATGCACCCCGTTCCAGAAATAGCCGAGCGGGTTCCACGCCGACACGATCGGCTGGGCGTTGCCGCGGTCGTCCCAGGCGCGGGCGAGGAAGGTCATGTAGCCGAAGCGCTCGGGCTCGAAGTCGAAGGTGAACGTGCGCCACGCGTACCGGTCCCCCTGACGCGCGAGGTTCGCGCGCTGCCAGGTGATGCCCTCGTCGGTGGAGATCTCGACCTTGTCGACGCTGCCCGTGCCGACCCAGGCCTTGCCGCGCACCGTCAGCTTGCGCGCCGCGACGACCTTGGCGTTCGGCGCCGGGGACGTGATGATCGACTTGATCGGCCACGCCTCGGTGCTCACCGCGTCCGGCGGCATCTTCTCGCCGGGCGCGATCGGAAACTTGGGCACGCGATAGCTGTCGTCCATATACGTGCCCTTGAACGGCGCGTCGAGGACGGTCAGCGTGTGCAGCCACTTCGTCGATGCCGAGCCGACCCAGCCCGGCGCGACGAGGCGCAGGGGATACCCATGGACCTGCGGCAGCGGCCCGTCGTTCATGCCCCACGCGATCAGCGTGTTCTCGTCCATCGCCTTCGCCATCGGGATGGAGCGGATGACCGGCGCCGCCGTCGCGACCGCCCCGAAATCGCCGCCCTGGCCCGCGACGTGCACCGCGTTCGACTTGACCCGGGCTGCGGCGAGGAGCTCGCGCAGCCGAACGCCGGTCCACTTGGGGCAGCTCATGCCCCCGGTCGGCGACCACGGCGTTCCCCGGGGTACGGGGTTGAACGCCGTCCGGCCCGAGCCCGCGCACTCCAGCATCCCCTGCAGCGTCACGGCCGGAAAGGCCTTCTTCAACTCCTCGACGCCGAAGCTGAGTTCCTTGTCCACCAGTCCGGTGACCTTCAGGCGGTGCTGCGCGGCGTCGATGTCGGGGGTGAGGAGGTTGTTGCGCACGAACACGCGGTTGGTCGGCGTCACGTCCATGTCCTGTGCCTCCGCCGGCACGCTGCCGGTGAGCGGACGCTCGGAGTGGACCTTGAAGACGCTCATGTCCTTGCCGGCGAGGACGGCGGGATTGGCGATCGTTCCCGGCACCGCTGCCGCGGGCGTCGCGGCCTGCGCCAGGACCTCGCGCGGAATCACGTTGCCGCCGAGCAGTGCCAGCGCGCTGCCGGCGCCGAGGCGCTCGAGGAATTCACGTCGGTTGGGATCGTTGCTCGGTGCACGCTCTCGAGACATGGTGTAGACGCTCCTCAGTTGAATTGAGAGATCTGTTCTCGTTGTGTGCCGGTCCGGGTAGGACCTGCGTAACGAGTATAACCACGCCGCACCGGCCGGCGCCAATGCGATCGCGATCGCCGATGCGGCGACGCGCCATCGTGACCGGCAAGCCCTGGGTCACGAACGACGAGCGCCCGCAGGGGGATCTCGTCCGGCGCCGTTCGCGGTCATCGCGCGCTGCGCGAGGCCCGGTTCGCGCCTCTGCGTCCGCCAATTTGACAAACGATGTGTGCCCTCCTAGTCTGGCGCGCCAGACGGCGGCGCGCGAAACGCGCCGTCCCATCCGAGGAGGAAACCATGAAGAAGTCCCTGGCCGCCGCGCTCGCCGCCGCGGTCCTTGCGCCGCTCGGCGCGGCCGCGCAGACCACCACGCTCCGGATCGTGAGCGCGTTCCCGGAGAACTCGTTCTACGTCA
>CAZIXQ010000197.1:0-7207 GCA_964543155.1 uncultured Enterobacteriaceae bacterium
CCGCATCGGCATGGCGAGCGCGGTGATCGAGCAGGACGCCTCCGGCACCTACGTCGGCTCGTCGCTGATGTTCGCCACCGCGCGCGACTGGGCCCGCTTCGGGCTGCTCGCGCTGCGCGACGGCGAGTGGAACGGCGAGCGCGTGCTGCCGGCGGGCTGGGTGCGCTTCATGACCGCGCCCGCCCCCGCCGCGCCGGAGGGCGAGTACGCGGCGCACTGGTGGCTCAAGCTGCGCGCCAACCGCGGCGCGGCGGCGCGCGTCCCGCGCCTGCCGCCGGACGCGTTCCACGCCTCCGGCCACGGTGGGCAGTCGGTCACGGTCGTGCCCTCGCGCGACGCGGTGATCGTCCGGCTCGGACACGCGGTCGACCGCGACGCCTGGGACCAGGACGCGTTCGCCGCGCGCGTCCTCGAGGCGCTGCCGCGGTGAGCCGCTTGGCACACGCCGCGCCCCCGATGAGCGCCGAGCGATCCCTGCTGCGCTACGCCTGGCTCTCGATTGCCGCAGCGCTCGTCACGATCGCGCTGAAGGGCCTCGCGTGGTGGATGACCGGGTCGGTCGGTCTGCTGTCCGACGCCCTCGAATCGTCCGTCAACCTCGCCGCGGCCCTGTTCACCCTCTACGCGCTCGCGCTCGCCGCGCGCCCGCCGGACGAGGAGCACGCGTACGGGTACAGCAAGGCGGAGTACTTCGCGAGCGGCTTCGAGGGGACGCTCATCCTGGTGGCAGCCGCCCTCATCGCGGTCGCCGCGACCGACCGTCTCGTGCACCCGCAGCCAGTCGAGCACGTCGGCGCCGGCCTCGCCGCCGACGCCGTCGCGGCGGCGGTCAACCTCGCGGTCGCGCGCGTGCTGCTCGCGGCCGCCCGGGCACACCGCTCGATCGCCCTCGAGGCCGACGCGCGCCACCTCCTCACCGACGTGTGGACCTCGGCCGGGGTGATCGCCGGAGTGGCGGCCGTCGCGGCGACCGGCTGGCTCTGGCTCGACCCGGTCCTCGCGCTCGCGGTCGCCGCCAACATCGTCTGGTCCGGATTCCGGCTCGTGCGGCGCTCGGCGCTCGGGTTGATGGACCGCGCCCTGCCGGAGGCGGACCGGCGCGCCATCGATGCGGTCCTGGAGGACTACCGTGCGCAGGGCCTCGAGTTCCACGCGCTGCGCACGCGCGAGGCAGCCGGGCGCTCGTTCGTCTCGGTGCACGTGCTGGTGCCGGGCGAGTGGACGGTCCAGCGGGGGCACGATGCGGTCGAGGCGATCGAGGACCGCATCCGCGCGGCGGTGCCCCGGACAACCGTCTTCACCCACCTCGAGCCGCGGGAGGACCCGGCGTCCTACCGCGACGTGAGGCTGGATCGGCGCGCCTGAGGGTCCGCGCGCGGCGCGATCGCGAGCCCGCCGCCGAGGCAGTAGAGCAGGAAGGCGTTCCAGGCCACGAGCGCCCACCCGACGTAGTCGGCGATCTCGTCCCACCACGGCGCGCGGGTCACCGACTCGGGCACGAGGAAGGCCCAGGGCAGGGTGCAGAGAAAGAACCACAACGCGCTCTCGCCCGAGTTGGCGGGGTTCGTGCGGTAGGCGTGGAAGTGCAGCGCGAAGAGCGCCCCCGCGATGCAGAGGAAGGTCACCGCAAGCGCGAGGCCGACCTTGGACAGGCGAAGCCGCATGGGCGCCTCAGCCGCGTGCGCGCAACTCGGCCACGATCTTGACCGCAGCGATCGCGATCAACCCCGCCCCCACGACGACGAGCGTCCAGGCGACCTGCGGGTCGGCGAGTCGCGGCGCCAGGCTCGCGCCGCCGGTGAGGCCGATGACCCCGGCCGCGACGAGGAGGGCGCCAAGGACGTCCGCGACGAGCCACCGCGGCGACACGGGAAAACGGCGTCGGGTACCGCTGTCCATCTGCCCTCCAGCCACGGGAGCCACGCCCGAAGGCCGAAACGCTAGCACGCATGTCCCCTGCGGCAGGAAGGCCGCTGGACGCGAATGCGAACCTTTCCCTCGAAACACGCCAGGAGTAGACTTGCGGCGCATTTTTTGCGGCACGCGCTGCGGCTGCAGCGCGCCGCCGGCGCACACCGCAG
Organism: uncultured Enterobacteriaceae bacterium; assembly: GCA_964543155.1. Taxonomy (GTDB): domain Bacteria; phylum Pseudomonadota; class Gammaproteobacteria; order Burkholderiales; family SG8-39; genus JAGVSZ01. Next base: position 2,082 of record CAZIXQ010000197.1, read on the forward strand.
CAGGCCGCCCCGCGATGCGCGCCTGCCCGGGAGGTGGAGTGAAAGCGACGGACATCGGCAACCCCGACTATTTCCACAAGGTCGTCGACTGCCAGTGGGCCTGCCCGGCCCACACCCCGGTTCCCGAGTACATCCGGCTGATCGCGGCGGGCCGCTACGGCGACGCCTACCTCGTCAACTGGAAGTCCAACGTCTTCCCCGGCATCCTCGGCCGCACCTGCGACCGGCCGTGCGAGCCCGCCTGCCGGCGCGGCCGCGTCGAGGACGAACCGGCGCGCGAGCCGGTCGCGATCTGCCGCCTCAAGCGCGTCGCGGCCGACCAGAAGGACGACATCCGCCCGCGCCTGCCGAAGCCCGCGGCGCAGAAGAACGGCAGGCGCGTCGCCTGCATCGGCGCCGGCCCGGCCTCGCTGACCGTGGCGCGCGACCTCGCGCCGCTCGGCTACGAGGTCGTCGTGTTCGACGGCGAGAAGCGCGCCGGCGGCATGATCCGCAGCCAGATCCCGAAGTTCCGCCTGCCCGAGGAGGTGATCGACGAGGAGGTCGGCTACGTGCTCGATCTCGGCATCGAGTTCCGCGGCGGGCAGTACGTCGGGTCGCTGAAGGCGCTGCTCGGCGAGGGCTGGGACGCGGTGTTCGTCGGTTGCGGCGCGCCGCGCGGCCGCGACCTCGAGCTCCCGGGCCGCAGGGAGGCGGCCGCGCACATCCACGTCGGCATCGACTGGCTCTCGAGCGTCTCGTTCGGGCACGTCGCAAGCATCGGCAAGCGCGTGATCGTGCTCGGCGGGGGCAACACCGCGATGGACTGCTGCCGCTCGGCGAAGCGCCTCGGGGGCGAGGACGTGAAGGTGATCGTGCGCTCGGGCTTCGAGGAGATGAAGGCGAGCCCGTGGGAGAAGGAGGACGCGATGCACGAAGGCATCCCGATCCTCAACTACCTCGTGCCGAAGGCGTTCCTGCACGAGGGCGGGAAGCTCACCGCAATGACCTTCGAGAAGGTGCAGGCGGTGTACGACGCGAAGGGTCGCCGCAGCCTGATCCCGACCGGCGAGCCCGACCAGACCTTCGAGTGCGACGAGGTGCTCGTCGCCGTCGGGCAGGAGAACGCCTTCCCCTGGATCGAGCGCGATCTCGGCATCGAGTTCGACAAGTGGGGCATGCCAAAGCTCGACGCAGCCACGCTGCAGTCGACGCTGCCGAAGGTCTTCTTCGGCGGCGATGCCGCGCTCGGGCCGAAGAACATCATCTGGGCGGTCGCGCACGGCCACGACGCCGCCATCTCGATCGACCGCTTCTGCCACGGCGAGGACGTCGCGGTCCGCCCGCCGCCCGCCGTGAACCTCGTCTCGCAGAAGATGGGAATCCACGAGTGGAGCTACGACAACGACATCGCGCTCGACCGGCGCTACAAGGTGCCCTGGCGCGACGTGAACCAGGCGCTGAAGAACATCAAGGTCGAGGTCGAGCTGGGGTTCGACGCGAAGACCGCGTTCAAGGAGGCGCAGCGCTGCCTCAACTGCGACGTGCAGACGGTGTTCACGTCGAAGCTCTGCATCGAGTGCGACGCGTGCGTCGACATCTGCCCGATGGACTGCATCACGTTCACCCACGACGGCGAGGAGCGGGACCTGCGCGGCCGCCTGCGCGCGCCCGCCGCGAATCTTTCCCAGGCGCTGTACGTGGCCGACGGACTCAAGACCGGGCGCGTGATGGTCAAGGACGAGGACGTCTGCCTGCACTGCGGGCTGTGCGCGGAGCGCTGCCCCACCGGCGCCTGGGACATGCAGAAGTTCCTGCTCGAGCTCACCCAAGCCGGCCCCGGCTGCCGCGACCGGCGACCGCCGGTGCGCAGGGTCGCCTGAGACGGCCGGCGCCAGACCCCACCAGGAGCCCCGCCGATGAACGCGCCGATCCCCGCCGCCACGATCTCCCCGGCCCGCGGCATCGACGCCGCGGAGTGGGCGCTGCGGGTGGAACTGGCCGCCGCCTATCGCATCGCCGACCATCTCGGCTGGTCGGAGCTGATCTACACGCACATCTCGCTGCGCGTGCCCGGCCCGGCGCACCAGTTCCTCATCAACCCGTACGGGCTGCGCTTCGACGAGGTCACCGCGTCGAACCTGGTCAAGATCGACGCGGAGGGCAGGACCGTCGGCGAGTCCGCGTACGGGGCGAACGAGGCCGGCTTCGTCATCCACAGCGCGGTGCACCTCGCGCGCGAGGACGCGCAGTGCGTCTTCCACACCCACACGCTGGCGGGCATGGGCGTGTCGGCGCAGGCCGGCGGTCTGCTGCCGATCCACATGTACTCGCACAACTTCCACGGCCGGCTCGCCTACCACGACTTCGAGGGCCCGAGCATGAACCTCGGCGAGCGCGCGCGGCTGGTGGCGAGCCTCGGCGCCCAGAGCGCGATGATCCTGCGCAACCACGGCCTGCTCACGACCGGCCGCACCGTGGCCGAGGCGTTCATCCGCATGTGGCGGCTCGAGCGCGCCTGCCAGGTGCAGATCGCCGCGCAGGCCGGCGGCCCTCTGCACGTGCCGAGCCGCGAGGTCTGCGAGCAGTCGGCCGCGATGGGCGATGACTTCCTCACCGGCCGCGGCGCGCAGGCGCTCGGCCGGCTCGAGTTCGACGCGCTCGTGCGGCTCGTCGACCGCAAGGACCCTTCCTACCGCAACTAGAGACTCCGGGGAGTCCATGGCAACACCCATCGAGGCGGTCAACGACTTCGTCGTCAAGTTCGCCAACATCAACGGCTCGGGCTCGGCGTCCGCGAACACCCTGTTCGCGAAGTCGATCATGCGCATGGGCGTGCCGGTGAGCCCGCGCAACATCTTCCCGTCGAACATCCAGGGCCTGCCGACCTGGTACGAGGTGCGCGTGTCCGAGCAGGGCCACCTCGGCCGGCGCGGCGGCGTCGACCTGATGGTGGCGATGAACCCGCAGACCTGGGACCGCGACGTGGCCGAGATCGAGCCCGGCGGCTACCTCTTCTACGACTCGACCAAGCCGCTCGCGCGCGCGAAGTTCCGCGACGACATCACCGTGATCGGGATGCCGCTCACCGCGATCTGCAACGACGCCTACAGCGACGCGCGGCAGCGCCAGCTCTTCAAGAACATCATCTACGTGGGCGCGCTCGCCGCGCTGCTCGACGTCGACGCCGACGAGGTCGCCGAGCTGATCGGCGAGCAGTACAAGGGCAAGGAGGCGCTGCTCAAGCCCAACGTGCACGCGCTGCAGATGGGGCGCGACTACGCGCGCGCCAACCTGAAGTGCCCGATCGGGCTGCGCGTGCGGCGCGCGAACGCGGTGGGCAACAAGATCTTCATCGAGGGCAACAACGCCACCGCGCTCGGCTGCGTGTACGGCGGGGCGACCGTCGCGGCGTGGTACCCGATCACGCCCTCCTCGTCGGTCGCCGAGGCCTTCGCGCGCCACTGCAAGCGCTACCGGACCGATCCGGAGAGCGGCAAGGCGCGCTACGCGATCGTCCAGGCCGAGGACGAGCTCGCCTCGATCGGCATGGTGATCGGCGCCGGCTGGAACGGCGCGCGCGCGTTCACCTGCACCTCCGGCCCGGGCATCTCGCTCATGCAGGAGTTCATCGGGCTCGCCTACTTCGCCGAGATCCCGGCGGTGATCATCGACGTGCAGCGCGGCGGCCCCTCGACCGGGCTGCCGACGCGCACGCAGCAGTCCGACGTGCTCGTCTGCGCGTACGCCTCCCACGGCGACACCAAGCACCCGCTGCTCTTCCCCGAGGACCCGAAAGAGGCCTTCGAGATGTCGGCGCAGGCCTTCGACCTCGCCGACCGGCTGCAGACCCCGGTGTTCGTGCTGACCGACCTCGACATCGGCATGAACGAGCGCCTGTGCGAGCCGCTCGCGTGGAACGACGCGCACCGCTACGACCGCGGCAAGGTGATGACGCGCGAGGAGCTCGAGGCCGGCAAGGAATTCGGGCGCTACCTCGACGTCGACGGCGACGGCATCCCGTACCGCACCTACCCCGGCACGCACCCGACGCGCGGCGCCTACTTCACGCGCGGCACGACCAAGGACCGCTACGCGCGCTACAGCGAGGCCGGCCCCGACTACGTCGACAACATGCACCGGCTGCTGCGCAAGTTCGAGACCGCGAAGTCGCTGGTGCCGAAGCCCGAGCTCACCGCGGCGGCGTACCCGGCGCGGTTCGGCGCGATCTACTACGGCTCCACCGGTCCCGCCATGCAGGAGGCGCTCGCGAGCCTCGCGGCGCAGGGCATCTACGTCAACGCGCTGCGCGTGCGCGGCTTTCCGTTCCAGGACGAGATCGCCGCATTCGTCGCCTCGCACAGCAAGGTGTTCGTGGTGGAGCAGAACCGGGACGCGCAGCTGAAGACGCTGCTCGTCAACGACGCGGGGGTGAACCCGGCGAGCCTCATCCCGATCCTGCACTACGACGGCACGCCGATCACCGCGCGCTTCATCACCGACGCGATCGCCGCGCAGGTGCGCAAGCTGAACGTGCGGCCGATCCAGAGCGGCAAGGCCGCCTAGGAGCCGAGCCCGATGACCTATCTCGCCAAGCCCAAGCTGCACCACCCGACGCTGCCGAAGAACCGGCGCGGCTTCACCCGCCGCGACTACGAGGGGACGATCTCGACCCTGTGCGCCGGGTGCGGCCACGACTCGATCAGCGCCGCGCTGATCCAGGCGTGCTTCGAGCTCGACGTCGAACCGCACAAGGTCGCGAAGCTCTCGGGGATCGGGTGCTCGTCGAAGACCCCGACCTACTTCCTCGGCAGCTCGCACGGCTTCAACAGCGTGCACGGCCGCATGCCCTCGGTGCTCACCGGCGCGAACCTCGCCAACCGGGAGCTCCTCTACCTCGGCGTGTCCGGGGACGGCGACTCCGCATCGATCGGGCTGGGGCAGTTCGCGCACTGCATGCGCCGCGGCGTCAACATGGTCTACATCGTCGAGAACAACGGCGTCTACGGCCTCACCAAGGGCCAGTTCTCCGCCACCGCCGACCGCGGCTCGAAGAGCAAGCGCGGCGCGGTCAACACCGACGCGGCGATCGACATGGTGCAGCTCGCGCTGCAGCTCGGCGCCACCTTCGTCGCGCGCAGCTTCTC
>CAZIXQ010000198.1:0-7207 GCA_964543155.1 uncultured Enterobacteriaceae bacterium
GCGGCGGCGGCGAATCGCCCCGGCGCGCCGCTCGTGGTCGGCGTGATGGGCGTCGGGCACATCCAGCAGGGCTTCGGCGTTCCCCACCAGCTCGGTGCGCTCGGCCTCACCGATGTCGTCTCGCTCCTGCCGTGGGATCGCAGCGTGTCGTGCAAGGACCTGGTCGCCGGGCTGGCCGACGCGGTCTTCGGCGTCGCGGCGCCGGCCACGCCGGGTCCCGGCGAGCGGCCGCGGCTCGGCGTTTATCTCGAGACCTCGCCCGAGGGCGTGCGCATCCGCCAGGTGGAGAAGGGCAGCGTCGCCGAAGCGACCGGCCTGCGCGAGGGCGACGTGGTCGTCGAGATGGCCGCGCGCCCGGCGAGGGAGGTGAACGACCTCGTCGAAGTCGTCCAGCGCCAGGCGCCCGGTACCTGGCTGCCGCTCAAGGTCAGGCGGGGCGCCGAGACGATCGAGCTCGTGGCGAAGTTCCCGGCGCGCGCGCAATGACGCGCCGCGCGGTCGTGGCGGCGCTCGCCCTCGCGGCGGCGCACGCGGCCGCGGCCCCCGCGCACCTCGAGCTCGACGCGACGCTGGATCCCGCGACGCGCGAGCTCGCCGCGCGCGCCTCGCTCGCCGTCGGACGCGAGGCGACCGAAATCGCGCTCGCGACGCGCTACAAGGTGGCGTCGTTCGCCGTCGACGGACGGCGCGACGCCGTGCCCGCGACGACGCGCGGCGGCCACCGCGTGTGGCGGCTCCCGGCCGCCGAGCGCGCCCGGCGCGTCGAGATCACCTGGCGCGGCACGGTCGATCCGCTCGACGAGGCGCTCTCCCATCGCGACACGCTGCGCAACGCCCGCCCGGTGGCGGGCGCGCGCGGAAGCTTTCTGCCCGGCTCGACGCTATGGCACCCGGTGGTCGCGGGCGGTCTCTCGGGTTATCGCGTCATGATTGAAGTTCCCGCCGGGCAGAAGGCGATCGTTCCCGGGCGGCTCGTCGAGGAGGACGAGAGCGCGGCGCGCTACCGCGCGCGCTTCGAGTTCCCGCACCCGTCGGACGGCATCGACCTCATGGCCGGGCCCTACCGGGTGGTGAGCCGCGACGCGCGCACCGCCGCCGGCAATCCGGTGCGCCTGCGCACCTACTTCCATCCCGAGATCGCGGCGCTCGCCGACGGCTACCTCGACGCGGTGGCCGGTTACATCGATCTCTACGAAGGCTGGATCGGCGCGTACCCGTTCACCGAGTTCAGCGTCGTATCCAGCCCGACGCCGACCGGGTTCGGGATGCCGACGCTCACCTACCTCGGCATCGACGTGCTGCGGCTGCCCTTCATCCGCGCGACCTCGCTCGGACACGAGGTGCTGCACAACTGGTGGGGCAACGGCGTGCGCGTCGACTACGCGCGCGGCAACTGGTCGGAAGGCCTGACCACTTTCATGGCCGACTACCACTTCAAGGCGCGGCAGGGCCCGCCCGCGGCGCGCGAGATGCGCCTCGAGTGGCTGCGCGACTACGCCGCGCTGCCCGCGAGCGAGGACCGCCCGCTGAACCGCTTCGTCGCGCGCTACCACGGCGCCTCGCAGATCGTCGGCTACAACAAGACGGCGATGGTCTTCGTCATGCTGCGAGAAACGGTCGGTCGCGAGGCCTTCGACGCCGGGGTCCGCGAGTTCTGGCGGGCGAACAGGTTCCGCGTGGCGTCCTGGGCGGACCTGCGCCGCGCGTTCGAGGGCGCGGCGAAGCGCGATCTCGGGTGGTTCTTCGCCCAGTGGATCGAGCGCGCCGGCGCGCCCTCGGTGCGCTTCGTGGACGCGCGCGCGACGCAGCGCGGCGAGGCGTGGCGCGTCACCGTCACGCTCGGGCAGTCGAACCCCGCGTATCGCCTGCGCGTTCCGCTGCGCCTGCGCACCGGACAGGGCGAGTCGACGCACGCGATCGACGTCGAGGGCGAGCGCACCGTCGCGAGCTTCGAGGCCGCAGCGTCACCGACGGCGCTTTTCCTCGACCCCGACTTCGAGCTCTTCCGGCGGCTCGCGCCCGACGAGGCGCCGCCGATCCTGCGCGAGGCGATGGTCCATCCGGCGGTCGCGCTCGCGCTGGTGCCGGACGGGGCGAACGCCGACACGGCGCGCAAGCTCGCGGCGCAGCTCCTCGACCATCCCGCGAAGGCCTACACGGGCGGCGCGCCGCCGCCCGGCCCGCTGCTCGCGATCGGCCTGGGCGCGGACCTCGACGCTTGGCTCGCGCAGCACGGGCTGCCCGCGCGACCCGCGGCCGTGACGGGGCGAGGGAGCGGGCAGATGTGGACCGCCACGCGCGCCGACGGCCGCACGCTCGTCGTCCTCTCGGCGCGGGACGCCGACGCGCTCGCGGCACTCGCGCACCCGCTGCCGCACTACGGACGGAGTAGCTGGGTCGTCTTCGACGGCGCGAAAGCGATCGACCGCGGCGTGTGGCCGTCGCGGCCGCAGGCGTGGACGTTCAAGTGACGGCGGCGCGCAGCAGGTAGGTCCGCGAGGCGGCGAGGAAGCGGCTGCGCACGAGCGCGGCGGCGAACACCTCGCCGACGAGCAGCATCACCGGGCCGGTGAACGATTCGTCCGCGAGGCGCGGCAGCTCGGCGAGCGTCAGGTAGCGGCGACGCGCGCCCGGCAGCGAGGCGTTCTCGACCGCGACGACCGGGAGGTGTCCGGGCTTGCCCTGGGCGCGCAGCGCGGCGGCGATCGCGGCGGCTTCGCCCGCGCCCATGTAGATCGCCGCGGTGTCGGCGTGGGCGAGCGCATCGGCCCACGACGACTCGCGCGCGTCGGGCGCGACGCGGGGCGTCGCGAACGTCACGCTGCGCGCGAGGCCGCGCTGCGTGAGCGAGACGCCGAGCGCCGCGGCGGCGGCGAGCGCGGCGGTCACGCCCGGGACGACCTCGCAGTCGATGCCCGCGCGCCGCAGCGCGTCGATCTCCTCCTGTGCGCGTCCGAACAGCATCGGGTCGCCTCCCTTCAGCCGGACGACGACGGCGTGGCTGCGCGCGGCGTCGACCAGACGCTTGTTGATGAATCGCTGCGCGGTGGAATGCCGCCCGCAGCGCTTGCCGACCGCGACGCGCTCGGCGCGCTCCGCGAGTGCGAGGGTCTCCGGGTGCACCAGCGCGTCGTGAAAGACGACGTCCGCCCGCTCGAGCAGCCGCGCCGCGCGCAAGGTGAGCAGGTCGGGCGCGCCCGGACCGGCGCCGACGAGGTACACCTTGCCGGGGTTCATGCCGCCCTCGCGAGCGCGGGCTGATACGCGACGCTCACCTCGCCGAACGCGGCGAGTGCTTCGTCGACCTTCTCCCCGTCGCGCAGATCGAACGCGTCGAATCCGCAGCGCTCCAGGCATGCGAGCTGGTCGCGTGCGACGTCGCCGACCGCGCGCAGCTCGCCGCGGTAGCCGTAGCGGCTGCGCAGCAGGCGCGCGGCCGAGAACCCGCGCCCGTCCGAGAACTTCGGGAACTCGATCGCCACGAGGGCGAGCCGGTCGAGGTCCGCCGCGATCGCGGCCGGATCGTCGCCGGCGACGAGCTGCACGCCCACGCGCCCGGCACGATCGAGGAGGTCGTCGCGGCGCAGCCGCCACAGCGCGAGCGGGACGAGGAGGTCCGCGCCGTGCGGGAAGTCGGGGACGAAGCCGTCCTCGCCCGGGCACGTCCAGCGCCCGGCGTCGCGGTCAAGCCGCCGCCAGCTGTCGGTCGCGGGCTTGCGGTGTCTGATCAGGGTTGCCATACAGGGCCGCCTTGAAGGGTTCGGTGCCGACGCGCCGCACGGTGTCGACGAAGCGCTCCGCGTCGCCCTCGCGCAATCCGACGTAGGCCTGGACGAGGCGCTCGATCGCGTCCGGCACCTCCGCGGCCGAGAACGAGCGCCCGAGCACCTTCCCGAGCGCAACGGTCGCGCCCGGCCGTGTTTCGCCCTGGTTCCCGCCGATCTCGATCTGGTAGAACTCCTCGCCCGCCTTGTCCACGCCGAGGATCCCGATGTGGCCGACGTGGTGGTGGCCGCACGCGTTCATGCAGCCCGAGATGTTCAGGTCGAGCTCCCCGACGTCGAAGAGGTGGTCGAGGTCGTCGAACCGCTCGCGGATCGCCTGTGCGACCGGCAGCGAGCGCGCGTTGGCGAGCGAGCAGAAGTCCCCCCCCGGGCACGACACGATATTGGTGAGCAGGCCGACGTTGGGCGTCGCGAGGCCGAGCGCGCGCAAGCTCGTCCACAGCGCATGCAGGTCACGCTTCGCGACGTCGGCGAAGATCAGGTTCTGCTCGTGCGAGACGCGCAGCTCGCCGAAGCTGAAGCGGTCGGCGAGCGCCGCGATCGCGTCGAGCTCGTCGGCGGTCGCGTCGCCCGGGGGCACGCCGTTGCGCTTGAGCGACAGCGTGACGGCGGCGTAACCCGGGATCTTGTGCGCGTGGACGTTGCGGCGGTGCCAGGCGGCGAACGGCTTGTCGTGCGCGAGCCGCGCGTCGAGCGTGTCGTCGTGGCCGGGGAAGCGCTCGTACGCCGGGGACGTGAAGCGCGCGGCGACGCGCTCGACCGCCGCGGCGTCGAGCGTGCCCGGGCCGCCTTCGAGGTGCGCCCATTCCGCCTCCACCTCGGCGCGGAAGGCCTCGGGGCCGCGCTCCTTCACCAGGAACTTGATGCGCGCCCTGTGGGGGTTGTCGCGGCGGCCGTGGCGGTTGTACACGCGCAGGACCGCGTCGAGGTAGGTGAGGAGGTGCGGCCACGGCAGGAACTCGCGCACGACGTGCCCGATCGCCGGCGCGCGGCCGAGCCCGCCGCCGACGATGACCCGGAATCCCACCTCGCCGCGCGCGTCGCGCCGGGCGTGCAGCCCGATGTCGTGCACCCAGGTCGCGGCGCGGTCGGCCGCAGCGCCGTTCACCGCGATCTTGAACTTGCGCGGCAGGTACTGGAACTCCGGGTGCAGCGTCGACCACTGTCGCACCAGCTCGCACCAGACGAGCGAGTCGACGAACTCGTCGGCCGCGACCCCGGCGAAGTGGTCGGTCGTGATGTTGCGCACGACGTTGCCGCTCGTCTGGATCGCGTGCATCTGGACGGTCGCGAGCTCGGCGAGGATCTCGGGCACGTCCTCGAGCCGCGGCCAATGGAGCTGCAGGTTCTGGCGCGTCGTGAAATGCCCGTACCCGCGGTCGTACGTCCGCGCGAGGTGGGCGAGCTTGCGCAGCTGCACCGTCGACAGGAGGCCGTAGGGGATGGCGATCCGGAGCATCGGCGCGTGCCGCTGGAGGTACAGCCCGTTACGGAGTCGCAGCGCCTTGAACTCGTCGTCGGACAGCTCGCCGGCCAGGAACCGGCGGGTCTGGTCCCGGAACTGGGCGACCCGGTCGTCCACCAGGCGCTGGTCGATCTCGTCGTACTGGTACATCGCGGCTCGGCTCCTTTGGGGCTGGCGAAGGGTAGTCGGCCGGCGTTATGATTCCAAACGAATGAATTTAGCTTTCTAAATTCGATTGAGTTATAAAGAGGATCGGGGATGAACCTCCAGCAGCTCCGCTACGTCCGGGAGACGGTCCGGCAGGGCCTGAACCTGACCGGGGCGGCGAACGCCCTCTTCACCTCCCAGCCGGGGGTGTCGAAGCAGATCCGCGAGCTCGAGCTGGAGCTCGGGGTCGACATCTTCGAGCGCCGCGGCAAGCGGTTCGTCGGCGTCACCGAGCCGGGGAAGCGGATCGTCGCGATCGCCGCGCGCGTCCTGCAGGAGCTGGACAACCTCAAGCAGGTCGGGCGGGACTTCGCCGACCAGACGTCGGGCAATCTCACGATAGCGACTACTCACACGCAGGCCCGCTACGCCCTGCCGCAGGTGGTCGCCGCGTTCCGCGCGCGCTACCCGGCGGTGCGGCTGCAGCTCCTGCAGGGCAATCCGACCGCGATCGCGCAGATGGTGATCCGCGGCGAGGCCGACATCGGCATCGCGACCGAGGCGCTCGACGACTTTCCCGAGCTCGCCGCGCTACCGGGCTACCAGTGGCACCACGTGGTCGTCGTCCCCGCGGGGCACGCGCTCGCCGAGCGCGCGCCGCTCGCGCTGCAGGACCTGGCGCGCCACCCGATCATCACCTACAGCCCGGAGTTCACCGGCCGATCGCACATCAACGACGCCTTCGCGGCGCGCGGGCTGGCGATCGACGTCGTGCTGACCGCGATCGACTCGGACGTGATCAAGACCTACGTCGAGCTCGGGCTGGGGGTCGGGATCATCGCCGCGATGGCGTTCGACCCGGAGCGCGACCGGGCCTTGCGCGCGCGCGATGCCGGCCACCTCTTCCGCTCGAGCATCACGCGCGTCGCGGTGCGGCGCGGGGCGTACCTGCGCGGTTTCGCCTACGACTTCATCGAGGGATTCGCGCCGCACCTGCGGCGCAGGATCGTCGAAGCCGCGCTCGCCGGCGAGGCGCGCGCGCCCGACCCGGACGGCTACGAGCTCTAGAAAAGAAAGGACCGGCCCGCGGGCCGGTCAGGGGTGACGACGAGTGTCCGGTGTTCAGGCGTGGCGCAGCTTGTCCACGAACGCCACGACGCGCGGCTCGGGCGCGGCGTCGACGAGCGCGAAGTACACCGCCTCGCCCTCGCGCAGGCTCCGGCCGTGGAAGAGCAGCTCCATCATGTCGATGCCGACCGCGGTGCCGCGCTCGTACAGGTCGCGCAGCATGGTGGCGATCGTCTCGGGGAACTGCTCGAGCTTCCCGAAGTGGGCGTAGACGCGGATGTCCTGGAGGGTGAGCGGGTTGACCCCGAACCCCTTGACGAAACCGGTGCTGCGCAGAAGCGGCCGCTGCGTGCCCTCGATCTGCAGGCGCATGGTCGGTCGCGGCGGCGCGGCCGGGCGGGCGGACGCCTCGAGGCGGGCGTCCTGGCCCTGGTCGGCCCGGGCCTGCTCGAAGTGGCGCGCGTCCAGCTTGGACACGAGATAGACGACGACCGCCAGGATCAGGATCAGTTCGAGCATCGGGGGCCTCCTTGTTGCGTTCCGCATTGACGGAGGCTCTGCTGCAACTAGCGCGCCATGGCGGCGCGGGAGTTCGGCGGCGCGTGATCCAGTGCGCGAGCGGCGGAGGCGGGGGCGGCCGCGACGTCAGAAATTGCGCAGGGCGGGGGGGCGGACGAGGCGGGCGGGCCCCCCGCGCGCGTGAGAAGTTACCGGTGGCGGCCCGGCGACGTGTCGCGGCGCC
>CAZIXQ010000199.1:0-7205 GCA_964543155.1 uncultured Enterobacteriaceae bacterium
CGTGATCGCGCCCTCGTTCGGCGACATCTTCTTCAACAACTGCTTCAAGAACGGCTTCCTGCCGGTGGTCCTCAAGCACGCCGAAGTCGACCGCATCTTCCACGACGTCGCCGCGTTCCCCGGCTTCCGCCTGACGGTCGACCTCGCGCAGCAGGCGGTCTCGTACCCCGATGCGAGCCACGCCTTCGGCTTCGAGATCGACCCGTTCCGCAAGCATTGCCTGCTCAACGGCCTGGACGACATCGGGCTCACCCTTCGGCACGCGGAGAAGATCCGCGCGTTCGAGGAGCGCCGCCGTGCCGAGCAGCCGTGGCTCTTCGGGTGATGCCGATGAAGATCGCTGTCCTTCCCGGCGACGGCATCGGCCCCGAGATCGTCGCGCAGGCGCTCAAGGTCCTGCGCGCGCTCGACGGCGCCGGCCTGAAGCTCGAATTGCGCGAGGCGCCCGTGGGCGGCGCCGGCTACGATGCGTCGGGCGACCCGCTGCCCGAGGCGACGCTCGCGTTGGCGCGCGAGGCGGACGCGATCCTGTTCGGCGCGGTCGGCGGCTGGCAGTACGACCAGCTGCCGCGCGCCAAGCGCCCCGAACAGGCGCTGCTGCGGCTGCGGAAAGACCTCGGGCTCTTCGCGAACCTGCGCCCGGCGACCATCTATCCGGAGCTCGCCGCCGCCTCGACGCTCAAGCCGGAGGTGGTGTCGGGAATGGACATCCTGATCCTGCGCGAATTGACCGGCGACATCTACTTCGGGCAGCCGCGGGGTATCCGCACCACCGACGGCGGCGAGCGCGAGGGCTTCGACACCATGCGCTACGCCGAGTCCGAGATCCGGCGCATCGCGCACGCCGGATTCCGGGCGGCGCGCAAGCGCGCGAAGCGGCTGTGCTCGGTCGACAAGGCGAACGTGCTCGAGACCTCCCAGCTCTGGCGCGAGGTGGTCACCGCGGTCGGCAAGGAGTATCCGGACGTCGAGCTCTCGCACATGTACGTCGACAACGCCGCGATGCAGCTGGTGCGCGCGCCCAAGCAGTTCGACGTGATCGTCACCGGGAACATGTTCGGGGACATCCTGTCCGACGAGGCCTCGATGCTCACCGGGTCGATCGGGATGCTTCCGTCGGCGTCGCTCGACGAGCGCGGCAAGGGGTTGTACGAGCCGATCCACGGCTCGGCGCCCGACATCGCGGGGCAGGATGTCGCGAATCCGCTCGCGACGATCCTTTCGGCGGCGATGATGCTTCGCTACAGTCTCGATCAGGAGCGTGCCGCCGGCCGCATCGAGGCGGCCGTGCGGAGGGTGCTGGAACGCGGTTTCCGGACCGCGGACATACACGCGGCCGGGACGACCAAGGTCGGCACGAACGCGATGGGCGACGCGGTGGTCGCGGCGCTCGGCTGAGGGAATTCGGACGGGAGAGCGGCAATGCAGCGAGTGGCTCTGGTGGGCTGGCGCGGAATGGTGGGGTCGGTGCTCATGCAGCGCATGCGCGAGGAGCGCGACTTCGACCACATCGAGCCGATCTTCTTCACGACCTCGAGCGTCGGTGGCAGGGGGCCGGACTTCGGCCGCGGCGATCCGGGCCCGCTCAAGGACGCCAGATCGATCGACGACCTGAAGGCGGCCGACATCGTCATCACCTGCCAGGGCGGCGATTACACGAACGAGGTCTACCCGAAATTGCGCGCCGCGGGCTGGAACGGCCATTGGATCGACGCCGCCTCGGCGCTGCGGATGAAAGACGACGCGATCATCGTGCTCGACCCGGTCAACCTGCACGTGATCAAGGATGGTCTCGCGAGGGGTGTCAAGAACTACATCGGCGGCAACTGCACCGTCAGCCTGATGCTGATGGGGCTCGACGGCCTGTTCAAGAACGGCCTGGTCGAGTGGATGTCTGCGATGACCTACCAGGCGGCCTCGGGCGGCGGCGCGCAGCACATGCGCGAGCTGATCGCGCAGATGGGGGTCGCTCACGGCGTGGCGCGCGATCTCCTCGCCGATCCGGCCTCGGCGATCCTGGAGATCGATCGCGAGGTCGCCGACGCGCTGCGCTCCGAGGCGCTGCCGAAGGAGCACTTCGGCGTGCCGCTTGCCGGCAGCCTCATCCCGTGGATCGACAAGGACATGGGCGACGGGCAGAGCCGCGAGGAGTGGAAGGGCCAGGCGGAGGGCAACAAGATCCTGGGCCGCGCCGCGAACCCGATCCCGATCGACGGCATCTGCGTGCGTATCGGCGCGATGCGCTGCCACAGCCAGGCACTCACGATCAAGCTCACGCGCGATGCGCCGCTCGACGAGATCGCGGGAATGCTCGCGGCCGCGAATCCCTGGGTGCGCGTGGTTCCGAATCAGCGCGAGGCGAGCATGCGCGAGCTGTCGCCGGCCGCGGTCACGGGCTCGCTCCACGTCCCGGTCGGCCGGTTGCGCAAGCTTTCGATCGGGCCGCAGTACCTGACCGCGTTTACCGTCGGCGACCAGCTTCTCTGGGGCGCCGCCGAGCCGTTGCGCCGCATGCTGCGCATCCTCCTCGAGCACGGCGTCAGCCGCACCCGTGGCGGGCGCGCGGCGGCGACGACGGTATAGCGAAACGATACTGACGCAAATGTAAGCGGGACCCCCGGGGGTGCCGGCCCCGGGGCACGGCGGTTCAGCCTCCACGCCCACTGAGGAATAGTGCGCTTGGGGGGCAATCTCACGCGGAGGGTTAGCTTGCATGGCTAACCCCCTGATGCTATTTTAATTACCTCGATCCAAGACCCCGAGGGGGCATGGTGCGAACTTCAATCATTAAAACGAGATGGGTCGCCCTGGCGGGTCTCCTCCTGCTGCCGCTGGGAGCCATGGCGGCGGGACTGGGCAAGCTCACGGTCCTTTCCGGTCTCGGCCAGCCGCTGCGCGCGGAGATCGATGTCGTCGCGGTCCAGCGCGGGGAGGCCGACACGCTCGCCGCGCGCATCGCCACGCCCGACGCGTTCCGCCAGGCGGGCGTCGATTACGGCGCCGTCGTGCCGCAGGTGCGCGCCGCGCTGCAGCGCCGACCCGACAGTCGTTACGTCATCGCGCTGACGACGGAGCAGCCGGTCGAGGAGCCGTTCCTGGATCTGCTCGTCGAGCTGAACTGGGCCGCGGGTCGTCTCGTTCGCCAGTACACATTCCTGCTCGATCCCGCGGAATACAAGGGGCCGCAGGCGATCACCGCGCCGCCGAAGGTCGCCGCGCCGGAAGTGAAGCCGGTCGAGCAGCCCAAGCCACCGGCCGTGACGGCCGAGGCCGCCCCGGCCCCGGCACCCGCGCCGACGCCCGCGCCCGCGCAAACGCCGACCCCGGAACCGGTGAAGGCCGCTCCGGGCGGGGCCGGCACCTACGAGGTCAAGCAGGGCGACACGCTCGGCAAGATCGCCGCCGAGCACAAGATCGAGGGCGTGACGCAGCAGCAGATGCTGGTGGCGCTCTATCGCGCGAACGAGGACGCGTTCATCAACAAGAACATGAACCTCGTGCGGGCGGGCCGCGTGCTCACGATTCCGGACCGGGCGGCGGCCGAGGCGGTTGCCGCCCCGGATGCGGGCAAGATCGTCGTCGCGCAATGGCAGGACTTCAACGAATACCGCGCCAAGCTCGGCCAGACCGTTGCCGCCGCACCCGCGCGCACCGAACCGGCGCAGCAGCGCGCGGCCGGCCGGATCACCGCGAAGGCCGACGAGCCGCAAGCGGCGCCAAAGGCTGCGCCGAAGGACGAGCTGCGCATCTCCAAAGCTGACGCCGGAAAGGCCGGCAAGGCGGCCGCGACCGCCCGTGCCGACGACGCGGCGGCCCGGGAGCGCGCGCTCAAGGAAGCGAACGAGCGAGTCTCCGCGCTCGAGAAGAACGTGCAGGACATGCAGAAGCTGCTGGAGCTGAAGAACCAGCAGTTCGCCGAGCTGCAGAAGCAGGCGCAGGCGGCGAAAGCCGCCCCGCCTCCGGCTGCGGCCAAGGCGCCGGAACCGGCCAGGCCCGCCCCCCCGCCCGCGCCGGAAGTGGCGAAGGCGGAGCCGCCCAAGCCCGAGGCGCCCAAGGTCGAGATGGCGAAACCCGAGGCGCCGAAACCCGAGGCGCCCAAGCCCGAAGCCGTCGCCGCGGCGCCGGTCGCGCCGCCGCCGCCTCCGGCCGAAGCGCCCAAAGCCGCGCCGCCGCCGGAAGCCCCGAAGGCGGAAGCGCCGAAGCCCGCAGCGCCCAAGGCGGTCGCCAAGAAGCCCGCGCCGCCACCGCCGCCCGAGCCGAGCTTCGTCGACATGCTCCTCGAGGAACCTCTGTACCTCGCGGGCGGCGGCGGCGGAATCCTCGCGCTGCTGATCGGGGGGTATCTCTGGCGAAAAAAGCGCAGCGCCAAGCTGGAGAATAGCCTGCTTGGCGTAACCACGACCGACTCGAGTTCCGTCTTCGGCACCACCGGTGGACGCAGCGTGGACACCGGCGGCAGCTCGCTCCAGACCGACTTCAGCCAGAGCGGCATCGGCGCGATCGACACCGACGAGGTCGATCCGGTGGCCGAGGCTGACGTGTACATGGCCTACGGCCGCGACGCCCAGGCCGAGGAGATCCTCAAAGAAGCGCTGCTGAAGGATCCGAACCGCCAGGCCGTGCGGGTGAAGCTGCTCGAGATCTATGCGGCCCGCAAGGATCTCAAGGCGTTCGAGACGACCGCGGGCGAGCTGTACGCCGCATCCGGCGGCCAGGGACCCGAGTGGGCGAAGGCGGTCGAACTCGGCCAGCAGGTCGATCCGGCGAACCCGATGTACGGCGGACGGCCGGGTGCCGCGCCGGAGAAATCCCAGCCGACGGTCGTGCTGCCCGCCGCAGCCGCGGCTGTCGCTGCAACGGATCTCGCGCTCGACCTCAACGCGAAGGCCCCGCCCGCCATCGACTTCGATCTCGACGCGGGGACCCGCGGAACGGCTCCCGCCGCACCGGACCTCTCGCTCGACGTGGCGAGCCAGGCGCCTGCGGACCTCGGATTCGATCTGAACCTCGGCGGCGACTCGCAGAAGCCGGCCGAGGAGGCGAGCGATTTCTCCCCGAGCGGAACGTTCATCATGGACGCCGCCACCAAGAAGGCGGTGAGCGACATGGTGGAGGCGCAGAACGAGGCCGGCGGGCTCTCGATCGACTTCGAGCTGCCCGGCGGCGCGCCTGCCGCGGGCGCGGGGGCCTTCGCCGAGACCGCGAAGATCATGGCCAAGTCCCAGCCGACCAACGTCGTGGATTTCGATTTCAAGCCCGAGGCGCCGAAGTCGACCTCGCAGGGAATGGACCTGTCGGCGATCAGCTTCGATCTCGGGACGCCGGCGGCGCCGGCCGCCGAAGGCGCCGCGGTGAACGCCGGCTGGCAGGAGGTTGCGACCAAGCTCGACCTCGCGAAGGCCTACCAGGAGATGGGGGACAAGGACGGGGCCCGGGAGTTGCTGAACGAAGTGATCAAGGAAGGAGACGCCGCGCAGCAGCAGCAGGCGCAAACGATGCTGGCGGCGCTGCGCTAGACTCCGCGTCGCAGCTTGTTCCGCGAAGGCCGCTCTTGCGGCCTTCTTTGTTTGGGTCGACCGGGCGGCGCCAGGAACGACCGCCCGCCGTGCAAGCACCCTCGCGGCGGGCTGCCGAGAGCGGCTCCGCGGCCCACCTGTCGCAGAACGCAGGTCAGACGGCTGCGAACTTGGGGATGGGACTCGTCGCTTGAGGATCGCGATCGGCATCGCCTTCGACGGCCGGCCGTTCGACGGCTGGCAGTCGCAGCCGTCGGGCAATACGGTGCAGGATCGCCTCGAGGCCGCGCTGGGAGAGATCGCGGGCGCGCCGGTGCGCGTCACTGCCGCCGGGCGCACCGACGCCGGCGTGCACGCGATCGGCCAGGTCGCCCACTTCGACGCCGCCGCGACGCGCCCCGAGAGCGCCTGGGTGCGTGGGGTCAATGCCCACCTGCCGGAGGCGATCGCGGTGCAGTGGGCGCGCCCCGTGGACGACGACTTTCACGCGCGGTTCGCGGCGACGAGCCGAACCTACGCCTACGTGCTCTACAACCACCCGGTCCGTCCGGCGGTGTTCGCTGGCAAGGTGGGCTGGTTTCACCATCCGCTCGACCTGGAGGCAATGCGCGCGGCCGCCGCACGGCTCGAGGGCGAGCACGATTTCAGCGCGTTTCGCTCCTCCGAGTGCCAGGCGAAGTCGCCGGTCAAGACCGTGTACCGCGTCGCGATCGCACGGCACGGCGCTCACGTCCTGTTCGAGATCACCGCAAGCGCCTTCCTGCACCACATGGTGCGCAACTTCGTGGGCTGCCTCGTGCAGGTGGGCAAGGGGGCGAGACCTGCGGGATGGGTCGCCGAGGTCCTGGCGAGCCGTGACCGCGCGAACGCCGCGCCGACGTTCGGGCCTGACGGCCTCTACCTGACCGCGGTCGCCTACCCGGGGCGGTGGCAGCTGCCGCGTCCGGCGCCTATGCTTGCGCTTCTCGGCGGCTCCCAATAGGCATGCGGACGCGGGTCAAGATCTGTGGAATCACTACGGTCGCGGACGCGCTCGCGGCCGCGCGCCACGGCGCGGACGCGACCGGGCTCGTGTTCTACCCGCCCAGCCCGCGCTGCATAACCCTCGAGCGCGCGCGCGAGATCGCGACGGCCCTGCCGCCGTTCGTTGCGCGAGTGGCGGTGTTCGTCAACCCCGCCGCCGCCGAGGTGGAGGCGGTGATCGGCGCCTGCCGTCCCGATCTCCTGCAGTTCCATGGCGAGGAGGCACCCGAGTTCTGCCGCGGGTTCGGCGTGCCGTACCTGCGCGCCGCGCGGGTTCGCCCGGAGGTCGATTTGCTAGAATCGCTGCTGCCTTTCGGCGACGCCGCAGGGTGGCTCCTCGATGCGTACCGCCAGGAGCTCTACGGCGGCACCGGCGAGGCGTTCGACTGGGATCTCGTGCCGCACGCTCTCGCGCGGCCGCTGGTCCTCTCGGGCGGCCTCGACGCGCAGAACGTCGGCGAGGCCATCCGCCGCGTGCGGCCCTGGGCGGTCGACGTCTCGAGCGGCGTCGAGGCCGGCAAGGGATTGAAGGACGAGCGGCGCATCGCCGCGTTCATGGAGGCCGTGCGCAGTGCAGATGTATGACCTTCCGGACGCCCGCGGGCATTTCGGGCCCTACGGCGGCGTGTTCGTCGCCGAGACGCTCGTGCACGCGCTCGAGGAGCT
>CAZIXQ010000200.1:0-7178 GCA_964543155.1 uncultured Enterobacteriaceae bacterium
ATCGGAGGTGTCCACGCCGGCCGAGTTGTCGATCGCGTCGGTGAAGATCCGGCCGCCCTTGAGCGCGTACTCGATGCGTCCGCGCTGCGTGAACCCGAGGTTTCCGCCCTCGGCGACCACCTTGCAGCGCAGGTCCGCGCCGTCCACGCGCAGCGCGTCGTTCGCCCGGTCGCCGACCTCGGCGTGCGTCTCGTCGGCCGCCTTCACGTAGGTGCCGATGCCGCCGTTGTAGAGGAGGTCGACCGGCGCCTTCAGGATCGCGGAGATGAGCTCGGTGGGCGCGAGGCTCTCGGCCTCGACGCCGAGCGCCGCGCGCGCCTCGGGGCCGAGCGGGATCGATTTCGCGCTGCGCGGCCAGACGCCGCCGCCCGGCGAGATCAGCATCGCGTTGTAGTCGGCCCAGGAGGAACGCGGGAGCTCGAACAGGCGCTTCCTCTCGGCGTAGCTCGCGCCCGGATCCGGATCCGGGTCGATGAAGACGTGGCGGTGGTCGAACGCGGCGACGAGCCGGATGTGCTTCGAGAGCAGCATGCCGTTGCCGAACACGTCGCCCGACATGTCGCCGATGCCGACCGCGGTGAAGTCGGTCGTCTGCGTGTCCACGCCCAGCTCGCGGAAGTGGCGCTTCACCGACTCCCACGCGCCGCGCGCGGTGATGCCCATCGCCTTGTGGTCGTAGCCCGCCGAGCCGCCGGAGGCGAACGCGTCGCCGAGCCAGAACCCGTACTCGGCCGCGATCGCGTTCGCGTGGTCGGAGAACGTGGCGGTGCCCTTGTCGGCGGCCACGACCAGGTAGGGATCGTCGGGGTCGTGGCGGCGCACGTCGCGCGGCGGCTCCACCTTGCCGCCGACGAGGTTGTCGGTGAGGTCGAGCAGCCCGCGCAGGTAGTCCTGGTAGCAGGCGACGCCCTCGCGCATGAACGCCTCGCGGTCGGCCGCCGGCGGCGCCTTCTTCAGGACGAACCCGCCCTTCGAGCCCACCGGCACGATCACCGCGTTCTTGACCATCTGCGCCTTCACCAGCCCGAGGACCTCGGTGCGGAAGTCCTCCGGCCGGTCGGACCAGCGCAGGCCCCCGCGCGCGACCTTGCCGCCGCGCAGGTGCACGCCCTCGAAGCGCGTCGAGTACACGAAGATCTCGAACATCGGCTTCGGCTCGGGCAGCCCCGGCACCTGCGCCGGGTCGAGCTTGAAGGAGAGGAACGGCCGGCGCTGCCCGCGCGCGTCGCGGCGCCAGAAGTTCGTGCGCGTGGTCGCGCGGATGAGGGCCAGGTACTGGCGCAGGACGCGGTCCTCGTTGAGGTTCTCCACCGCGTCGAGCGAGCGCTCCACCGACTTCGCCTGCGCCGCCGCGCCGGCGTCGGCGGCGCCGGCCGCCGCGGCCTCGAGCGGCTCGAAGCGGCTGCGGAAGAGCGACACGAGGACGCGCGCGATCGCGGGGTGCGCGGCGAGCGTCTGCTCGATGAACGCCTGCGACAGCGGGAAGCCGATCTGGCGCAGGTACTTCGCGTACGCGCGCAGCACCACGATCTCGTCGGCGGCGAGCCGCGCGGCGAGCACGAGGCGGTTGAAGTCGTCGCTCTCGACCTCGCCCGCGAGCACGCGGCCGAACGCGTCCTCGAAGAGCGCTCCGACCGCGTCGATGTCGACCTCGGCGTCCTGCGCGGTCGCCAGCCCGAAGTCGTGCAGCCAGACCGGGGGCCCGCCCGCGACGACGATGCGGTAGGGCCGCTCCTCGAGCACGCGCAGCCCCATGCGCTCGAGCATCGGCAGGCTGTCGGAGAGCGGAATGGGGCCGCCCGCGTGGAAGAGCTTGAAGCGCAGCGTCCCGGGCGCCGCCTCGAGCGGCCGGTACAGGTTCATCGCGAGCTGGCCGGTCGCCGCGACGCGCTCGGCGAGCTCCATGTCCGGCACGGCGTGGCGTGCGGGCACGTCCTCGCGGTACGCGGCGGGAAACGCGCCGGCGAAGCGGCGCGCGAGCTCGGTGCCGCGCGCCTCGCCGAGGCGCTCGAGCGCTGCCGCGCGCACGTCGTCCTCCCAGCGCCGCGCGGCCTGCGCGAGCCGGCGCTCGAGGTCGCCGACGTCCACCGCCGGGATCTGCCCCGGCGTCGTGCGCACCACGATGTGGATGCGCGCGAGCATCGACTGCGACAGGAACGCGTCGAACTCGGAAGCCGTGCCGCCGAGCGCCTCGATCAGCATCGCCTGCCACTTGCGCCGCAGCTCGGTGGTGTAGGTCTCGCGCGGCGCGTAGATGAGGCAGGACACGAAGCGCTCGAACGGGTCGGTGCGCACGAAGAGCCGGAAGCGCTGGCGCTCGCCGAGGTGCAGGATGCCGGTCGCCACCTCGTAGAGCGCCTCCTCCCCGACCTGGAACAGCTCGTCGCGCGGGTAGGTGTCGAGGATGTTCTCCAGGCGCTTGGCCGCGTGCCCGCCCGCCGGGTAGCCGGCGCGCTTCAGCACGCCGGCCACCTTGCGCCGCAGGAGCGGGATGTCCGCCGGCCGCGAGTGGTACGCGGTGTGGGTGTAGAGGCCGAGGAAGCGGTGCTCGCCGCTCACCTCGCCGCGGTCGTCGTAGCGCTTGAGCCCGATGTAGTCGAGGTAGCCCGGCCGGTGCACGGTCGAGCGCGAGTTGGCCTTGGTGACGAGCAGCAGGTCCTTCTCGCGCGCGTACGCCCGCGCGCGCGGCGGGAGCTGCGAGAAGCTGGTGGAGAGGCTCTCGCCCGGCTTGATGCGCAGGATGCCGAGCCCCGAGTCCGGGACGACCGCGAGCGCGTCGTCGCCGTCCTTCATCACGAGGTCGTGCGCGCGGTAGCCGAGGAAGGTGAAGTGCTCCTCGGCGAGCCATTCGAGGAACGCGCGCGCCTCGGCGAGCTCGGCCTGCCCGACCGGCGGCGGCCGGCGCTCGAGGTCGGCGAGGATCTCGCGCACCTTCGCGACCATCTTCTTCCAGTCCTCCACCGCGGCGCGCACGTCGGCGAGCACGCGCCCGAGGTCGGCCGCGAGCGCCTCGAGGCGCGCGGCCTCGCTCACGCGGTCGACCTCGAGATGCATGAACGATTCGCGCAGGCCCGCGGGCGAGTCGTCGGGGAGGACGCCGAGCAGCGTCTGCTCGGCGCCCGGGCCCGCGCCGGTCGGGCCGCCCCGGTTCACCCGCAGGACCGGGTGCACGGTGAGGTGCAGCGTGAGGCCGTGCCGGTTCACCTCCATCGTCACCGAGTCGACCAGGAACGGCATGTCGTCGTTCACGATCTCGATCACGGTGTGGCTCGACTGCCAGCCGTGCTCCGCGACGCTCGGATTGAGCACGCGCACCTTGGGCGCGCCGGGCTCGCGCCGGCGGGCGAAGTTCCAGTGGGAGAGCGCCGCGCCGTAGAGGTCGGCCGCCTCGCGCTCGGCGAGGTCGCCGGGGTCGACCTGGCGGTAGTACGCGCGGACGAACGCCTCGACCGGCCCGCGCGTCTCGGGCGCCACCTTCTCCCGCACCAGGGCGAGCACCTGATCGAGCCGCTCCGAGCTGCCGGGTCCGGTGCGTGACGCCATGGTCTCCTCCGCGCGCCTGTTGGGGGGGTGGCGGGGCAACGCGCGCCCCGCGCGGGCGCTGGGGGGAAGTCTAGCAGCGGCCCGTGACCGGACCGCGCGCGCTGGCCGGACGGGTGCGCGGCGCCGACGAACGGGCCGCTAGCGCCGCCGCGCGCGCTGCGGCCGGCGCGCGGCCGCGACGATCGTGCGCCAGCCCGCGTCGCCCGCAAACACCTCGGCGGCGAAGTCGACGAACGCGCGGATCTTGGCCGAGAGGTGGCGGTGGTGCGGATACGCGACGTAGAGCGGCGGCCCTGCCGCGGCCCAGTCGACGAGCACCGGCACGAGGCGGCCGGCGGCGATCGCGCCCTGCGCGAGCGACGAGAGCACCTGCGCGACCCCGAGCCCGGCCGCCGCGGCCTCCACCGCCGCCTCCATCGAGTTGAACGCGAGCCGGCCCCGGGGCGCACGCGTCGTGTCCACGCCGCCCCGCGCGAAGCGCCAGTCCACCGGGCGCCCGCTGGCGAGATCGAGGAACGCAATGCAGTCGTGGCGCGCCAGGGCGTCCGGCGCGCCGGGGACACCGCGCCGCGCGAGGTAGGCGGGCGCAGCGCAGGTCGCGAGCCGCGTCTCGGCGATGCGCCGGGCGACGAGGTGCGGCTCCGCGGGCGGCCCGAGGCGGATCGCGCAGTCGAGCCCCTCCTCCACCAGGTCGACGACGCGGTTCGCGAGCCGGAGCTCGAGCGCGAGCTCGGGATGGCGCGCCAGGAAGCGCGGCAGCGCGGGGATCAGGAAGTGGCGCGTCAGGGCGACCGGCGCCTGCACGCGCAGGCGCCCGCTCGGGCGCGTGCGGCCGCGCCCGAGCGCCTCCTCGGTCTCGTCGATGTCGGCGAGGATGCGCACGCAGCGCTCGTGATACGCGCGGCCGTCGTCGGTCAGCGCGACCCGGCGCGTGGTGCGGTGGAGGAGCCGCACGCCGAGGCGCGCCTCGAGCTGCGCGATCCGGGTCGTCACCATCGCGCGCGACAGGTCGAGCGCGTCGGCGGCGCGGGCGAAGCTTCCGAGCTCGGCGACCCGCGCGAACACCCGCATCGCGCTCAGCTGGTCCATCGTTTGCTTTATTTGAACTGACAAGTTGTTTCAAGCCAGTTTATTTGATCCGACAGGGCAAATAAAGTGGGCCGCCCGTTCCGCCAGGAGGAGGCGCTCCCGATGACGATGGCCGACCGCGACGGCCTGATCTGGTACGACGGCAGGCTCGTGCCCTGGCGCGAGGCGACCACGCACGTGCTCACCCACTCGCTGCACTACGGGCTCGCGGTCTTCGAGGGGGTGCGCGCCTACAAGACCGCCTCCGGCACCGCCATCTTCCGCCTCAGGGAGCACACCGAGCGGCTGTTCAACTCCGCGCACATCTACATGATGAAGATCCCGTACACGCGCGAGGCGCTGATCGAGGCGCAGCGCGAGGTGGTGCGGGCGAACGGCCTGGAATCCTGTTATCTGCGCCCGATCGCCTTCTACGGCTCGGAGAAGATGGGGGTGAGCCCGAGGGGGGCAGGCGTGCACGTGGCCATTGCCGCCTGGCCCTGGGGCGCCTACCTCGGGCCGGAGGCGCACGCGCGCGGGATCCGCGTGCGCACCGCCTCCTTCGCCCGGCACCACGTGAACGTCACGCTGCCGCGCGCGAAGATCGCATCCACCTACGCCAACTCGATCCTCGCCAACCTCGAGGCGGTCGAGGACGGCTACGACGAGGCGCTGCTCCTCGACACCGACGGCTTCGTCGCCGAGGGCGCGGGCGAGAACCTCTTCATCGTCAAGGGGGGCGCGCTGTACGAACCGGAGCTCGCCTCCGCGCTCGCCGGCATCACGCGCGACACGGTGGCGACGCTCGCGCGCGAGCTCGGCTACGCGGTCGCGACGCGGCGCCTCACGCGCGACGACGTCTACATCGCCGACGAGGCGTTCTTCACCGGCACCGCCGCCGAGGTCACGCCGATCGTCGAGCTCGACCGGCGGCGCGTCGGCGACGGCGTACCGGGCCCGGTGACGCGCGCGATCCAGCGCGCGTTCGCGGCGGCGGTGCAGGGCCGCGACGAGCGCCACCGCGACTGGCTCACGCCGGTGGCGGGCGCGACGGCGCCGGCGCTCACGGCCTGACCGCGGGCCGCGTCAGCGGCGTGCCACGATCAGCGGCACGAGCATCTCGTCGGCGGTCGTCCCGCCGTGCACGCCGATCTGCGGATGGCGGCGCTCGCCGGGCAGGACGTCGCGGATCGCGTAGCCGTCCTTCATCACCAGGATGTAGTCGCCGATGCGGTCGGCGAGGCGGGGATGGGTCTCGCCGGGACCGAACCAGCCGTCGGCGAGCAGGCGCGCGCTGGCGGCGAGCGTGGCGCAGTGCCCGAGCCGCGACTCGACGTAGCGCTCGAAGTGCGCGCCGGCGCCGGGGCGCACGTAGCAGTAGGCGACGCGCGGCTCGCCGCACAGCGGCAGCGCGAGGGTCGCGGCGAGCTCCGGGTGGTCGTCGAGCTCGGTCACCGTGTCGGGCCGGGTGTCGACGAAGCCGTGGTCGGCCGTGGCGATCACCAGCGTGTCGGTGCCCGCGATCTCCGCGAGGAAGCGCGCGAACGCCGCGTCGATGCGCGCGAGCTCCGCGTCCACCGCCGGCGAGGCGACGCCGTACTGGTGCGCGGCCGAGTCGATCTCGGAGTAGTACGCGTAGACGTACTTGCGCTCGGCGCCGCCCGAAACGATCTCGCGCACGGCGGCGAACATCTCCTCGATGCGCGTGTACCCGATGCGGCGGGCGCGGCCCGACACCGCGCGGTTGAAATCGGACTCGACGATCGCCGCCGGGGACACGACGAAGGTCGCCGCGTCGAGCAGGTCGCCGAGGGGCGCGTGCCCGAGGAGCTCGCCGGGCGTGACCCCGCCGGCTGCGACGAGCGACGGGCCGCCGTGGCGCGGGCGGAACGGCAGCACCGCGAGCACCGCGCCGATCTCGCGGAAGTACATGTGCCAGCCGGTGAGCCCGTGCGCCTGCGGCGCGAGCCCGGTCATGAACGTGGTGATCGCCGCGGCGGTGGTCGACGGAAAGGTCGAGGTGAGGCTCGCGCGCAGGCTTCCGCGCAGCGCGCCGCCCTCGAGCGCACGCGCGAGGTGGTGGTAGCCGAGCCCGTCCAGCACGAGCAGCACGACGTTGCGCGCCGCGCGGATCTCGTCGGGATGGAGGTCGCGCGCGAGCGCGTAGTCGCTGCGCGCGCCGAACCCCGTCACGACGGAGGCCATCAGATTGACGATGCTGCCGCCCTGGTAGTCCGGCTTCATGGCCGATTGTTTCGACTTGTCACGTCGCGGGGACGTTAGCATAGGGCCGTGACGCTAAGCCACCGCTGTGACAAAAGATGACGCGCCCGCGCCGCGGCGCTCGGCGGGTGTCGTCGTCGTGCGACACGCGCGCCGCGCGCCGCGCGACGAGCGCCTACTGCAAGCGGGGTCTTGCCGACGCGCGCGACCGCGTGCGCGCTAGAACTTCAGGATGCCGCGCAGGATGCGCGTGCCTTCCTCGACCGGCGAGGCGGGCGCCGGCGTTTCGCCCTGCTGCGGCTCGGCCTGCGCGCCCGGCGCCTGCGGCGTGGCGCGGCCGCGCC
>CAZIXQ010000201.1:0-7140 GCA_964543155.1 uncultured Enterobacteriaceae bacterium
CCCGAGGAGCTCGCGAGCCCGGAGTACGGGGCGATCCTCTGCTTCGCCAAGTGGAAGTGCAACTACCGCTACGCCGTCGACAACGTGATGGACCCGATGCACGGCGCCTACCTCCATGCGGTCTCGCACTCGATGGCGTTCGGCGACAAGACCGCCAACATGCAGCTGCGCAAGACCCCGACCGGGCTCGCGTTCGAGAAGACCAACCAGCGCGACGTCAACTTCGACTGGGTCGAGTTCGGCCAGTCGGGGGCGACCTGGCTCAAGCTCTCGATCCCCTACCGGCCGAGCGCGGGCCCCGGCGGCAGCTTCGGCATCGTCGGCTTCGCCACCCCGGTGGACGAGGAGAACTGTCTCGTCTTCTTCTTCCGCACGCGGAAGTGCAGCGGGTGGGTGCGCGACGTGTGGCAGTTCATGTACCGGGTGAAGCTCGAGGGCCTGCACTGGGCGGTGCTCGAGCAGGACCGCTTCGTGCTCGAGCACCTCGCCCCGGAGGCGCGCTCGCACGAGTTCCTCTACCAGCACGACACCGGGCTCGCCCGGGTGCGGCGCATGCTGCAGAAGCAGGCCGAGGAGCAGCTCGCCGCCCTCGAGGCGCACCGCGCCCGGCAGGCGCCGGCCAGGGCCACGGCCTGAGCACGGCCCGCGTGCTGCACGACCGACGCATCCTGATCACCGGCGCCGCGCGCGGGCTCGGCCTCGCGTTCGCCGAGCACGCGCTCGCCGCGGGCGCGCGCGTCGCGCTCGCGGATGTGCTCGAGGACGCCGGTCGCGCCGCCGCCGCGCGGCTCGGCGCGACCTTCGTGCCGCTGGACCTCGCTGACCCGGCTTCGATCGACGCGTGCGTGGAACGCGCCGCCGCGGCGCTGGGCGGTCTCGACGGCCTCGTGAACAACGGCGCGATCACCAGCTCGGGCGGCAGGACGCTCGACGCGCTCGACGTGGACACCTGGGATCGCGTGATGACGGTCAACGTGCGCGGGACATGGCTCGCCACGCGCGCGGCGCTGCCGCACCTGCGCTCGTCGGGCCGCGGGCGGGTGATCAACGTCGCCTCCGATACCGCGCTCTGGGGCGCGCCGAAGCTGCTCGCCTACGTCGCCAGCAAGGGTGCCGTGATCGCGATGACGCGGTCGATGGCGCGCGAGCTCGGCGCCGATGCGATCACGGTCAACGCGGTCGCGCCCGGATTGACGCTGGTGGAGGCGACCGAGTACGTCCCGGCGGATCGCCACCAGCTCTACCTCGACGGGCGGGCAATCCACCGGAGCCAGGTCCCCGCCGACGTCTGCGGCGCGGTGACCTTCCTCCTCTCGGACGCCGCCGGTTTCGTCACCGGGCAGCTGCTCGCCGTGAACGGCGGCTTCGTCATGCACTGAATCGACTTCGAACCTCTGCAACAGGAGACCGACCGATGGCCGACCCGGCTGTGAAAGACCCCGAGGCGAAGCGCTCGTGGGACCGCCCCGAGGGCGCGAGCTTCGCGCAGTGGATGGACTCGCGCGTCGCGCGGTTCGCGACTCGCAAATACGACTGGAACGCGCTCAAGTTCCAGGCCGACTACGACCCCAAGTACCGCCGCGCGCAGATGCGCTACGTGGGCACCGGCGGCACCGGCGTGGCGGCCGACGCGAACACGATCCCCGCCGAGCACTTCACCTTCTCCACCATGATCCTGCCGGCGGGCGCCGAGGGACCGCTGCACGTCCACAACGACGTCGAGGAGATCTTCTTCGTGCTGCGCGGCAAGGTGAAGCTCATCGCGGAGAAGGACGGCGAGCGCTGGGAGGCGATCGTCGGCGAGCGCGACCTGATCTCCTGGCCGCCCGGCGTGTACCGCGGGGAGATCAACGTCGGCGAGGAGGACGCGCTGATGTGCGTGATGCTGGGCTCGGCGAAGCCGGTCACGCCCACCTACCCGCCCGACCACCCGCTCGCGAAGATCAAGCGCTGATGCTTCCGGCCGCCGACCGCGCGGACGCTCGCGTCGCCCGCCACCCGCTCGAGGCACGGCGGACGGCGCGCGGCGTGGTGTCCTTCCGCGCGGCCGGCGCGGGTCCGGCCATCGTCCTCCTGCACGGCATCAGCGGCCAGTCGGCGTCCTGGACGGGCCAGCTGGATGCCCTCGGCACGCGCTTCCGCGTGATCGCGTGGGACGCGCCGGGCTATGGTGGCTCCGACGCGCTCGAGGGCGACGCGCCCGCGGCCGCCGACTACGCCGCGACGCTCGCGGCGCTCTGGGACGCCCTGGGCATCAGGCACGCAGTCGTGGTCGGAAGCTCGCTGGGCGCGCTCGTCGCGACCGCCTTCGCCGCGCACTGGCCGGCACGCGTGGCCGCACTGGTGCTCCTCAATCCCGCGGGCGGCTACGGCCGCGCGAGCGCCACGGAGCGCGAGGCGAAGCTCGCGGCGCGGCTGGAGCGGCTCGCGGCCCTCGGCCCCGAAGGGCTGGCACACGCGCTCCCGTCCGGAATGCTCTCGCCTGCCACGTCGGCGGAGGCGCGCGCCCTCGCCGCCTGGAGCACGGCGCAGTTGCGGCCGCACGGCTATGCGCAGGCCGCCCGCATGCTCGCGCACGCGCATCTCGCCGACGACGCTGCGCACTACGGCGGCCCGGTGCTCGTGGTGGGCGCAAGCGCGGACACGATCACCCCGCCGGCGGGCTGCGCCGCGATCGCCGGGGCGTTCCCGCGCGGCGAATACCGGCTGCTCGAGGGGCCGGGACACCTTTCCTATCTCGATGCGCCGGACGCGGTGAATGCGCTCATCGCCGAGTTCGCGGGACGGCACGGCGCGGAGGCCGAGACGCAATGAACGACGCGACCCCCAAGTACAACGTGCCGGGCCTCGAGCGCGGCCTCAGGCTGCTGCAGCTCTTCGACCGCACCCACCGCGTGCTGAGCGGCGCGGCGATGGCGCGCGCGCTCGGGATCCCGCGCACCACCGCGTTCCGCCTCGCGCAGACCCTCGAGCGCCTCGGCTTCCTCGAGCGCGAGGGCGACGGCTTCCGCATCGGCCCCGCGGTGATGCGCCTCGGCTTCGAGTACATCGCCTCGCTCGAGATCACCGACCTCGCCCGGCCGGTCCTCGAGCGCCTGCGCGACGAGGCCGGGTTCTCCGCCCAGCTCGTCATCCGCGACGGCCGCGATGTCGTGGTCATCATGCGCGCGGCGAGCCAGTCGATGTTCGCGAGCAACGTCAGCGTCGGCACGCGGTTCCCCGCGCACGCGACGATCCTCGGGCGCATGCTGCTGTGCGAGCACGGCGACGAGGCGCTCGCGCAGCTCTTTCCCGAGCGCACGCTGAAGTCGTTTTCGCAGAACACGCCCAAGACGCTCGCCGAGTTCCGCGCCGTCCTGAAGGAGGACCGAGCGCGCGGCTACGCGCTGAGCGAGAGCTTCTTCGAGCGCGGCATCTCCGCGATCGCCGCGCCGGTACGCGACGAGGGCGGACGGATCGTCGCCGCGATCAGCATCACCGCGCAGCGCCCGACGCTCGAACCGAAGGAGCTGCGCGAACGGCTCATCCGCCAGGTCCGTGACGCCGCCGCCGAGCTGTCGCACAAGCTGAACTACCGCCCCGTGGAGCAGGCGGCGTGACCACCGCGCGACCTTTCTCCCTCGGCGTCGCCGACCGCGTCGCGGTCGTCACCGGCGGCTCGTCGGGAATCGGGCTCGCGACCGCGCGGACGCTGCTCGCCGCCGGCGCGCGCGTGGCGATCTGCGGGCGCGACGGCGCGCGGCTCGACGCCGCGCTCGGCGAGCTCGGCGGCGTCGCCGGACCGGACCGCGTCCTCGGGGAGCGCTGCGACGTGCTCGACGCCGACGCGGTCGGCGCCTTCGCGCGGAACGTCGAAGCGCGCCTCGGCCCGGCGGGCATCCTCGTGAACAACGCCGGCCAGGGCCGCGTCTCCACCTTCGCCGACACCACCGACGCCGCGTGGCGCGAGGAGCTCGAGCTCAAGTTCTTCAGCGTGATCCGGCCGACGCGCGCCTTCCTGCCGCAGCTCGAGCGCGCGGGCGACGGCGCGATCGTGTGCGTCAACTCGCTGCTGGCGCGCCAGCCGGAACCGCACATGGTCGCCACGTCCGCGGCGCGCGCGGGCATCCTGAACCTGGTGCGCTCGCTCGCCACCGAGTTCGCGCCGCAGGGCATCCGCGTGAACATGGTCCTCATCGGCCTGGTCGAGTCGGGTCAGTGGCGGCGGCGGTATGCCGCGCAGGCCGCGCCCGGCGAGAGCTGGGAGGCCTGGACCGAGCGGCTTGCGCGCGCCAAGCACATTCCGCTCGCCCGGCTCGGGCGCCCCGACGAGGCGGCGCACGCGATCGCCTTCCTCGCCTCGCCGCTCGCGTCCTACACCACCGGCAGCTTCATCGACGTCTCAGGGGGGCATTCCCGCCATGTCTAGACAACGCACCACGGTCGGCGAGCTCGTCGCCGCATTCCTCGAGGAATGCGGCGTGCGCGCGGCGTTCGGCGTGATTTCGATCCACAACATGCCGATCCTCGACGCGTTCGGCCGGCGCGCCGCGGCCGCCGCCGCGCGCGGCAAGCCGGCGCCGATCCGCTTCGTGCCGGCGCGCAGCGAGCCCGGTGCGGTCAACATGGCCGATGCCTGCGCGCGAGTGTCCGGCGGCCTCGGCGTGGCGGTCACCAGCACCGGCACCGCTGCAGGCAATGCGTGCGGCGCGATGGTCGAGGCGCTCACCGCCGGCACGCCGGTGCTCCATCTCACCGGGCAGATCGAGGTCCCCTACCTCGACCGGGAGCTCGCCTACATCCACGAGGCGCCCGAGCAGCTCGAGATGCTGCGCGCGGTGTCGAAAGCCGCGTTCCGCGTGCGCAGCCCGGAGACCGCGCTCGGCACGCTGCGCGAGGCGGTTCGCGTCGCGCTCACCGCGCCCACCGGGCCGGTGAGCGTCGAGATCCCGATCGACGTGCAGGCGGCGGAGATCGGGCTCCCCGACTCGCTCGCGCCCGCGCCGGTGACGCCGCTCGCGCCCGACGCCGCGGCGCTCGATCGCCTCGCTGCGCGGCTCGCGGGCGCGAAGCGGCCCCTGCTGTGGCTCGGCGGCGGCGCGCGGCACGCGGGCGCGGCGGTGCGCCGCCTGATCGACCTCGGCTTCGGCGTGGTCACGAGCGTCCAGGGGCGGGGCGCGGTGCCGGAAGATCACCCCGCGTCGCTCGGCGCGTTCAACCTCTACGAACCGGTCGAGAGGTTCTACGGCACCTGCGACGCGATGGTGGTCGTGGGCTCGCGCCTGCGCAGCAACGAGACGCTCAAGTACAAGCTGAAGCTGCCCCGGCCGCTCTTCCGCATCGACGCCGACCCGCAGCAGCAGGGCCGCTGCTACGCGGACGACGGCTTCGTCCCGGGCGACGCGGGGCTTGCGCTGGCCGGCCTGGCGGACCGGCTGGCCGGCCGGATGAAGGTGGACGGCGCGTTCGCGCGCGACCTGGCGGCCGCACGCGCCGCGGCCGAGGGTCTCGTGCGCGACGGGCTCGGCCCCTACGCGTCGCTCCTCGACGCCCTGCAGCGCGCGGCCGGCCGCGACTTCGTGTGGGTGCGCGACGTGACGGTCTCGAACAGCACCTGGGGCAACCGCAGCCTGCGCATCTTCGGACCGCGCGACGGCGTGCACGCGCTCGGCGGCGGGATCGGCCAGGGGATCCAGATGGCCGCGGGCGCCGCGCTCGCGGCGAACGGACGCAAGACCTTCTGCCTCGTCGGCGACGGCGGGCTGCAGGTGAACCTGGGCGAGCTCGCCACCCTCGTGCAGGAGCAGGCCGACGTCGTGGTCGTGCTGATGAACGACCGCGGCTACGGGGTGATTCGCAACATCCAGGATGCGCAGTACGGCGGCCGCCGTTACTACGCCGACCTCCACACCCCGGACTTCGGCGCGCTGGCGCAGTCGCTCGGGCTGCCGTTCCACCGCGTGCGGGACCTCGCCGCCGTCGACGGCGCGATGCGGGACGCCGCCGCGCGCCGGGGGCCGACGCTGATCGAGATCGACATGGTCGCGATCGGCCCGTTCGCGAAGGCCTTCGCCGGCCCGCCGGTGAAGAAGGCCGCGGCGGTATGAAGGTGCTCCCGATCCTGGTCGGCGGCGAGTGGCGGCAGGGCCGCGGCGAGGTTTACGCGTCGCGCTACCCCGCCGACGACAGCGTGAACGCGGAGCTTGCCGCCGCGAGCGTCGCCGACGTCGAGGAGGCGATCGAGGCGGCTGACGCCGCGCGGCGTCGCCCGGAATGGGCGAACCTCAGGCCGCACGAGCGGGCGAGCATCCTCTATCGCATCAGCACGCTCATTCGCGATCGGGCCGAAGCGCTCGCACAGCTCCAGCGCCGCGACAACGGCAAGCCGATCACCGAGACGCGCGCACTGGTGGCGAGCGCCGCCGGAACCTTCCAGTTCTTCGCCGCCGCGTGCGAGACGCTCGAGGAGACGCTGACGCCGCCGCGGGGCGACTACCTGACGATGAGCGTGCACGAGCCGCTCGGCGTGGTCGCGGCGATCACGCCCTGGAACTCGCCGATCGCGAGCGAAGCGCAGAAACTCGCGCCCGCGCTCGCCGCCGGCAACGGGGTGGTCGTGAAGCCGGCCGAGGTCACCCCCCTCCTCGCCCTCGAGCTGGGGCGCATCTGCGAGCAGGCGGGCGTGCCGAAGGGCGTGGTGAGCATCGTGCCCGGCAAGGGCGCGGTGATCGGCGACGCGATCGTGAAGCACCCGCTGGTCAAGAAGGTGTCGTTCACCGGCGGCACGACCACCGGCCGCGCGCTCGCGAAGCTCGCCGCCGAGAAGCTCATGCCGGTGACCCTCGAGCTCGGCGGCAAGTCCCCGACGATCGTGTGCGAGGACGCCGACCTCGAGCACGCGGTGAACGGCGTGCTCTTCGGCATCTTCAGTTCCTCGGGCGAGTCCTGCATCGCCGGGTCGCGCCTGTTCGTGCACGAGTCGGTCCGCGCGGCGTTCCTGGAGCGGCTGGTCGCCAGGGCGAACGCGCTGCGCGTCGGCGATCCGGAGGACGTCCGCACGCAGATGGGACCGCTGATCACTTCGAAGCACCGCGAGTCGATCGAGCGCTACGTGCAGCTCGGGCGCGACGAGGGCGGGCGCGTGCTCTGCGGCGGCGAGCG
>CAZIXQ010000202.1:0-7125 GCA_964543155.1 uncultured Enterobacteriaceae bacterium
GGTAGCGCTTCGCAATCTGGAGCTTCTCCTCTTCCGTGTAGCCGGGGAGGTGGATGATCTCCATCCGGTCGCGCAGCGGGCCCGGCACCGAGTCGAGCACGTTCGCGGTGGTGATGAACACCACTTTCGACAGGTCGAACGGCACCCCGAGGTAGTTGTCGCGGAAGGTGTGGTTCTGCTCCGGGTCGAGGACCTCGAGCAGCGCCGCGTTCGGGTCGCCGTGGAAGCCCTGCCCGATCTTGTCCACCTCGTCGAGCATCAGGACGCAGTCGCGGCTGCCCGCCTTCTTGAGCGCCTGGATGATGTTGCCCGGCAGCGCGCCGATGTAGGTGCGCCGGTGACCGCGGATCTCGGCCTCGTCGTGCAGGCCCCCGAGCGCGACGCGCGCGAACTTGCGCCCGAGCGCGCGCGCGATCGACTGGCCGAGCGAGGTCTTGCCCACCCCGGGCGGGCCGACGAAGCACAGGATCGGCGCGTGCCCCTCCGGGGCGAGCTTGCGCACCGCGAGGAACTCGAGGATGCGGCGCTTGATCTTCTCCAGGCCGTAGTGGTCCTCGTCGAGGATCGCCCGCGCGGCGGAGAGGTCGATCGCCGGCGGCGCGCCCGCCTTCCACGGCAGCTCGACGAGCCAGTCCACGTAGGTGCGCGCCATCGAGTACTCGCTCGACGAGTCGGGCATCCGCGCGAGGCGCTTCAGCTCCTTCTTCGCGTGCGCGAGGACGTCCTCCGGCATCCCGGCCGCCTCGATCGCCTTTTCCAGGTCGGCGAGCTCCGCGGCGGTGCCCTCGCCCTCGCCGAGCTCCTTCTGGATCTGGCGCATCTGCTCGCGCAGCACGTACTCGCGCTGGCGCTCGTCCATGGTCGCCTTGGTGCGCGACTCGATCTCGCGCGAGAGCTTCATCACCTCGATGCGGTGCGCGAGCATCCCGAGCACGCGGTCGACGCGCGGCTCGACCTCGAGGAGCTCGAGGACCGCCTGCTTCTCGGACGGCTTCACGTCCATGAAGCCGGCGACCATGTCGGCGAGCGCCCCCGCGGAGGTGTAGTTCTGCACCGCCTGCACCATCTCCTGCGGGGTCTCGGGCAGGAGCTCGAGCGCCTGCACCGCGCGCTCCTTGAGCTGCATCAGCCGCGCCTCGGTCTCGCGCCCCGCGTCCTCCTGGCGCTCGATCCGCTCGACGCGCGCGACCAGGAACGGGTGGCCCTCGAGGAACTCGACGACGCGGAAGCGCGCCTCGCCCTGCGAGACGATGTGATTCGCGCCGTCGGGCGTGGTGATGTAGCGCAGGATCTGCGCGACCGTGCCGACCTCGTACAGGTCGGCGCGGCCGGGCCGGTCGACGGTCGGATCCTTCTGCAGCAGCAGGCCGATCGGCCTGCCGAGCTTCACCGCGGCCTGCGCGGCGGCGACCGAGATCTCGCGGCCGATCGTCACCGGCAGCACCATGCCCGGGAAGAGCACCAGGTTGCGGACCGGCACGAGGATCAGCGCGTCGTCCGGGAGCTCCGGCCCCTGCGTCGGGGCGCGCGCGGGCGCGGCCGCCGGCGCGTCCGGCTGCTTCGCAACGTCGGTCGGGTTCTTCTCGAGTTCCATCGTCATGTCCTCACGCGATCCGCCGCAGCCCGATCACGAGACAGCCGCGATCGACCTGCCGCGTGATCAGCTCGAAACGCCCCGGAGGGAGCGGAATGCGCCGCTCGAAGCGCCCGTGCGGCAGCTCGAGCCGCCGGATCGTCGTCGTGTGCGCGACCGGCGGCAGCTGGCGCTCCCCGCGCACCACCAGCTCGGCGCCCTCCACCGCGGCCTCGATCTGCTCCAGCGCGACGCCGGGCAGCGCGTAGAAGAGCCACAGCTCCTCGTCGGACTCGAAGATGTCCACCGGCGGCTCCCACTGGGGGGCGGCGAGCGGCCGGACGCTCACCTCGAAGAAGCGCCGCTGCAGGCGGTTCGCCTCGTCGAGCATCTTCAGGGCCTCGGCCCACATCCAATGGTTCGGATCCCGCGATCGCATCGTTGCCTGCCCCCCGGCGGGGTTTTTCGTCCCCTGCTAGATGGCGGCCCCGGGCGGGCAATCAAGCCCCGTGACGCAGTGCCTGCCGAAGCGCCCACCGGCCCCGACGGCGTGATCGAGTTCGCGGCCCGCCGGCGCCCCGGCCGGTACGATGCGTCTGCCTTGCCCGACATGTGTATCTGTTTGTAAGAACAAGAACTCCGGAGCCTGCCGCCCGTCCACGCATCAGCCGCCCCGCCACCCGGCGCGGGCCCGCAACCCGAGCGGGCCGCCCGTGCGGCCCACCGAACGAACCGGATCGAGATGAGACTTCTTGCGTTGTTGATTGCCGCCCTCGGGATGCTGGGACCGAACCCGGCGCTCGCCGGTGCGCGCGGTCCCGCCCATCCCGCGCAGTGGCTGCACCCGGCGATCGCCTTCTCGGGCGAAGACCGCCAGCGCATCGACGCCTGGTTCAAGCGCTACCCCGATTACGTGACCCGCACGTACCAGCCTGACGGCAAGCTGCCGCGGGAAATCGACCGGACGCTCGCGCCCGCCGATCGCCTGCCGCGCGGCGTGGCCAAGGCGCCGCTGCCCTGGCCGCTCGAAACCCAGCTCTCGCCGGTGCCGGCGGGCGTGGAGCGCGCGATCGTCGGCCGGCACCTCGTGCTGCTCGACGCGCGCACCGCCACCGTCCTCGACATCGTCCGCAGCGTCGTGCGCTGATTCGCCCGCGCGCGGGCGCCGGTGGCTCACCGGGTGAGCCACCGCCCCCCGCATGCTCTCGTGTGGTTGCCAAACGGGGAGCACGAGGATGGGCGCGCACCTGAACGCCGGGCAGGATCTCTTCGCGGAAGCCGATCCGCGCGCACGGCTGCGCCCGCCCGCGCGCGGCGCCGAAGCGCTGGTCGAGCAGCTCAAGCGCGACGACCGCGCGCGCATCGCGGGCGAAGTCGTCGTCCCGCCCCGCGACGCCCGCTGGGCCGACTTCCCGGAGGGCCTCGACCCGCGCCTTGCCGGCGCGTTGCGGGAGCGCGGCATCCTCGGCCTCTACAGCCACCAGCGCGAGGCGTGGGACCACGTCGCCGCGGGCCGCGACACCGTGGTCGTGACGCCGACCGCCTCGGGCAAGACGCTCTGCTACAACCTCCCGGTCCTCGACGCCGCGCTCAAGACCGGCGCGAAGGCGCTCTACCTTTTCCCGACCAAAGCGCTCGCGCAGGACCAGGTGGCGGAGCTCCTGGAGGTGAACGCCGCCGGCACCCTCGGGATCCGCGCGTACACCTTCGATGGCGACACGCCGGGCGACGCGCGCAAAGCCGTGCGCACGAAGGGCGACATCGTCGTCTCCAACCCCGACATGCTCCACCAGGGCATCCTGCCGCACCACACGAAGTGGGCGCAGTTCTTCGAGGCGCTGCGGTTCGTCGTGATCGACGAGCTGCACACCTACCGCGGCGTCTTCGGCGCGCACGTGGCGAACCTGATCCGGCGGCTGAAGCGCGTCTGCCGGTTCTACGAGTCGAACCCGACCTTCATCCTGTGCTCGGCCACGATCGCGAACCCGGCGGAGCTCGCCGAGCGCCTCCTCGGCGGCCCGGTCGCCGCGGTGACCGAGTCGGGCGCGCCGAGCGGCCGCAGGCACCTCCTCGTGTGGAACCCGCCGGTGGTGAACCCCGACCTCGGCCTGCGCGCCTCGGCACGGTCGCAGTCGACGCGCATCGCGCGCCTCGCGCTGAAGATGGGGCTGAAGACGATCGTGTTCGCCAACTCGCGCCTCGAGGTCGAGGTGCTGACGAAGTACCTGAAGGACGTCTACGACCGCGACCCGCGCAAGCCCGCGCGCGTCGCCGCCTACCGCGGCGGGTACCTGCCGACCGAGCGGCGCGACACCGAGGCGAAGCTCCGCGCCGGCGGGCTCGACTGCGTGGTGTCCACCGCCGCGCTCGAGCTCGGCATGGACATCGGCGCCCTCGACGTGTGCGTGCTGAACGCCTATCCCGGCACGGTGGCGGGCGCGCTGCAGCGCTTCGGGCGCGCCGGCCGGCGCAGCCGCACCGCGGTCGGCGTGCTCGTGTGCTCGAGCGACCCGCTCGACCAGTACCTCGCGCGCCACCCGGAGTTCTTCCTCGGCGCGAGCCCGGAGCACGCGCGCATCGATCCCGACCAGCTCCTCATCCTGATGGACCACGTCCGCTGCGCCGCCTTCGAGCTGCCCTTCGAGGACGGCGAGACCTTCGGCGGCGTGAAGCTCGACGAGGCGCTCGGCTACCTCGCCGACCAGGGCATCGTGCACCGCGAGGGCGCACGCTGGCACTGGATCGCCGACAGCTACCCCGCCAACACGGTGAGCCTGCGCTCGATCGCCGAGGGCAACTTCGTGGTGATCGACGTCACCGACGGGAAGAAGAACGTGCTCGCGGAGGTGGACTACTCGAGCGCGGCGGTCACCCTCTACGAAGGCGCGATCTACCTCGTGCAGGCGCAGCCCTGGCAGGTGGAGAAGCTCGACTGGGTCGGGCGGAAGGCCTTCGTGCGCGAGACGCGCGCCGACTACTACACCGACGCGATCGACTACACCAGGCTGAAGCAGCTCGACGAGTTCGACGCAGCCGGTCACGCCGACGCGCGCGCAGCCCACGGGGAGGTGCACGTCGTGCGGCGCGTCGCCGGGTACAAGAAGATCCGCTACTACACGCACGAGAACGTCGGCTACGGCCAGGTCCGCCTGCCCGACCACGAGATGCACACCACCGCGGTGTGGTGGGAGGCGGCGCCGGCGGCCCTCGAACGCGCCTTTCCGACGCGCCAGGCGGCGCTCGACGGCTTCCTCGGCGCGGCGGCCGCGGTGCACCGGATCGCGGCACTCCTCTCGCTCGCCGAGCCGCGCGACATCGGCCGCGCGGTGGGCGACGGCGGCCCGGAGAGCGGCTGGTGCGCGGCGGCGGGCTACGACGGCCACGCGGCGGCACGCGGCCTCGACGGCGCGCCGGTCGACGTCTCCTCCGGCGGGCAGCCTTTCCGGCCGACGCTCTATCTCTACGACAACTTCCCGGGCGGGATCGGCATCGCGGCGCCGCTCTTCGACCTGCGCGAGCGGGTGCTCGAGCACGCGCTCGACCTCGTCGAGCGCTGCCCGTGCGGGTCAGGTTGCCCGGCGTGCGTCGGGCCGGTGCTCGCCGGCGACGAGGCGAACGCGCTCACGCCGAAGGCCGCGGCGCTGCGCGTGCTGCGGCTCCTGCGCGGCGCGGCCGCCGCGGAGCGGCCGAGTTGAGCGATCTGCGCGCGCGGCTCGGCCGTCTCGCTCGTCATCCCGGCGAACGCCGGGATCCGGTCGCGCTGCCCCCGTCGCTCGCCGAGCGCATCGCCCGCCTGCGCGTCCGCTCGGCGGAGATCAACGCCCGGCGACCGACCGACGCCGAACTGGCGCAACGCCTGGGGGGTGCCGTCGTCGCGCCGGGGCTGATCGCGGTCGAACGCAGCTTCCCGTTGCCGTTCGCGCACGGCGCGACGCGCATCGCGGACGCGGAGACGCTCGCCGAAGGCGTCCGGCGGTCGCTCGACGCCGACCCCGCGCCCGCGCCGGCGGACCTCCTCTTTCTCGACACCGAGACGAGCGGCCTCGCGGGCGGCACCGGCACCGCCGCGTTCGTGCTCGGCCTCGCGACCGTGCGCGACGACGTCCTCGCGGTGCGGCAGCTCCTCATGACCGGCTTCGGCGGCGAGCGCGCGCTGCTGGTGGCGCTCGGGCGAGCGCTGCGCGCGCACGACTGCCTCGTGACCTTCAACGGGAAGTCGTTCGACCTGCCGCTGCTCCGCGCGCGGACGCGCCTGGCGGGCCTCGACTGGCCCGAGACCGCGCAGCGCCACCTCGACCTCTTGCACGTCACCCGCCGGCGGCTGCGCGAAGGCTGGGCCGACTGCCGCCTGCGCACCGCGGAAGAACATGCGTTGGGCTTCGCGCGCACCGACGATTTCCCCGGCGCCGAAGTGCCCGCCGCGTGGCAGCGCTGGCTGCAGCGCGGCGACGCGGGGCCGCTGCCGCGCATCCTCGATCACAACCGCGAGGACCTGCTGTCCCTCGCCGGGCTGCTCGCGGTGCTCGCGCAGCCGACGCGCCGCGAGGCGCCGCTGCTCCACGCCACGCAAGGCGCGCAGCCGATCGCGGTCTAGACCGTGCCGGCGGCCTTCAGCGGTCGAGCGGGCTCAGCACCCCGCGCCCGCCGCGGTTCAGGACGTGCGTGTAGACCATCGTCGTGCTGACGTTCGAATGGCCGAGCAGCTCCTGCACCGTGCGGATGTCGTAGCCCGATTCGAGCAGGTGGGTGGCAAACGAGTGGCGCAGCGTGTGCGGCGTCGCCGGCTTCACGACCGCGGCGCGGCGCACCGCGTTCCGCATCGCGCGCTGCACGAGCTGCTCGTCCAGGTGATGCCGGGCGAGCCGCCCCGAGCGCGGGTCGACCGACAGGCTGCCGGACGCGAACACGTACTGCCAGCCCCAGGCGCCGGCGGCGTTCGGATACTTCCGCGCCAGCGCGTAGGGCAGGTACACCTCCGCCTGGCCGGCGAGCCGGTCCTGGTCGTAGCGCCGCCGCCGGTCGGCGAGGTGCGCGCGCAGCGGGTCCACGAGGCGGCCGGGCAGCACCGTCACGCGATCCTTCGCGCCCTTCCCGTCCCGGACGACGATCTCGCGCCGCGCGAGATCGACGTCCTTCACGCGCAGACGCACCGCCTCCATCAGCCGCAGCCCCGCACCGTAGAGCAGGCTCGCGACCAGCCAGTACACCCCCTCCATGTGCGCGAGCACCGCCCGCACCTCCTCCCCCGTGAGCACCACCGGCAACCGGTCCGGCGTCTTCGCGCGGGTGACGTTCTCGAGCCAGTCGAGCTCGATCCCGAGCACCTGCCGGTACAGGAAGAGCAGCGCCGCCTTGGCCTGGTTCTGCGTGGACGCGCTGACGCGCCCCTCGACCGCGAGGTGGGTCAGGAACGCCTCCACGTGCGGCGCTGCGAGCCCGCGGGGGTGACGCTTGCCGTGGAAAACGATGAAGCGTCTAATCCATTGCACGTACTGCTCTTCCGTGCGGATGCTGTAGTGCAGCACCCGGATGCGCTCGCGCACCTGCTCGAG
>CAZIXQ010000203.1:0-7124 GCA_964543155.1 uncultured Enterobacteriaceae bacterium
TCGGCGGGTTCCTCCTCTACTACTGGTACATGCGCCGGGTGCTCGAGCACCTCGACCCGACCAAGGCGATCCCGGACCGCGTGCGCAAGGCGCTCGACACGCTCACCGAGGGCGTGATCGTGCTCGACACCAACGGCCGCATCGTGCTCGCGAACGAGGCGTTCCGCGAGCTGCACGGCGCCGACGACAAGGTCGGGCTCTCGGCGCGCAAGGCCTCCGAGATCCCCTGGCTGCGGGCGTCCCTCGGCGAGCGCGAGCCCGACGACCACCCCTGGGCGATCGCGATGCGCGACGGCGTCACGGTCGCCGGCGAGATGCTCGAGTTCACCCACACCCCCGACGGCCGCCGCAAGGCGAAGCTCGCCGCGAGCCCGATCACCGACGGCCGCGGCGCGGTGCGCGGCTGCCTCGTGTCGCTCAACGACGTGACCGAGCTCGACCGCAAGAACGTCGAGCTCGAGCGCACGCTGTCCGAGCTGGAGGACTCGCGCAAGAAGATCGAGGCGCAGAACGAGGAGCTGAAGCAGCTCGCCAATATCGATCCGCTGACCGGCTGCATGAACCGGCGCGCGTTCTTCGAGTCCGCCGAGCAGCTGATCGTGCAGTCGAAGAGCGAGGGCAGTCACGTCTGCTGCCTGATGACCGACATCGACAAGTTCAAGCACTTCAACGACACCTACGGCCACGCGGTGGGCGACCAGGTGCTGGTGCAGGTCGCGCGCGTGCTCAAGGCGGCGCTGCGACCGACCGACGTCCTGTGCCGGTACGGGGGCGAGGAGTTCTGCATCCTGCTGCCGGGCGTGGACGCGCTGCGCGCGGCGGTGGTGGCCGAGCGCATCCGGTTCCGCGTGGAGGCGCAGGCCGGCCCGGGGATCCGCTCGATCCCGGGGCTGCGCGTCACGTCGAGCTTCGGGCTCTCGTCGCTCGAGTTCGGCGCCCCGGGCCTGAAGACGCTCATCGACGAGGCCGACCAGGCGCTCTACGCCGCGAAGCAGACGGGCCGCAACAAGGTCGTGCGCTTCGACGAGATGCCGCCGACCGAACGGCAGGCGGCCGCCGGCGGGCGCTGAGACCGGCGCTCGGCCTCGCTACCCCTTCAGCAGACCACGCGCGGCCAGGTGGCGCATGAGCGCCGCAGCGCCGTAGGTCCACGGCGGCGCGCGATCGCTCGTCGTCACCCGATTCACGAGCGCGCCGAGCGCGGGCGCAGCAATCGTCACCACGTCCCCGGGTTCGTGCGTGAACCCCATGCCCGGCGCCCCGCGATCTTCGGTCGGGGCGAAGAGCGTGCCGGTGAAGAGCACGAGCCCGTCCGGATGCTGGTGGGTCGGGCCGATCGCCTGGCCGGCGAGGTCGGCGAGGTCGCGGCTGATCTCGGCGACGGAGCTTCGCCCGCGCAGCACGAACCCGTCCTCGCCCGCCACGGTGAGCGCGATCTCGAGCCGCCGCGCGTCCTCCAGCGTGAACGTCTCGTCGAAGAGCCGGATGAACGGCCCGATCGCGCACGAGGCGTTGTTGTCCTTCGAGCGCCCGAGCAGGAGCGCGCTGCGCCCCTCGAAGTCGCGCAGGTTCACGTCGTTGCCGAGCGTCACGCCCACGATCGCGCCGCGCGCGTCGAGCACCAGCACCAGCTCCGGCTCGGGGTTGTTCCACTGCGAGGCGGGGTGCAGGCCGATCT
Organism: uncultured Enterobacteriaceae bacterium; assembly: GCA_964543155.1. Lineage (GTDB taxonomy): Bacteria > Pseudomonadota > Gammaproteobacteria > Burkholderiales > SG8-39 > JAGVSZ01. Next base: position 1,679 of record CAZIXQ010000203.1, read on the forward strand.
CCGCGCCGAGGCCGACGGCGGACATCGGCGCGGCCTTGGTGAAGATCTCCGCGTCCGGGCCGATGCCGACCTCGAGGTACTGCGACCACAGCCCCATCGCGACCAGCGCCTCCTTCAGCCGCGCCGCCTCGGGCGAGCCCGGCTTCACGCGCGCCAGATCGGCGCCGATCTCGCGGCTGATGCGCGCGCGGATCTCGTCGGCCCGGCTGAAGTCGCCGCGCGCCTGCTCCTCGACCACGCGCTCGAGCAGGCTCCGCACGAACGTCACGCCCGCCGCCTTGATCGACTGGAGGTCGCACGGCGCGAGGAAGTGGGCGACCTGCGGTCCCGCGCGATCGTGCGCGCTCGCCGCGAGCAGCGCCTCGACGGCCCCGACGCGCACGCCGGGCACCCTGCGTACTGCAGCGACGGGATCGGCCAGGTTGCAGAGCTCGGTCGAGGTGGGCGCTGCCGCGCTGATGTCGTAGACCCCGTCCGCGCGGATCGCCACGAGCGCCGGGCCGGGCGTCGGACCCGGAATCCAGGCGCGACCGACGAGGGTCGCGGCGCGCCAGTCGGCGGGCAGGCAGCAAGCGGGGTCGAGATCCACCGTCGGCGCTCCTCCTCGAAGGAGCGTGGATTCTACGCGCGCGAGATCAGCGCAACGCCGCAGCGGTGGCGGGCGGCCGGGCGACCTTCCGCTCGGGGCAGATCTCCGGCGTGCAGGGAAACCGGTAGTAGAGCTCGTTGAGGTAGGTGGTGACGTCGTTGACTTCCGGGTCTTTCCACGCCCCGCCCATCGCCCCGTCCCAGCGGCGCACCTGCGCGCGGATCGCCTCGATGGTGACCGCCTTGCGTGCCTCGCGGTTGTGCACGCTCTTGTCGTGGCAGCCGACGCAGCGCGCCTGATACAGCAGCTGGCCGCGCTCGAAGTCGCCCGCGCCCACCGCGGAGGTGAACAAGAACAGCGCGATCCCGAGCGCGATCGCGGCGCCGACCACCCAGACGATGTGCTTGACCTGCAATCCGACCTCCCGGCTCGTTGCGCCTAGGATGCCGGCCGCCCGCTGGACGGGGATTGACTTGGGTCAAGGGCAAACCCCGGTCCGTCGGGATCCGGCGACAGGGTGCGAACGGCGGGGCACGCTGCTAGTCTTTGCCCATGGTCAGAACGATCGCGATCGCCTGCCTGCTCGCCGCGCTCCTCGCCGCCGCGGCCGCGAGCGCGGATTCCGCTTCGCGCGCCGCCCCCGCGGCACCGGTCTCCGCCGAGTCGCAGGAAGCCGGGCGCGACAAACCCGCGCAGCACCCCAGCACCGGGTCGTTCAAGCGCGAGGTCAAGCAGGCCTGGGCAGACGCGGGCGCTGGCTTCCGCAAGACCGGGCGCGCGATCGGCGACGGCGCGCGCTCCTTCGGCCGCGCGACACGCGACGCCGCGGTGGGCGCGTGGCGCGGCGTGAAGGACGCGTTCTCGAACTAGCGCGCGACCGCGCTAGCGCCGGGTGACGACCACCTCGGCGTACTCGCTCGGCAGCACGAGCGTCGCATCGCCGGAGCGGTTCAGGCGCGCCATCAGCTCGGTGAGGTCGCGTGCGAGCGCCGCCTGCTTCTCCGCGTCCAGCGCCCCGAAGGCCTTCTGCACCGGGCCGTAGTAGGTGCGGAACACCTCGAGCCAGTGCTCGGGCGAGCGGTAGCGGAACACGTAGTGGCGCGGGCGGCTGTCGATCGCCTCGGCCAGCGGGCCGAACAGCTCGGCGAGCCGGACCTCGGTGCCCCAGAGCGCCGGCGATTTCACGCCCGGCGCCGGCGGGATGTACTTCCCGATCGTCTTGAACAGCTGTCCGATGAAGCTCTCGGGCGTCCAGTTCGCGAGCCCGATCTTCCCGCCCGGCCGGCAGACGCGCAGCATCTCCTGCGCCGCGCGCGCCTGGTCGGGCGTGAACATCACGCCGAACGTCGACAGCACGGCGTCGAACGACGCGTCGGCGAACGGCAGGTTCTCGGCGTCGGCTTCGCGGAACTCGATCGGGAGGCGATCGGCGGCCGCGCGCTCGCGCGCGCGCTCGAGGAGCCGCGGCACGTAGTCGACCGCCGTCACCTCGCACCAGCGCCGCGCGGCGGCGAGCGCCGCATTGCCGTTCCCCGCCGCCACGTCGAGCACGCGGGCGCCCGCGCGCAGGTCGACCGCCTCGCACAGGGACTCGCCGACGATCTGCAGCCGCGTGCCGATCTCCGCGTAGTCGCCGGCGGACCACGCGGCCTGCTGGCGCGCCTTGACCGCGGCGAGATCGGTAGCGGGGGCCGCCGGGGCGGAAATGCCTTGCTGGACTGCCGACATGGTTTGTTCCTCCTATGCCTTCGGTTGGATGGTCTGGTTGACGCGGCCGAAGTTGACCGCCGCGGGCCGCTCAGGCGGCGGTGACCGCGTACGCCCCCGGCGCGATCGCGCCCGCGCGGCAGAGCCGGTTGAGCAGCGGGTAGAGGCCGATGTAGGCCGCGCCGCCCGCGAGCCAATCGTCGAGCGCGCGGTCGAGATAGGGGTCGGGCCCGCCGTGCACGAGCGCGGTCGCCGGCATGCGGGCCGGCGCGAGCCCGAGATCCGTGCCCGCGCTGAAGCCGGTCTTCGCGGGGAACGCCCCCCGCACGAGACGCTCCAGCTCGTTCGTCTTGAGGATCTTCATGGCCGCACCTCTTCGCCCGGACTCGGTTGCGGCGATCCTGGCAGGCGAACGTAATCGCCCGATGTCAGCCGCGTAGCGGATTGTTTCCGCCGGCGCACGCCGCGCGGCGCCACCCGGCCCGCGCCACTGCATGGCTAGAATCGCCGGCATGAGGCTCTTCTCGCACCGTCGCCGGCCGGTCCATCTGGGGCCCTTCCCGCTCGAGCGCCTGGCGCGCGCGAGCGCGGTCGCGGGACCGCCCACCGGCGACCAGCCGACCGAGTCCGACCCCGCCGGCGACGCCGCCGTGGCGCACGCGATGCCGGAGTACCAGGCCCTCTTCGCGCGCCACTTCGACGGCGAGATCGCGCGCGCCCGTGCCCCGATCCCCGACGATCCGGCCGTGCGCGCGCACAACCTCAAGGCCGCCGCGTACTTCCTCGACGTCGCGCAGGCGGCGACGTGCGCGATCCCGCGCGACGCGTGGCTGCCGGGCGGGCACCCGCCTCACACGCACGCGCTGGTCTTCCTCGTCGAGTTCGGACGCGAGCCGCGGCCGGGCGACCCGGGCGAGGACTGGATCCGCGGGTCGCAGGTCGCGCGCGGCGATCTGCGCGCGGCGGAAGTCGCGGTGGTGATGGCCGGTTATCTCCGCAACATGGGCTTCGCCGCCCGCGGGCACGTCGCCCGCGACACGCAGGTGGACATCGGCCGCCTCGTCGTCGCGTCGGGGCTCGCGCGGGTCGAGGGCGGCGTACTCGCGAACCCCTACCTGGGCAGGCGCTTCCGCGCCGGCGTCGTCACCGCCGACTACGCGGTGGCCGCCGACCCGCCGCTCGCGCCGGACACGCTCGCGGGCCGGTGGCGCAGCCACGGCCCCGCGTGGTGGCTCGGCCTGGGCGGCACGCGCTGCGGCTGGGGGCGGCTCGAAGGCGGCCTGCGCAACCCGTCGCGGCCGCTGCATCTCGGCCCGGCGCCGATGGAGCGAATCAAGCGCGTGGCCGAACCGACGACGCTCGTCCTCGGCGGCGAAATCCGGCGCCAGCCGAAACGCGCGAACTTCTTCACCCGCGCGCTGATGGGCGATCTCGGCGAGAAGGCGAAGCGCGAGCGCACGCGCTTCGCGACCAAGAATCCGTACGCGTTCGCGATGACCCCGCTCATTCGCAACATGGTGCCGATGCAGGGCGGCGAGACCTCGCCAGACCGCATGCCGCTCGCCGACGCACGCGCCAATGCGGATGCGGTCAAGGCGCTCGGCTATTACCTCGGCGCGGACCTCGTCGGCGTCTGCGAGGCGCCGCCGTGGATGTGGTACTCGCACCACGACGACGGGCGGCCGATCGAGCCGTACCACCGCTACGCGGTGGTGATGCTGATCGACCAGGGGTTCGAGACGATGGAGGGCGCCTCCGGCGACGACTGGATCTCGGGCGCCCAGTCGATGCGTGCATACATGCGCGGCGCGACGATCGCCGGCGTGATGGCCGCGCACCTGCGCCGGCTGGGCTGGCCCGCGCGCGCCCAGACCAACGCCGACTCCGACATCCTGCAGATCCCGCCGACGCTGATGGCCGGGCTGGGCGAGCTGTCGCGCATCGGCGAGCTGGTGCTCTCGCCGTTCGTCGGCCCGCGCTTCAAGACCGTGGTCCTCACCACCGACCTGCCGATGGCGGTCGACCGGCCGGTCGACTTCGGGCTGCAGGACTTCTGCCAGAAGTGCACCAAGTGCGCGCGCGAGTGTCCGTGCATGGCAATTCCGTTCGGGCCGAAGGTGATGTTCAACGGCTACGAGATCTGGAAGCCCGACGTGGAGAAGTGCGCGAAGTACCGCGTCACCAACATGAAGGGCTCGGCGTGCGGGCGCTGCATGAAGACCTGCCCGTTCAACACCGAGGGCCTGCTCGCGCACCGTTTCTTCCTGTGGCTCGCGATCCACGTGCCGGCGAGCCGTGCCTGGATTGCGCGTCTCGACGACCGCCTCGCGAACGGCTCGATCAACAAGGCGAAAAAATGGTGGTTCGACCTCGAGATGGTCGACGGCGTGTCGGTGACGCCCAGGGGCGTGAACGCGCGCGAGCTCGACCTGGAGGCGGTCAAGCGCGCGCGGACCCAGGCGCTCGCGCTCTTTCCGCCGGAGGTCGCGCCGCCGCCCGGCGCGCAGTCGCCGCACGAGCCCGACCGCGCAGCCGGGATCAGGGCCTACGCGGCGGCCGAGTCGCCCGCGGCGGCGCGCTCGCGGATCGGCCGACCGTGAGCGCGCCGGCCGCCGGCTAGACGGCGGCCATCTCGCGCGCGGCGTTGTAGTCCTGCCACCAGCGCGCCGCGGCCTCCTGCGCCCAGGGATGGTCGCGGAGCAGCGCGGAGAACACCGCGATCAGCTCCTCGACGCGCTGCGGCCGGGCGTCGGGATCCTTCTCGAGGCAGCGCGCGATCAGCTCGTCGAGCGCCGGCGGGATGTGTTGCGTCGCCCCTGCGGACGCACGCGGCGCCTTCACGTCGAGGACCATGTGCTGCAGCTCGAGCTCGTTCGGCGCGTCGAACAGGCGCTTCGCCGTCACCAGGTAGTACGCGACCGCCCCCAGCGCGTAGATGTCCGCGCGCGGGTCCGCGACCGCCGGATCGCGCACGCGCTCCGGCGACATGTACAGCGGCGTGCCGAGGAGGCGCGCGTACTGCGTGATGTCGCGCGTGTCGGTGGCGTGCACGTCCTTGATCAGCCCGAAATCGAGCACCTTGACGACGTCTGCCTCGCCGCCGCGCTCGCACAGCATGATGTTCTGCGGCTTGACGTCGCGGTGGATGAG
>CAZIXQ010000204.1:0-3358 GCA_964543155.1 uncultured Enterobacteriaceae bacterium
AGGGGGCGTCGCCCCCTTGTTAGAGCGGGATTGCGCGCGACCTGGTCGCGCTGACTTGGGGGATCAACAAGGGGGCGTCGCCCCCTTGTTAGAGCGGGATTGCGCGCGACCTGGTCGCGCTGACGCGGTCCGGCTTGCCGCCTCGACCGGCGGCGCGGCGCGCAAAACTCCGTCACACCGCGCCGCCGATCGTGCAGGGGCGCGCATTCGGACGGATAATCGCCGCCGGTCCGCCGTGAAGGACGCCCGATGCGCCGCGCCACCATCACCCAGTACCTGATCGAGCAGCAACGCAAGCACGGCAACGTCCCGCCGGAGCTGCGCCTCCTCATCGAGGTGATCGCGCGCGCGGTCAAGCGCATCGGCCACTCGGTCACCCAGGGCGCGCTCGCGGACATGCTCGGGTCGGCCGGCACCGAGAACGTGCAGGGCGAGGCGCAGAAGAAGCTCGACGTGGTCGCGAACGAGGTGCTGGTCGAGGCCAACCTCTGGGGCGGCCAGCTCGCCGCGATGGTGTCCGAGGAGCTCGAGCGCCCGTACATCATCCCGAGCGAGTACCCGCGCGGCAAGTACCTCCTGCTGATGGACCCGCTCGACGGGTCGTCGAACATCGACGTCAACGTGTCGATCGGCACGATCTTCTCGGTGCTGCCGTGCCCCGAGGGCCGCGAGCCGGACGAGCAGGCGTTCCTGCAGCCGGGGCGCAACCAGGTCGCCGCCGGGTTCGCGGTCTACGGGCCTTCGACCATGCTCGTCCTCACCGTCGGCCACGGCACCGCCGCGTTCACGCTCGACCGCGACCTCGGCACGTTCTTCCTCACGCGCGAGCCGATCGAAGTGCCGGCCGACACCGCGGAGTTCGCGATCAACATGTCGAACATGCGCAACTGGGAGCCGCCGGTGAAGCGCTACATCGACGAGTGCCTCGCCGGCAGGACCGGCCCGCGCGCGAAGGACTTCAACATGCGCTGGGTCGCCTCGATGGTGGCCGACGTGTACCGCATCCTCTCGCGCGGCGGCATCTTCATGTACCCGCGCGACGCCAAGCACAGGGACGGGCGGCTGCGGCTCATGTACGAGGCGAACCCGATGGCGATGATCGTCGAGCAGTGCGGCGGCGCGGCCACCGACGGACGGACCCGCATCCTCGACGTGCAGCCGGCCGCGCTGCACCAGCGGATCGGGGTGATCCTCGGATCGAGGAATGAAGTGGAACGCGTCACGCGGTACCACGGATGAGGGGAAAGTCCCGCACCGCCTGCCTCGCCGTCATGTTCGCGTTCGCGGCGCCGGCGCCGGCGCAGAAGGACGTGGGCGAGCCGCTCGAGCACTTCCTCTCGACCAGGACGGTCGACGGCAAGGCCCGCACCCTCGAGGACCCGGTGGCGCGCGTGGTCGACGACTTCAACGCCGACGATCTGCCCGACGTCGCCCTCTGGCAGGAGCGCGAGCGCGCCGCGGCGGGAGCCCGGCCGGTGCACCTCTACATGCAACGCAAGGACGGCCGCTTTGCGGCGGGGGGCTCGGTCCTCGCCGACCCCGAGACCATTTTCCGCGTCGTGCCGGAGCGGCCCCGCGGCACGCGTCTGGTCGTGTGCCACGACGGCGCCGTCGCGCGCGGGTACGAGGTGAGCGCATTCATCGTCACGGAGCTCGCGAGCGCCGAGCTGCCGAAAGCCTGCGCGGCCGTCCCGGCGCCGGTGATCGAGCGCCTCGACCCGGCGCGCTACCGCGCGAGCGGAATTCAGGCCTGGACGCGACGCTAGAACCCGGGAGGAGGCCAAGTGGAGCACGTCGACGCATTCGCCGCCGAGCTGATCGGGGCGCTCGGCACTGCACAGGCCATCGCGCCGTTCACCGAACGCGAACCGTCGTTCGGCACGGCGCAGGCGTATGCAGTCGCCGCGCGGGTCCACGCGGCGCGGCTCGCGCGCGGCGAGCGACCCGTCGGCCGCAAGATCGGCTTCACCAATCGCGCCTTGTGGGACGAGTACGGCGTACGCGAGCCGATCTGGGGCTATGTGTACGACACCACGCTCTTCCGCCCGCGCGGAGGCCGCGCGTCGGCTGCAATCGCGGGCCTGGCCGAGGCGCGGATCGAGCCCGAGATCGTGCTGCACTTCAGCTCGGCGCCGCCGGCGACGCGCGACGAGGCGGGGATCCTGGCCTGCATCGACTGGATCGCGCACGGCTTCGAGATCGTGCAGAGCCCCTTCCCGGGCTGGAAGTTCAAGCTGGCCGACACCATCGCGGCGAACGGCTTGCACGGCATGCTGGTCGTCGGCGATCCGGTGCCGGTCGCGTCCATTCCCGATTGCGCGCAGCGCCTGCGCGAGTGCCGCCTCACCCTGCGCAAGGGCGAGGCGGTGGCGGCCGAGGGCACCGGCGCCAACGTCCTCGAATCGCCGCTCCGCGCGATGGCGCACCTGGTGGAGGCGCTCGCGGGCATGCCGCAGTTCCCGCCGGTCGCGGCCGGCGAGGTGGTGACGACCGGCTCGCTCACGAGCGCGCTGCTCGTCGCGCCCGGGGAGACGTGGAGCACGACGCTCTCCGGCATCGCGCTGCCGGGCCTCTCCATCGCGTTCAAGTAGCCATGCCCGGCCCCCTCGCAGGCGTCCGCGTCCTCGACCTGACCACGGTCGTCCTCGGTCCCTACGCCACCCAGCTCCTCGCCGAGCTCGGCGCGGAGGTGATCAAGCTCGAGCCGCCCGCCGGCGACAACATGCGCCACGTCGGGGAGATGCGCCACCCCGGCATGGGCCACATCCACCTCAACCTCAACCGCGGCAAGCGCAGCCTGGTGCTCGACCTGAAGAAGCCGGCCGCGCGCGAGGCGGCGCTGCGGCTCGCCGCGCGCTCCGACGTGCTCGTGTCCAACGTGCGCCCGGCGGCAATGCGGCGGCTCGGCCTGGGCTACGAGGACGTGGCGGCGCGCAACCCGCGCATCATCTACGTGAGCGCGTGCGGGTTCTCGCAGAAGGGGCCGTACGCCGAGAAGCCCGCCTACGACGACCTCATCCAGGGGGCGACCTCGATCCCGTGGCTGATGGAGCGCTATGGCGAGCCCGCGCCCTGCTACGCGCCCGTGCTGGTCGGCGACCGCGTGACCGGCCTCCACACCGCGTTCGCCGTGTCGGCCGCGCTGTACGCGCGCGAGCGGACCGGCAGGGGCCAGGCGGTGGAGGTGCCGATGTTCGAGTCGGTCGCGCAGTTCGTGCTCGGCGATCACAGCGGCGGGCACACGTTCGTGCCGCCGATCGGCGCGGCCGGCTACAGCCGCCTCGTCTCGCGCGACCGGCGCCCGTACCGGACGCAGGACGGCTGGCTCTGCGTGCTCATCTACAACGACAAGCACTGG
>CAZIXQ010000204.1:3458-7065 GCA_964543155.1 uncultured Enterobacteriaceae bacterium
GTACCGGACGCAGGACGGCTGGCTCTGCGTGCTCATCTACAACGACAAGCACTGGCGGAACTTCTTCGCCGCGATCGGCGACCCGGCGCGCTACGAGCGCGACGAGCGCTTCTCCACCCACGCCGCCCGCGCGCGCAACATCGACTGGATCTACAACTGGGTGGGCGAGACGATGAAGACGCGCACGACCGCCGAGTGGCGCAGGCTCCTCGACGGCGCCGACATCCCGAACCAGCCGATCAACTCGCCGCAGGACCTCCTCGACGACCCGCACTTCGCCGCGACCGGCTTCGTGCACGAGGAGACGCACCCGACCGAGGGACGCTTGCGCGCGCTCGGCGTGCCGAGCGGCTGGTCGGACACCGTGCCGGAGGCGCCGTTCCCGGCGCGGCACCTCGGCGAGGACTCGCGCGCGGTCCTCCGCGAGGCGGGCCTCGGCGACGCGGAGATCGACGCGCTGGCGGCCGACGGCGCGACGATCCTCGGCGACGCCTAGGCGGAAGGTGGATTTCACCCTCGCGCCCGAGCAGGAGCAGCTGCGCGCCGCGATCGCGAAGCTGTGCGCGCGCTTTCCCGACGAGTACTGGCTCGCGCGCGACCGCGACGGCGCCTTCCCCGACGACTTCCACCGCGCGCTCGCCGAGGCGGGCTGGCTCGGCATCGCGATGCCGCCCGAGCACGGCGGCGCGGGGCTCGGCATCACCGAGGCCGCGCTGATGATGCAGGCGATCGCCGAGTCGGGCGCAGGGTTCTCCGGCGCCTCCGCGGTGCACATGAACATCTTCGGCCTGCACCCGGTGGTGGTGAACGGGACGCACGAGCAGAAGCGCCGCTGGCTGCCGCCGCTCATCGCGGGGCGCGACCGCGCGTGCTTCGCGGTCACCGAGCCCGACGCGGGACTCAACACGCTGGCCCTCAAGACGCGCGCGGTGCGCGCGGGCGACCACTACGTCGTGAGCGGTCAGAAGATCTGGATCTCGACCGCGCAGGTCGCCACGAAGGTGCTGCTCCTCGCGCGCACCACGCCGCTCGACGAGGCCGCGGCCGCCGGCGCGCGCACGCGCGGGCTCTCGCTCTTCTACACCGACCTCGACCGGCGCTTCGTCGAGGTGCGCGAGATCGAGAAGATGGGCCGCAAGTGCGTGGACTCGAACCAGGTCTTCTTCGACGGCCTGCGCGTGCCGGTCGAGGATCGCATCGGCGAGGAGGGGCGCGGGTTCGAGTACATCCTGCACGGCATGAACCCGGAGCGCATCCTGATCGGCGCGGAGGCGGTCGGGCTCGGGCGCGCCGCGCTCGCGCGCGCGGCGCGCTATGCCGGCGAGCGCGTCGTGTTCGACCGGCCGATCGGGCGCAACCAGGCCATCCAGCATCCGCTCGCGCGGTCGTGGATGGAGCTGGAGGCGGCGCACCTGATGGCGCTCAAGGCCGCGTCGCTCTACGACGCCGGCCGGCCGTGCGGCGCCGAGGCGAACGCGGCGAAGTACCTCGGCGCGGAGGCGTGCTTCCGCGCGTGCGAGCAGGCGATCCTCACCCACGGCGGCATGGGCTACGCAAGCGAGTACCACGTCGAGCGCTACATGCGCGAGGCCTGGGTGCCGCGCATCGCGCCGGTCAGCCCGCACCTCATCCTCTGCTTCATCGCCGAGAAGGTGCTCGGCCTGCCGAAGTCGTACTAGCGGTCCGCCTGGCGCCACGCGCCGCGCGACTGCCCGGCGCCGGCGCGAGCGCGGCTGCCGTGCGCTCCGGGGGTCAGTGGCTGCGCAGCGCCGCGCGCACCCGCATCACCGCCGCGGTGCGCGTCTCCACGCCGAGCTTCTCGTAGACGCGCTCGAGGTGCTTCTCGACCGTGCGCGGGCTCGCGCCGAGGATGGCGGCGATGTCCCGATTCGTCTTCCCCGCCGCCACCCAGTCGAGCACCTCGCGCTCGCGCGCGGTGAGGGGCGCCGCGGCGGGATCGAACGGCGCGTCCGCGGGCAGGTCGCGGGCACGCTCGCGCGCGACGGCGAGGCGGTAGAGGTTGGCGAGGTGCGGCCGGATCACTTCGGCGAGGTCGCGGTCGCGGTCGCTGAACGGGGTCCCGCTGCGGTTCAGCACGAAGCTCACCAGGAACCGCCCGTCGACGTGGATCGGCACCGCCATCGCGTGGTCGATGCCGATCCGCCGGTAGTACTCGTTGAAGAGCGGCGTGCTGCGGAACGCGCTGCCGGGAAGGAGGTCCTCGATGCGCCTGGTCTCGGCTGCGGGGTTGCGGCCGTGCTCGCGCACCAGCGGATGGACGTGGAAGTAGTGGTCGAAGACCTCGATCTCGCGCCGCGAGATCGCGCCGGGGAGACTGCTGACCACCGCGCGGTGCCCGCTCTGGAGGTCGCAGGTCGAGAGGGTGGTGAGGTCCGCGCCAATCAGGTCCTGGAGGCACGCCACGCCGCGGCGGGCGAAATCGTCGGGTCCGGTGCAGCCTGCGCCGATCGCCTGCAGCGTGTCGAGCGCACGGCGCAATTCACCGCTGGTCAGCGCTTCCATGTCGCCTCCGTCGGGGTCGGGTCTGGACCGCAACGCGCCGCCAACCTACCAACCAGTAAGGCACTTGTCAACCAGTAGGTAGGTGGAGTGTAATCGCGGCATGGCCCGGAAGGCGACTGCAGCCGCAGACACCGCGCAGCGGGTCCTGGACGTCGCGGAGCGGCTGGTCCAGACGCGCGGGTTCAACGGCTTCAGCTACGCCGACATCGCGGCTGCGCTCGGCATCACGAAGGCGAGCCTCCACTATCACTTTCCCACCAAGGCCGACCTCGGCCGCCGGCTGATCGAGCGCTACGAGCACCGCTTCCTCGAGGCCCTGGCGGCGATCGACCGCTCGGGCGCCGACGCGCGCGAGAAGCTGCGGCGCTACGCCGCGATCTACGTCGACGTGCTGCGCGCGAACCGGATGTGCCTGTGCGGCATGCTCGCCTCCGACTACGCCACGCTCGCGAAGCCGGTGAAGGACGGCGTCAGGCACTTCTTCGAGCGCAACGAGGACTGGCTCGTGGCGGTCCTGGATGCCGGGCGCAAGGCCGGCACGCTGCGCTTCGCGGGCGAGCCCGCGGTCGTCGCGCAGGCGCTGGTCGGCTCGCTCGAGGGCGCGATGCTGCTCGCGCGCTCCTACGGCGACGTCGGGCGGTTCGAGGCGGTCGCCGACCGGCTGATTGCCGAGCTCTAGCCCCCTCCGCGGGACCGTCCGGTCCGGTCGTACGTAGGCCTACGCATTCCCCGCGCGCCGCGCGCCGTCTACAAATGTCGCCATCCCGGCCGCGCGGCCGGCGCGAACCGGAGGCGACATGGAAAAGGCCGAGTGCAAGGGCTTCCGCAAGCCCGACGAAGTCCGCGAGTTTCCCAAGGGCAGGCTCGAGCTCGTCAAGATTGGGGGTGCGACCGTCGGGCGCGCCGTGTTCGAGCCGGGCTGGAAGTGGTCGACGTCGGTCCAGCCGCTCGTGAACACGAAGAGCTGCGAGGCGCCGCACTTCCAGTACCACGTCTCGGGCGTGCTGCGGATCCGGATGGACGACGGGACCGAGTTCGACTGCAAGCCGGGCGAAGTCTCGCTGCTGCCGTCGGGCCACGACGC
>CAZIXQ010000205.1:0-7042 GCA_964543155.1 uncultured Enterobacteriaceae bacterium
AGCTCGCGGAAGGTCTGGCCCTGCGGCGCGGGAAAATCGCGGGTCTCTGTCCACCCGCTGCCGGCGAGCGGCAGCTTCCTGATCCGCTTCACCCCGCCGCCGAGAAACTTCAGGTATCGCGCCCCCAAGGCAGCGCCGATTGCATAAATACGCGGATGCAGCGCCGCCCAGGCCCACACGCGCAGGCCCGCGCGCTCGCTCCACGGACGCAGACCGCGGTCGACCTGCTTCTCCCGCAGCTTCCGCAGCAGGTCCGGCAGCGGGATCTTCACCGGGCACACGACGCCGCACTGGTTGCAGAGCGTGGCGGCGTGCGGCAGGTCGAGCGCATTCGCCAACCCGACGTACGACGGAGTGAGCACGGAGCCCATCGGCCCCGGGTACACCCACCCGTACGCGTGCCCGCCGACGGTCTTGTACACCGGGCAGTGGTTCATGCACGCGCCGCAGCGGATGCAGCGGAGCATCTCCTGCATGTCCGTGCCGACGAGGTTGGTGCGCCCGCCGTCGACGAGCACGAAGTACATGTGCTCCGGACCGTCGCGGTCGCCGGGCCGCTTCGGGCCGGTGAAGAAGCTGATGTAGTTCGAGATCGGCTGCCCGGTCGCCGAGCGCGCGAGCAGGCGCATCAGCGTCGCGAAGTCCTCGAGCGTCGGGATGACCTTCTCGATCCCGGTGATGCAGACGTGCACGCGCGGCAGCGTCGTCACCATGCGGCCATTGCCCTCGTTCGTGACGATTGCGCCCGAACCGGTCTCCGCGACGAGGAAGTTCCCGCCCGAGATCCCGAGGTCCGCGGAGAGGAAATGCGCCCGCAGCGCCTCGCGCGCCTCGCGCGTCATCTCGGGGATGTCGGTCTTGCGCGGCTTCGCGTGCGTTCTTGCGAAGAGGTCGGCGACCTCGTCCTTCGACTTGTGCACCGCCGGCGCGATGATGTGCGACGGCGCCTCGTTGGCGAGCTGGATGATGTACTCGCCGAGGTCGGTCTCCACCGGCGTCACGCCCGCGGCGGCGAGCGCTTCGTTGAGTCCGGCTTCCTCCGACAGCATCGACTTGGACTTCACCGCCTTGGTGAGGCGGTGGCGACGGCAGATCTCGAGCACGAGGTCGCGCGCCTCCTCGCCGGTGCGGGCGAAGAGCACGGTGGCGCCGCGCCGCGTCGCCTCGCGCTCGAAGCGCTCGATCAGCGTGTCGAGGTCGGCGAGCGAGCGGTCGCGAATTTCCGCGCCGGCGTCGCGCAGGCGCTCGAACGCCTCGTGCCCGTACGCCGCGACCGCCTTCGCGCGCAGCAGCGCGAGCCCGGCGCTGCCGAATTTCTCGAGGTTCGACTGCAGCGTCGCGTTGCCGAGCGCGTCGTGCGCGCGGCGCTTGAAGTGGAGCGACTGGACCTGCATCAGCGGTCGGCCTTGCCCGCGAGCACCTCGGCGACGTGCAGCACGCGCGTCGTCTCGTTGCCCCGCCGGCGCAGCCGGCCCTCGATGTTCAGCATGCAGCCGAGGTCGCCGAGCACCACCGCGTCGGCAGCGGTGGCCTCGATCGCCTGGCACTTGCGGTCCGCGATCGCGCCGGAGATCTCGCCGAACTTGACCGAGAAGGTGCCGCCGAAGCCGCAGCACTGCTCGCACTCGCCCATCTCGACCAGCTCCACGCCCGGCACTTTCGCGAGGAGCGCGCGCGGCTGGGCCTTCACGCCCAGCTCGCGCAGCCCCGCGCACGAATCGTGATACGTGATCCGGCCGCGATAGCGACCGGGCACCTTCTCGAGCTTCGCCACCGAGGCGAGGAAGTCGGTGAGCTCGTGCACCCGAGCGGCGAGACGCTCGACGCGCGCCCGCGTGCCGGGCAAGTCCTGGAAGAGCTCGGGGTAGTGCGTCTTGATCATCCCGGCGCAGGAGCCGGACGGGGCGACGAGATAGTCGCAGCCCTCGAACTCGGCGAGCACCTTTTCCGCGAGCGCGCGGGCGGCCGCCCGATCGCCGGAGTTGTAGCCCGGCTGGCCGCAGCAGGTCTGCGTGGGCGGCACGTAGACCTCGCATCCGGCCGCCTCGAGGAGCTCGATCGCGGCGAAGCCGATCCCCGGACGCATCAGATCGACGAGGCAGGTGACGAAGAGACCGACGCGCATCGCGTTCTTGTCGTTCTGGCGGGCGCGCGAAGCTTAGCACACGGCCTCCGGCCCGCGCCCCGCGCCGCTTCCGGATCGCGGTGTAGACTTTCGCCCGTCGGCAGCCCGGCGCACCTTTCCCGTGAGCGACAAGGAATCCAAGAACTCCATCCAGGTCATCGAGCGGATGATGAAGCTGCTCGAGGTGCTGGCCGACTCGCCCGACGCGGTGAGCCTGAAGCTCCTCGCGGGCAAGGCGGGGCTGCATCCGTCCACCGCGCACCGCATCCTCACCGCCCTGGTGCGCGACCGCATGGCCGAGCGCGTCGAGCAGGGCAGCTACCGGCTCGGCATGCGCCTGCTCGAGCTCGGCAACCTCGTCAAGTCGCGCATCAGCGTGCGCGAGCACGCGCTGCCGTTCATGCGCGAGCTGCACGCCCAGATCGGCGAGGCGGTGAACCTCTCGGTCCGGCGCGACGACGAGATCGTGTACATCGAACGCACCTCGAGCGGGCGCTCGCTGATGCGCGTGGTGAACATCATCGGCGCGCGCGCGCCGCTGCACATCACCGCGGTCGGAAAGCTCTTCCTGCTCGACGACGGGCCGGACGGCGTGAAGGCCTACGCCGAGCGCACCGGCCTGCCCGGCTACACCAAGAACACCATCCAGGCGCTGCCCGCGCTCGAGCGCGAGCTCGAGCGCGTGCGCCGGCAGGGCTATGCGCTCGACAACGAAGAAGCCGAGCTGGGCGTGCGCTGCATCGGCGCGGGCGTGCGCGACGACACCGGCGCGCTCGTGGCGGGGCTGTCGGTCTCGGCGCCGGCCGAGCGGATGAAGCCCGCGTGGGCGAGCCTCGTCAAGGAGACGGCCGAGCGCATTTCGCGCGCGATCGGCTATCGCAGCGCCCAGGCTGCCTGAAGAGGTCAACATGCGTACCCATCGCATCGCCTCGATCCCGGGCGACGGCATCGGCCCGGAAGTCATCACCGCCGGGCTCGAGGTGCTCGAGGCGCTCGCCGGCCGCGACGGCGGCTTCCGCCTCGAGGTGGAGCACTTTCCCTGGTCGAGCGAGTACTACCTCGCCCACGGACACTACATCCCGCCCGGCGGCCTCGAGGCGCTGCGGCAGTTCGACGCGATCTTCTTCGGCGCGGTGGGCTCCACGAAGGTCCCGGACCACGTGTCGCTCTGGGGCCTGCGGCTGCCGATCTGCCAGGGCTTCGACCAGTACGCGAACGTGCGTCCGGCGCGCGTGCTGCCCGGATTGAAGAGCCCGCTCGTGAACGGGCAGGCGATCGACTGGGTCATCATCCGCGAGAACACCGAGGGCGAGTACTCGGGCAACGGCGGGCGCGTGCACCGGGGGCTGCCCGAGGAAGTGGCGACCGAGACGTCGGTGTTCACGCGCCGCGGCGTCGAGCGCGTCCAGCGCTTCGCCTTCGAGCTCGCGCGCAAGCGGCCGCGAAAGCGGCTGACGCTCGTCACCAAGTCGAACGCGCAGCGCCACGGCATGGTGCTCTGGGACGAGGTGTTCTTCGCGGTCGCGCGCGACTACCCCGAGGTCGCCACCGACCGCGAGCTCGTCGACGCCGTGACCACGCGCATGGTGCTGAAGCCGCAGACGCTCGACGTCGTCGTCGCCTCCAACCTGCACGCCGACATCCTCTCCGACCTCGCCGCAGCGCTCGCCGGCAGCCTCGGCGTGGCGCCGACTGCGAACCTGAACCCCGAGCGGCAGTTCCCGTCGATGTTCGAGCCGATCCACGGCTCGGCGTTCGACATCGTCGGCAAGGGCGTGGCGAACCCGATCGCGACCTTCTGGACCGCGGTGATGATGCTCGAGCACCTGGGCGAGAGCGCCGCCGCCGAGCGCCTCATGCGGGCGATCGAGAAGGTGACCGCGACGGGCGAGATGACCCCGGACCTCGGCGGCAAGGGCACCACGAAGAGCGTGACCGCGGCGGTGGTCGCCGCGCTCTAGCGCAACGCTAGACGGCCATCATCCCGTGGACGGCGAAGAGATTCGCCGGGTCGGTCCACACCTTCTCCGCGTGGAAGCGCGCGCGCGCGGCGAGCGCCTGGAATTCCTCCACCCCGTACTTGCACGAGATCTCGGTGTGGATCGTCTCGCCGGGCCGGAAGTCGAAGCGCTGCCCGGCGACGTGCACGAACTGGCTGTACAGACTCTCCAGGTGCATCTCGATCCGGCCCTTCGACTCGTCGTAGAACGCCTTGTGCCGGAAGCGCTTCAGCTGGAAGTCGCCGCCGAGCTCCCGGTTGATGCGCTGGAGGAGGTTCAGGTTGAACTCGGCGGTGACGCCCTGGGCGTCGTCGTAGGCCGCGTCGAGCACGCGCTTGTCCTTCTTGAGGTCCACGCCGATCAGCAGCATTCCTCCCGGACCGACCAGCTCGCGCACGCCCTTCAGGAACTCGAGCGCCTCCTCCGGGGTGAAGTTGCCGACGGTCGACCCCGGAAAGTAGACCACTTTGCGGCGCATCGGGATGCCGACGAACTCCGGCAGCCGCACCGGCCGGGCGAAGTCGGCGAGCACCGCGCTGATGTTGAGCCACGGGAAGAGCAGCACGAGCCGCTTGCACGCCTCGTGCAGCGCGCTCTCCGAGATGTCGATCGGCACGTAGAGGGAGGGCTCGAGCCGGTCCACGAGCAGCCGCGTCTTGACGCTCGCGCCGGAGCCGAACTCGACGAGCTGGGTGTCGGGCCCGAGGAGGTCCACCATCGCGTCGACGTGGCGCTCCATGATGGCGAGCTCGGTGCGCGTCGGGTAGTACTCGGGCAGCTCGCAGATGCGCTCGAAGAGCTCGGACCCGCGCTCGTCGTAGAAGTACTTCGGCGGGATCGCCTTCTGCGGCCGCGCGAGCCCGGCGAGGACGTCCTCGAGGAACGAGGTCGCGTGCGTGAGGAGGCTGTAGTGGCGGACGATGCCGACGCCCTCGCGCCGCGACGAGGGGCGTCCGGACATCGGTCTAGCGCGGGGTCGGCGCGACGGTCTGCGTGCGGGCGCGCGCCTCGGGGGCGCGCTGCGGCTTGGCCGCGGTCTTGGTCCGCGCGGCCCGTTCGCGCGGCTCTGCGGGGGCGAGGAAGTCCGGCTCGAGCCACTGGCGGATGCGGTTCGCGTCGCCAATCCGCGTGTACTTCCCGACCGAGTCGAGCAGCACGATGATCAGCTTGCGCGTCGCGACCTTGGCCTCCATCACGAGGCAGCGGCCGGCGGCGTTGATGAACCCGGTCTTGGAGACGCCGATCTCCCAGTTCGCGCCGCGCACCAGCCCGTTCGTGTTGGCGAAGGCGACGCGCCGGCCGCGGATCGTGTACTCCGCGCTCGGCGTTGTCGAGTACTCGGCGATGCGGCCGTACTCCCCGGCGGCGCGCACGAGCTTCGCGAGGTCGCCGGCGGTCGCGACGTTCTCGCTCGAGAGCCCGGTCGGCTCCACGAACCGGCTCCCGGTCATTTCGAGGTCGGCCGCCTTGGCGTTCATCGCGGCGACGAACGCGTCCATTCCGCCCGGGTAGGTCCGCCCGAGCGCCACGGCGGCGACGTTCTCCGAGGCCATCAGCGCGAGCTGCAGCAGCTCGCCGCGCGTCAGGGTCGCACCGACCGGCACCCGCGCGCGGCGCTTGGCCTTCGCGGCCTGCGCGTCCTCCGCGGTGATCGTGATCGGCTCCTCCAGGGGGAGGATCGCATCGATCGTGACCATCGCGGTCATCAGCTTGGTGATCGAGGCGATCGGCACCACCGCATCGGCGTTCTTGGCGTGCAGGACCTCGCCCGTCTCGGCATCGACCACCAGCGCGGCTGCCGAGCGCAGGGCAGGCTCCTCTGCCGCGGCCGCCCCGGCCGTCCAACCGGCCAGCGTCAGCACCGCAGCGAGCGACGCGAGACCTCGCAGAAAGCTCATGTCCTCCGTCCCTTCGGGTCAGTGGCCGCAGTCTAGTCGCGCGCCGGGGGCTTTCGCAAGCAAAAATAAGGGGATAGGAGGAAGAGTTGACAAAGAGTTGACACCGTCATGAGGACCGCCTAGGCCGGTTGGGGGGCCGAGCTCTCGCCGGCCGCCTCCTTCTCCCGCTGCTGCAGCGCCCACATCTGCGCGTAGGCCCCCCCGGACGCGAGCAGGGTCAAGTGAGTCCCGCGCTCGACGATGCGCCCGTGGTCCATCACCAGGATCTGGTCGGCGTCCATGACCGTCGACAGGCGGTGCGCGATGACGAGCGTCGTGTGCCCGCGCGCGATCCGGTCCAGTTCCGCCTGGATCGCCTTCTCCGCCTTCGAGTCGAGCGCGCTCGTCGCCTCGTCGAAGATCAGGATGCGCGGGTCCTTCAGCAGCGCGCGCGCGATCGCGACGCGCTGCTTCTCGCCGCCCGAGAGCTTGAGCCCGCGCTCGCCGACGCTCGTTTCGTACCCGTCGGGCAGGCTCGCGATGAAGTCGTGGATGTGGGCGCTCTTCGCCGCCTCGACCACCTCGTCCTCGCTCGCCTCGGGGCGGCCGTAGTGGATGTTGTAGCGGATGGTGTCGTTGAAGAGCACGGTGTCCTGGGGAACGATGGCGATCGCCGCGCGCAGGCTCGCCTGCCTCAGGTCGCGCAGATCGACCCCGTTCACCGTGATCCGGCCCGCATTCACGTCGTAGAAGCGGTAGAGCAGGCGCGCCAGCGTCGACTTGCCCGACCCGGAATGCCCGACCACCGCCACCTTGCTGCCGGCCGGCACGTCGAAGCTCACGTCGAAGAGGATCTGCCGGTTGGGCTCGTAGGCGAAGTCGACCTGCTCGAAGCGGATCGCCGCCGGCCCCGGGGGCAGGTCGACCGCGCCGGGCCGGTCCTCGACCTCGCGGTTCTCCTCGAGCAGGCGGAACATGCGGTCCATGTCGATCAGCGACTGCTTGATCTCGCGGTAGACCATGCCGAGGAAGTTGAGCGG
>CAZIXQ010000206.1:0-7032 GCA_964543155.1 uncultured Enterobacteriaceae bacterium
GTGCAGCCGGCCGCGCTCGCCGCCCGAGAGATTGCCCACCGGCTTCTGCTGGTCGGCGCCCTTGAAGTTGAAGCGGCCGAGGTAGGCGCGCGAGGGCATCTGGAACTTGCCCACCGTGAGGAGGTCGAGCCCGCCCGACACATCCTCCCACACCGACTTGTTCGCGGTGAGGTCGTCGCGCGACTGGTCGACGTACGCGAACTTGACCGTCGGGCCGATCTCGAGTGAGCCCGCATCGGGCTTCTCGACCCCGCGGATCATGCGAAACAGCGTCGACTTGCCGGCGCCGTTCGGGCCGATGATCCCGACGATCGCGCCGGGCGGAACGGCGAACGTGAGCTTGTCGATCAGCAGCCGGTCGCCGTAGCCCTTCGAGACGTCCTTGAACTCGATCACCTTGTCGCCGAGGCGCTCGGCGACCGGGATGAAGATCTCCTGGGTCTCGTTCCTGGCCTGGTGCTCGTAGGACGACAGCTCCTCGAAGCGCGCAAGGCGCGCCTTCGATTTCGCCTGGCGGCCCTTGGCGTTGCTGCGCACCCACTCGAGCTCGGACTTCATCGTCTTGATGCGCGCGGCCTCCTGCCTTGCCTCGGTCTCGAGCCGCTGCTCCTTCTGCTCGAGCCAGGAGCTGTAGTTGCCCTTCCACGGAATGCCGAAGCCGCGGTCGAGCTCGAGGATCCACTCGGCGGCGTTGTCGAGGAAGTAGCGGTCGTGGGTCACCGCCACCACGGTGCCGGGGAAGCGCGTGAGGAACTGCTCCAGCCAGTCCACCGATTCGGCGTCGAGGTGGTTGGTCGGCTCGTCGAGCAGCAGCATGTCGGGCTTCGACAGGAGGAGCCGGCACAGCGCCACGCGGCGCTTCTCGCCGCCGGAGAGGTGCTCGACCTTCGCATCCCACGGCGGCAGGCGCAGCGCGTCGGCGGCGATCTCGAGCTGGTGCTCGCTGTCCGAGCCCGCCGCGGCGATCACCGCCTCGAGCTTCGCCTGCTCCTCGGCGAGCGCGTCGAAGTCGGCGTCGGGCTCGGCGTAGGCGGCGTAGATCTCGTCCAGGCGCTGCTTGGCGGCGAGGATGTCCCCGAGGCCCTCTTCCACGCACTCGCGCACCGTCTTGTGCGCGTCGAGCTGCGGCTCCTGCGGGAGGAACCCGACGCGCATGTTCGGCATCGGGATCGCCTCGCCGTCGTAGTTCCTGTCCTCGCCGGCCATGATCCGCAGCAGCGTGGACTTGCCCGAGCCGTTCAGGCCGAGCACGCCGATCTTGGCGCCGGGAAAGAAGCTGAGCGAGATGTCCTTGAGGATCTGGCGCTGGGGCGGCACCGTCTTGCTGACGCGCCGCATGGTGTAGACGTACTGGGCCATCTGGAATCTGCGTGGAGGTGAGGAACGGACCGCGGGAAGGGCGCGATTATCCACCGTCCGCGCCCGGCGCGGGTCGCCGGCGCCGCTCGCGCCGGCGGTTGCGGGGCCCTCTGGGTCGGCTACCATGGTCTTACTCTCGTCTTACTACAGGGTTCGAAATGGACACCACGCGGTTGTCGTCCAAGGGACAGGTGATCCTGCCCAAGGCGGTGCGCGAGTCGCGCAACTGGCAGCCGGGCACCGAGTTCACCGTGGAGGAGGTCGACGACGGCGTCCTGCTGCGGCCGGTCAAGCCGTTCAAGCCCACGACGCTGGACGAAGTCGTCGGCTGCACCGGCTACAAGGGTCGCGCCAGGTCGCTCGACGAGATGGAGCGCGCGGTCGAGCGCGGGGTGAGGGAACGTCGTGCTCGCGGTCGATACTAACCTCGTCGTGCGGCTCGTCACGAACGACGACAAGGCGCAGGCGACTCGCGCCAAGGCGGTGTTCGCCGCGAACGACATTCTGGTCCCCAAGACGGTGCTGCTCGAGACCGAATGGGTGCTGCGCCTCACCTACGAACTCGATCGGCCGAGCATCCTGCGCGGACTGCGTGGCGTCCTGGGGATGGCGAACGTGACCGGCGAGGACGGGGCGAACGTGGCCAAGGCGCTCGACTGGTACGAGGGAGGCCTGGACCTTGCCGAGGCCCTGCATCTGGCCGCGAGCGGCGATGCCAGGCGTTTCGCGACCTTCGATGCGAAGCTCGTGAAGCGCGCGAAGGGCCTCGTGCCGATCGAGGTCGTGGCGGTCTGATCGCCGCCGACCCCGCGAAGGCGGCAACCTCAGGGCAGCTGGATCTTCCCGCCGCCGCGCGGGCCGCCGCCGAGGTCGGGCACCCCGCCCTGCGGGATGACGATCGACGAGGCGGCCTGACGGCGCAGGTCCTGCAGCTCGCGCACCGTCTTCTCGATCGCGTCCTTGGCGAGGGGGCCGAATTTCGACGCCGCGTCCTCGAGCGAGGTCGCCTCGATCTCGAACACGATCGGCAGCGCGCCCACCGTGCTCATGACCTGCGTCTCGCCGACGTAGGCGATCTCGCGCGCCGGATCGCGCACGCCGTCGCCCTTGACCGGCGTCATGCGGCGGATCGTCCCGACGCGCCGGTCGGTGAACACTTCCTCGAGGTACAGCGTGGCCGGATCCATGCTCGGATCGCTCGGGCCGGGGCGGGTCGCCATGGCGGTGCTCCAGAGTCCACAATGGCCGGTATTGTGCCACCGGAGTCCAAATGAACCGCCGCTACCTGATCCTCGCCTCCCTAGCGGTGGCCCTCGTCGAGCCGTCGGCCGGACAGGCCCCCGACCGGGATGCGCAGCTCATTCGCGCCGCGGAAGCGGGCGACGCGACGCAGGTCCGCACGCTGCTTGCGCAGGGCGCCAACGTGAAGGCTCGGGACGCGCGCGGGCGCACCGCGCTCCTCGCTGCCACGCAGGGCAACCGCGTGGACGCCGCGCGGCTCCTGATCGAGGCCGGCGCGGACGTGAACGCGCAGGACGACATCCGCGACAGTCCGTACCTCCTCGCCGGCGCGCGCGGCTACCTCGAGATCCTGCGCATGACGCTGAAGGCGGGCGCGGATCTCACGAGCACCAACCGCTACGGCGGCACCGCGCTCATCCCGGCCTGCCACTATGGCCACGTCGAGACGGTGCGCGAGCTGCTGAAGACGAAGATCGACGTCGACCACGTCAACAACCTGGGCTGGACCGCACTGCTCGAGGCGGTGATCCTCGGCGACGGCGGCGCCGCGCACACCGAGATCGTGCGCCTGCTCGTCGCGGCGAGGGCGAACCCGAACATCGCCGACCGGCAGGGCGTCACCCCGCTGCAGCACGCGCGCAGCCGCGGTTACCGCGAGATCGCGGCGGTCCTCGAGCGCGCCGGCGGGCGCTAGATCCGCACGACGCGAGGGGCCACATCCCCTCGCGCTCCCCTATGTCAGCCAGGCGGCTGCCTTGGGCAGCCGCCTGAACGCTAGCGTCTGCGCCGCTGTTCGTACACCGCGATCGCGGCGCCGCTCGCGAGAATCACCGCAATGCCGGCGAGCGTCACCGCGTCGGGGAACTGGCCGAAGAAGACGAGCCCCGCGATCGTCGCCTGCACGACGTGCAGGTAGATCAGTGGAGCGATGAAGGAGGCCGGCGCCAGGCGGTAGGCGCGCATGAGCATCAGGTGGCTCACGGAGCCGGTGACGCCGAACGACAGGAACAGAATCGTCTGCCAGGCGTCCGGTAAGTGGTCGGGCAGGCCGAAGGGGAGGAGCGCGGTCGCCCCGACCGTCCCGATCAGCGACGAGAGAAAGACGGTCGTGACCGGATGCTCGGTCAGGGCGAGCTTGCGCGACAGGAGCTGGAACGCGGCGTTGCAGACGAGCGTCGCGATCGCGAAGACGACGCCGATCGTCGCGAGCCCGGAGCCCGGGCGCACGATGATCAGCATGCCCGCGAAGCCGGCGAGCGCCGCGGACCAGCGCGCCCACCCGACGTGCTCGCCGAGCAGCGGGCCGGCGAGCACGAGGATGAGGAGCGGGGCGACGAAGCTGATCGCGGTGGCCTCGGCCTGCGGCAGGTACTTGAGCGCGGCGAAGAGGAAGATCGCGAACGCGAACACCAGGGTTCCGCGCACGAGCTGCAGCCCCGGGCGCTGCGTCGCGAGCAGCCCGCGGTCGCCGGCGAGCGCGACGTAGGCCGCCATGAACAGGAAGTGGAAGAAGTAGCGCGCCCAGACGACGGCGAGCACCGGAAAGTCGCGCACCAGGTACTTGCCGGTGGCGTCGACGAGGATGAACAGGAACTGCGCGCCGAGAAAGAGCGCGAGCGCCTTGAGGAGCGCGCCCTTCGGCGCGGCTGCGTGCGGCGCGGACATCGGGCGGGAGCCTACCAGAGGGACCGGGCTAGAATCCGCCGGCACGCCCGCGCCTGGCGCGCGCAAGGGGTGAAGCAGGCCGGGATGAAGGTGGAGCGAGAGTATGGCTGATGTGGTTCAGTTCGCCGCGGGCGGCTACCGCTACGTCAAGGGCGTGTTCCAGTACTCGGCCGGGGTCGCGGCCGAGCCGGGTTTCGAGATCGAGCGCGTGCGCTTCCGCCGCCCGCTGCCGCTCGCCGACGGGTTCCGCGTGGTCGAAGCGCAGATCCGCGGCATGGGCCGGCCGCTCACCGCGTTCTGCGCGTGCGAGCTGCGCTCGCCGGCGCCGTTCACCGAGGAAGGGTTCACCGCCTTCAACCGGGTGTACGTCGGCACGCTCGAGCGCTGGGGCGTGTATCGCGGCGGACTGAACCCGGTCGCGCGCTCGAACGTGTGCCCCGAGCTCAACCCGCCGTCGGAGCCGAGCCTCCACGCCTTCTCCTA
The DNA here is from genome assembly GCA_964543155.1 of uncultured Enterobacteriaceae bacterium. Classification (GTDB taxonomy): domain Bacteria; phylum Pseudomonadota; class Gammaproteobacteria; order Burkholderiales; family SG8-39; genus JAGVSZ01. Next base: position 4,750 of record CAZIXQ010000206.1, read on the forward strand.
CACCGTGCCGACGGACGCCGACGCGCTGGCGAGCTTCGTGATCGCCGGCAGCGGCGAGGCGCCCGAGGGCAGGGGCAATTACCGCGACCACATCGTGCGGCGCGGCGACGTCTCGGCCGCGGGGCTGGTGGAAAAGGCGCGCTGGGTGCTCGGCGAGATGGAGCGGCGGATGGCCGCGCTCGGCTTCGGCTGGCGGGACACGACCGCGACGCAGCTCTACACCGTGCACGACGTCCATCCCTTCCTCGCCGACGAGATCGTCCGGCGGGGCGCGGCCGGCGGCGGGCTCACCTGGCACTTCTGCCGGCCGCCGGTCGTGGAGCTCGACTACGAGATGGACGTGCGCGGGATTGCCCGAGAGCTCGTGCTGTAGCGGTCAGGCGCCCACGCCCTGCGTGCGCCAACCTTCCGCGTACGCGGTGCGCGCAACCTCGGAATAGGGGCAGGGGCTGACGATCGCGCGAATCTCGATCTGCCTGTGGCGCTCGACGGTCGTCTTCTTCGAGCCGCCGCCTTCCTCGCCCCAGACGAGCGTGACCTCGGTGCCGATCGCGACGTCCGGGTCCACCACCGCGAGCGAGAGCATCGAGCGCTCGTTGTAGCTGTAGCCGCTGAACATCGACAGGCCGACCGTCTTTGCGCCCCTCGACACCCGGTCGTACGAGGCGGAGGTGTAGTTCGACAGCGGCAGGTCGATGTACTTGTAGTGCTCGCCGCGCTCGAGCAGCGACCGGAACACCTTCAGGACGTCGTCGCCGTTCCAGGCGAGGGTGACCTTCTTCCGGTGCGGCCTGCCCGCCATCTTCTCGAGCGCGTCGCGCCCGATGAAGTCGTGGTCGAACTTGACGAACGGCCCGTAACCGAGCTCGTAGGGCGACACGTAGTAGTCCTCGATCCGGTCGGAGTAGAAGCTGCCGCCGATCGAGCCGGTGCCCTCGTAGCTCGCCGCCGGGAGCCACTCGCGGTAGGCCTTCATCTTCGCGCCGGTGTAGACCGCCGGCAGGGGCGAGGGGATCCATCCCGACTCGAGCGTGTTGGTGGCGTAGGCGCGCGAGCCCACTTCCCTCAGCCCGAAATCCCTGCCTGCCGCGACGATCGCCGCCCGGATCTCCTCGCGTTCCTCGTACGGTCCCCAGAGCTCCAGTCCCGGCGCACCGGCCATGCCGTGGCGCAAAGCACGCACCTTCCGGCCGGCGATGTTGATGTGGCCCATGTTGAAGAATTTGATCTCCGGCATCGGTCCGCCGTGCAGCTTCTGGATCACCTGCGGCGCGTTCGGCCCCTGGATCTGGAAGCGGTAGTTCCGGCGCACGACCGCCTTCCCGCGCGGATTGGAGGGCGAGCGGTCGTCCTTCTCGGTCCTGACGTCGTAGCCGCCGGTCTCGGCGTGGAACTGGATCCAGCTCGCCGCCGGCGCGCGCCCGACGAAGACGAGCCGGTTCGGCTCGAGGTGGAACAGGATCCCGTCGCCGATCACGTAGCCGTCGTGGCTGCACGGCACGAAATGCTTCGCCCGGTCGACCGGAAAGTTCGCGAAGCTGTTGATCGCGAGGCAGGACAGCAGCTTGACCGCATCCGGACCCTCGACGTACTGCTCCACCATGTGATGGGACTGGTCGAAGAGGACGGCCGACTCGCGCCAGGCGCGCTGCTCGTCGCGCCAGTTCGAGAACTCGGCCGGGACCACCGGGTAGACGTAGGCGCCGATCTGCGAGTCGCGGAGCATGGCCACCGGGTTCCCGACCGACCGCAGCAGTTCCTCGAGGTTTCGGTGTTGCATGGGGGCGCCTCCTTTCGAGCTCGATGCGGGTGAGGGGGCGATTGTCGTGCGCCCCGAGGGAAGTTTCAATCGACGGGAGACGACCGGTGGGACCGGGCCCATCGCGGGCCCGGACCCACCTCCGGGACGGACCTAGCTCAGCGCGCCATCCACCGCGATTACCTGGCCGGAGATGTAGCTCGCGCGCTCCGAGGCGAGGAACGCGACGAGGTCCGCGACCTCCTCCGGCCGGCCGGCGCGCTGCATCGGCACCAGCGCCTTGATGCGTTCGGGCGGAAAGCGCTCCGCCGTCATCTCGGAGGCGATCACCCCGGGCGCGACCGCGTTGACGGTCACGCCGCGCGAGGCGCACTCGAGGGCGAGCGCGCGGGTCGCGCCGATCAGCCCCGCCTTCGCCGCAGCGTAGTTCGCCTGCCCGCGGTTGCCGAGCAGCGCCGACACCGACGAGACGTTCACGATCCGGCCCCAGCGCGTGCGCAGCATCGGCAGCAGGAGCGGCTGCG
>CAZIXQ010000207.1:0-6992 GCA_964543155.1 uncultured Enterobacteriaceae bacterium
GTGTAGTGCAGGCCGAGCGGCGTGACGTCGTACGCGAGCGCCTCGAGCGGCAGCGCGGAGTTGCGGTAGGCGAGCGCGAGCTCCTCGCGCGCGAAATCGCCCTCGACGTGCGGCCGGGACTCGCGCTCGAGGAAGGGATTGCCGGCCATCGCGCGCTAGGGCCGCAGCACGATCTTGGCGGCCGCGGCGCGTCCGGCCGCGAGGTCGCGGAACGCCGCTGCACCCTGCGCGAGCGGCCGCTCCTCGACCCAGGCGAGGTCGCCGAACGTGCCGGCGTCCAGTGCGGCGACCGTGGCGCGCAGGTCCGCGGTCGTGTAGGTGTAGGTCCCGATCAGCGTGATCTCGGCGAGCGTGAGCTTGCGCATGTCGATCTCGCTCCCCCAGTCCTGCAGCCCGATGTGCATGATCACGCCGCCGGGCTTCACCGCGGCGAATGCCGCCGCGCGCGTCGCCTTCGCGCCCACCGCATCGACCACGACGTCGATCGCGCCTTCGGCGGGCCCGCCGCCTGCGCGGGGATCGAAGGTGGCGCAGCCGACGGCGCGTTCGACCGACGCGCGCCGCAGCGGGTTTGTCTCGGCGACGCTGAGTCGCCGCACGCCATAGCTGCGCGCCAGCAGCGCGGTGAGCATCCCGACCGCCCCGCCGCCGATCACGAGCACGGCGCACTCGGGCAGAGGACGCAGCGCGGCGCGCATGACCAGATTGAGCGCGTGCAGCGCGGTCGCCGCCGGCTCGACGAGCGCCACCTTCACCGGGGCCATGTCCTGCGGCACCTCGATGAGGCTCCTGGCCGGGATCGACATGAGCTCCGCGTAGGCTCCGGCGCGCGTCATGCCGACCATCGTCCGGTTCGCGCACAGATTGTCGCGGCCCTGGACGCAGAACTCGCACGTGCCGCAGGTGATGAGCGGATTGCCGGTGGTGCGCCGGCCGCGCCCCGGCCCCTCGACGATCGTGCCGCAGAACTCGTGGCCGAGAATCAGCGGCGGCACGCGGCGGGGGTCGTGGCCATGGTACGCGTGCATGTCCGAGCCGCAGATCCCGACCGCCTCGATGCGCAGGACGACCTCGCCGTCGGCGGCCGCGGGCGCCGGCTCGTCGCGGTAGGTCACCTCGTCGGGGGCGGTGTACACGAGCGCCTTCATGCCTGCGTCCTTTAACCGGCGGAGAAGCCGCCGTCCACGAAAATCGTCTGACCGGTCACGTAGTCGGACGCGCGGCTCGCGAGGAACACCGCCGCCCCGCGCAAATCCGCGAGCTCGCCGGTGCGCCCGATGAAGGTGCTGTCGGCCATCTTCTTCCAGCGCACCGGGTCGTTCGCCACCGGGGCGGTGAGCGGCGTCGCGAAGAACCCGGGCGCGATCGCGTTCGCGGTCACGCCGTGCTTCGACCAGGCCTCGGCCTGTGCGCGCGTGAGCTGCATGATGCCGCCTTTCGAGGCGCCGTAGGGCCCGCTGTTGCCGAACGCGCGCACCGACTGCAGCGACGCGATGTGGATGATGCGCCCCCAGCCCTTCGCGATCATCGCTGGCGCGAGCCGCTGGGAGAGGAAGAAGGGCGCCGCCAGGTTGAGCGACATCGTCGCGTCCCAGTCGGCTTCGGTAATCTCGAGCATCGGCCGGCGGATGTTCACGCCGGCGGCGTTGACCACGATGTCGGGCGCGCCGAAGAAGCCGGGCGCCCGCGCCGCGCATTCGAAGACCGACTGGCGATCGGCCAGGTCGCAGGGAAGAATCGCAGCCTGCCCGCCGCCGGCGGCGATGCGCGCAGCGGCCGCCGCGAGCTCGGGCCTGCGGCGCGCCACGAGCACGACCGCCGCGCCCGCTTCCGCGAGCGCACGCGCGATCTCGCCGCCTATCCCGGAGTTCGCGCCGGTGACGAGCGCCACCCGGCCGGCGAGGTCGAAGAGGCTGGCGATCGAGGGCTGCATCGCCCTAGGCCCGGACCGGCTCGCCCCGATCGAACGCCTCGTCCGGGAAGTACTTGCGCAGCCGGTCGTCGGCGGTGCGCGCGTGCGCCTCCATGCCCTCGAGCCTCGAGATCCGCGCGGTCACCTGGCCGAGCTCGCGCGCCGCCGCGCGCGTCATGCGCTGCCAGGTGAGCGTCTTCATGAACTTGTGCACCGAGAGCCCGCCCGAATAGCGCGCCGCGCCCTTGGTCGGCAGGATGTGGTTGGGCCCCGAGGTCTTGTCGCCGAACGCGACCGTGGTCTCCTCGCCGAGGAACAGCGACCCGTAGCAGGTCAGGTGCGCGAGCCACCAGTCGAGGTCCCGCGCGTGCACCTCGAGATGCTCGGAGGCGTAGCGGTCCGACACGCTGGCGACCTCCGCGCACGTGTCGCACAGGATCACTTCGCCGTAGTCGCGCCAGGCAGCGCCCGCGGCATCGCGCGCGGTCGGCGGCAGAGCCTCGATGAGCCGCGGCACGAGCGCCATCACCTCGTCGGCGAGCGGGCGCGAGGTCGTGAACAGCCACGCCGGCGATTCGTGCCCGTGCTCGGCCTGGCCGACGAGGTCGGCGGCGACGATCGCCGGATCGGCGGAGTCGTCGGCGATCACCGCCACCTCGGAGGGGCCGGCGAAGACGTCGATGCCGACCTGGCCGAAGAGCATCCGCTTCGCCTCGGCGACGAACTTGTTGCCCGGCCCGACGATGATGTCGGCGGGCTTGCCGGTGAAGAGGCCGTAGGCCATCGCGGCGATCGCCTGCACGCCGCCGAGCGTCATCACCACGTCCGCGCCGGCGGCCTTCATCGCGTACAGGACGTACGGATGGATCCCCTGCCCCTTGTACGGCGTCGAGCAGGCGACCACGGTGGGCACGCCCGCGGCCTTCGCGGTCGCGACGCTCATGTAGGCCGAGGCGATGTGCGCGTAGCGGCCGGTCGGGACGTAGCAGCCGGCGACGTTGACCGGCAGCAGCCGCTGCCCGGCGGTCACGCCCGGGTGCAGCTCGACCGAAAACTCGCGGATCGACTGCGCCTGGGCGAGCGCGAACCTGCGCACCTGCTCGGTCGCGAACTCGATGTCGCGGCGCACGCTCTCGGGCACCTCGCGCGAGCGGCGTTCGATCTCCTCGCGCGGCACGACGATCTCGCCGGTCCACCGGTCGAGCCGCTCGGCGTAGGCGCGCACCGCCGCTTCGCCCTTCGCCCGGATCTCCGCGAGCATCTCCGCGACGACGGCCTGCGCGGTGCCCGTCTCCGACTCGGGCGTCTTCGCGGCCTTCTTGAGGTAGGTGATTGCCATGGGGGTCCTTCGTTCGGGAGGCCTGGCGCTAGCGGCCGAGGCTGAAGAGGGAGATCGACGGGAAGAAGCCGATGACGAGCGACACGACGACGAGCGCCATCACGAACGGCACCGCGTGACGCGCGATGGCGGTGATCGGCGTGCGCGTGAGTCCGGCCATCACGAAAAGATTGAGGCCGAACGGCGGGGTGATGAAACCGAGCCCCAGCGTGGTGATCATGAGCACGCAGAAGTGGATCGGGTCGATGCCGACCTTCTGCGCCAGCGGGAAGAGCAGCGGGCCGAGCACCACGATGTTGGGCGTCGTCTCCATCACCATCCCGGCGACGATCAGGATGCCGATCATCAGCAGGATCACCTCGGTGCGCCCGGCGCCGAGCGACATCACCCCCTCGACGAAGCGCTGCGGCACGTCGAGCACCGTGAGCGCCTGGGCGAAGAGGAGCGCCACCGCGATGATCGGCAGCACCACGCCGCACACCCGCGCCGAGGTGCCGAGCATGGCGGGGAAGTCGGCGAGCCGGATGCGCCGCTGCAGCATGCCGATGATCAGCGCCACCGCGGCGGCGACGGCCGCCGCCTCGGTCGGCGTGAACACGCCCGAGTAGATGCCGCCGAGGATGATCACCGGGATCGACAGCGCCCACTTGGCGTCGTTGAGCGCAGCGAGCCAGCCGCCCGCCGAGAAGCCCGCGGTCGAGCGCTCGTAGCCGCGCAGCCGGTTGACGATCGCGTTCGTGACGATCACCGCGAGCAGGACGATCACGCCGGGGACGAAGGCGGCCTGGAACAGCGTCGCCGAGGAGATGCCGAGCACCAGGCCGATGATGATGTAGGCGATCGACGGCGGGATCAGGACGCCGGTGCAGGCGCCGGCCGCCACGAGGGCGCACGCGTAGGCCTTCGGATAGCCCTTCTCGACCAGCTTGTCCATGGTGATCCGCCCGATCGCGGCGGCGTCCGCGGCGTCCGACCCCGAGATGCAGGCGAACAGGCCGCAGCCCATCGCCGTCGAGGTGCCGAACCCCGAGCGCAGCCAGCCGAAGCTCGCCTCGGCGAAGCCGAGGAGCCGATAGGCGAGGCCGCTGCGCACCATCACGTCCCCGGTCAGGATGAACAGCGGAATGGCGATCAGCGCGAACGAGTCGACGCCCTCGAACAGCGCCTCGCCGACGAGCGTCAGCGGCAGCGCGCCGGTCCCGGCGAGCATGACGACGGTGCCCAGGCCGAGGCATACCCAGAACGGCACGCCCACCGCGAGCAGTCCGGCGATGAGGAGCAGGCTGAGCGGCACGGCCATCGGCTCACTCCTCGAACAGCGTCTTGCCGGTGTAGGCCTCGCGCCCGGCGCGCAGGTCGGCGAGATCGCGTCGCATCGCCTGGATCGTTCGCACCACCACCAGCGCGAAGGCGAGCGGCACCGCCGCCTCGAACCAGGCCTTGTTCACCCGCAGCACCGGGGTCGTACCCTCGAACTGGAGGAGCTGCTGGATCGTGTGCATCGAGTAGTAGAAGGCGATGCACGCGAACAGGAGCGTCATCAGCTCGCCGAAGAGGTAGACCCAGCCGTGCAGCCGCCTGGGCAGCGCGTTGAACAGGATGTCGAAGCGGATGTGCGCGCGCTCGCGCACCGCGTACGCGGCGCCGAGCCAGCCGAGGTAGATGAAGGCGTAGCGCGCCGTCTCCTCGGCCCAGGCCGACGAGTAGTTGAGGACGAACCGGCGCACCACCTCCTGCACGATCACGAAGCAGCAGAAGGTGTAGAACACCAGCATCAGGTAGCGCTCGGCGTTCGCGTCGAGCGCGGCGAGGACCTTGCGCATGGCCGAAGGCGTCCGCCGGCGCCGCCGGCGGACGCGCGGACCCCTAGCCGGTGAAGTCGCCGACGGTGATCGGGCCCTTGGTGTTCGCCGCTTCCTTCAGCCGCTCGAAGGTGTCGATCGACCCGGCGAGCTTCACCTTGAACTCGTTCCACTCCTTGCGCTGCTCGCCGCAGGCCTCGACCCACTGCCTGTACTCCGCGTCGGTCGGCACCGCGATCTGCGCACCGCCCTTCTTGAGGATGGCGATCGCGTTGGCCCGCGCCCTGGCGATCTGCGCGAAGCTCTCCGCCTGGGTCTTGGCCGCCGCGAGGTCGAAGGCGCTCTTGAGGTCCGGGTTGAGCTGGTTGTACCAGCCGGCGTTGGCGGCGAACATCTGCGCATCGGGCACCGAGCGCAGCGCCAGGATGTTGGCGAGGATGTCCTGGAAGCCGAACACCGCGAGCGCCGAGATCGACGGGTCGAGGCCGTCGGCGACGCCCTGCTTGAGCGCGGTCGGGGTCTCGCCCCAGGGCACCACCGTCGGATTCGCGCCGGCCAGACGGTAGAACTGCTGCAGGAGCTGCGACGGCGGCACGCGCATCTTCATGCCCTGCATGTCGGCCGGCGTGCGCACCGCCTTGTGGCCGCGCCGGGTGGCGACGGTGCGCGGGTCGACGGTGAAGTAGAAGATCGGCTTGAAGCCGCGGCCGATCACCCGCGGGGTGATCTCCTTGTCCCACGCGCGCGAGGTCACCAGGTTGGCGAAGCGCTGGTTCTCGCCGCACCAGAACGGGATGTTGATCAGGTCGACCGCCGGCGCGTAGGGAGAGAAGTTGGAGAGCGACACCGCCCCGCCCTGCACCGTGCCGCCCTGCACCTTCTGCGCGAGCGCGGCCCCGACGCCGAGCTGGCCCGCCGGGTGCAGCTTGACGTAGATCTGGCCCTTGGACGCGGCCTCGAGGTTCTGCTTGAACTGTGCCTGCGGGACCGCGTAGACCGCCCAGTCCTCGATCTTGTACTCGGTCGCGAAGAGCATCGTGACCTTCGCCGCCTTCTGCTTTGCCGCCTCCTCGGCAGCGCTCTGGGCGAGGGCGCGGTCGCTCCACAAGTTGCCGCCGGACGCGGCGAGCACGGCGGTGGTGAAGCCGTACCGGCCGCAGACCGCCATGAAGCGGCGCCGTTCGAGGTCGATGCGGTTTGCGCGCGGGGGTTTGCTCATCTGGGTCTCCTCCTTTGTGTGAGTGCTGCCTCTCAGGGCTGCCGCCCGCGCGCGGGCGCGAGCAGGATCCCGGTCACGAAGAACGCGATCGATGCGAGCACGACGAGGAACTCGCCCACGTCGCCGAGCGCGAGGGGGTTCGGTCCGCCGGCGGCCACCGCGAACTTGCCCGCGACGACGGCGGCGACGTAGAGCGCCATCAGCACCGCGGCGAGCGCGTGGCAGAGCCGGCCGGGCGAGCGCATCGGACGCTCAGGCGCTCTCGTACAGGCGCGTCAGCACGAACTCGCGGTGCCCGAGCACCTCGGCCGCCGTCCAGCGGCCGTTGGCGGTCGCGAACATGCACTCGAGCAGCTTGTCGCCGGCCTGATCCATGGTGAGCTCGCGCCGCAGCAGGCCCGACACGTCGACGTCGATGTGCTCGGCCATCGTGCGCACCGTCTTCGGGTTCGCGCCCAGCTTGATCACGGGCAGGATCGGATTGCCGATCACGTTCCCCTGCCCGGTCGGGAAGAAGTGCACGACGAAGCCCGACGCGGCGCAGAGCGTCACCATTTCGGCGGCGGCGGAGGAGGAATCCATGAACCAGAGGCCGGGGTGGGTGGGCACCTCCGCCTTGTCGAGCACGCCGTCCACGGTGCACTTGCGGCCGATCTTCTGGATGTTGCCGAGCGCCTTCTCCTCGATCGTGGTGAGGCCGCCGGCGATGTTGCCCTTGGT
>CAZIXQ010000208.1:0-6985 GCA_964543155.1 uncultured Enterobacteriaceae bacterium
GAAGAGCACGTTGAACTCCTCGCCCCCGTAGCGGAAGGCCTGCCCGCCGCCGCCCACGCGCGCGAGCCGCGCGGCGACCATGCGCAGCACCTGGTCGCCGACGTCGTGACCGAAGGTGTCGTTGAAGCGCTTGAAGTGGTCGACGTCGACCATGGCGATCGCGTACCGCCGCGACACCGACTGCAGCCGCTCGTTGAGCGCGCGGCGGCTGGGCAGCCGGGTGAGCTCGTCGCGGAAGGCGAGGCGATAGGTCTCCTGCAGCACCCCGACCACGAGCACGAGCCCCGCCGCGGCGACGAAGATCGCGGGCGCGCCTTTCGTGGCGGAGAAATGGAGGGCGAAGGCGAACGCCGCGAGCGCCCAGCCGAGCGCGCTGACCACGGCGGATCGCCGCATTGCGGCGGCCACGGCGACGGCCACCAGGCCGAGCGCGAGCGAAGCGAGACCGAGCTGCGGGATCGGGGTGGAGAAGGGCAGGGGTGCAGCGGTGAGCGGGGCATAGGCCCAGTCCACGGTCACGGCACGGCCCGTAGCGACGATCCACCAGACGAGCCCCACGGCCGCCGCGATCAGCCCGAGCCGGGGCAGCGCGTGCACGCTCAGGGTGCCGCGCTCCTCGAGCCACGCGAGCGTCGCGAACACGATCGGCCCGAGGATCGCGAGGCCGGCGAACGCTGCGCGCCCTCCCAGGTCGGGCTGCGCGCCGAACCGCGCGAGCGCCAGGGCGCCGATGCCGAGCGCGGCGGCGCCGAACACGATGCGTCCGCGGTGGAAGGCGAGGCCGAGGAGCGCCGCGAGGCCGAGCGCGCCGTACGCCGCCGCCGGCAACAGGGCCGCGACGGCGCCGGGGAGCACGACAGGACGGTGCGCGAGCCATGCTGCCGCCGCGAGCACGGCGAGCGGGGGGAGGGCGACACCGGATGCGGCGAGGGCGCGCTTCATCGCCGCCGCGCGAACCCGGCACCGAGCGCGAGCACGACGGCCATCGCCCAGAAGATCGGCGCGATGCCGAGCGCGGTGCCGAGCGCCCCGAACGCGAGCGGGATCGTGGTCTGGACGAAGTTGAGCGCGGTGGTGCGCAGGCCGATCGCCTCGCCCGCGCGCCCCGGCGGCGCGGCCGAGAAGAGGAGCGACATCACGATCGGCTGGGACATGCCCAGGCCGATGCCGAGCGCGAACGCGAGCGTCATGAGAACGCCGACCGCGCCGAACAGCGGGTACAGCGCATAGACGGCGCAGGCGATGACGAGCGCCGCCGTCGCGAGCGTCCACTCCCGCGCGCGGCTCACCAGCGCCGGCAGCACGAGCCGCACGAGGAAGGTGGCGGCGGCGAACGCGCCGAGCAGGATCCCGATCGCGCTCGCCGACAGGCCGAGCGCGGTGCCGTGGATCGGCGCGAGGAAGACGAACACGTCCCAGGCGACGTTGAAGAGCGTGCTGATGACGAGGATGTGGCGCAGCCGGCGGTCGCCGAGCAGCGCCCACACCCGCCGCTCGACGCGCTGCGCCGGGGGCGGCGCCGGGCGCGGCAGGCGCAGCCGACCGAAGATGAGCGCGAGGAACGCGAGCAGCGGGAAGGCGGCCAGGATGAGGAAGGCGCGCGCGTGCCCGAGCCCGTCGATCATGAACCCGGTCGCGAGCGGGCCGAGGAAGCCGGAGGCCGAAAAGCCGAGCGCGAGGAGGCTGAAGTTGCGCGGGCGGTCGGACGGCGCGCCGAGCGCCCCGACCGCGTTGCTGGCGGCGATGTGCACGATCACGAGTCCCGAGCCCGCAAGCATCGCGACCAGGTAGAGGGACGGCAGGGCAGGCCACACGTAGGCGAGGACGGTGCCGAGTGCGGTGAGCGCGGTGCCCGCCAGGAAGGGTGGCCGGACACCGACGCGGTCGATCGCTCTGCCCGCGTTCACCGAGAAGAACATCGGCAGGGCGGCGAAGAGCGCCCCGATCACCCCGACCACGAAGGTGCTCGCGCCGAGCGAAAGGGCGAAGAGCGCCGTCCCCACCCGCGCCCCGGCGAAGGCGGCGTGCGTCAGGACGACGAGGAGGATGATCGCGGCAAGCTGCAACGCGGGCCCCGAAAGGCCCGCATTCTACGGGGGCGCGTTCGGATCACTCGCCCGCGAACTCCACCAGCGCGAAAACGGCGTGCCCGAGGCCCTCGAGCCGCCGGCGGCCGCCGAGGTCGGGCAGATCGATGACGAAGCAGCACTCGACCACGCGGGCGCCGGCGCCCTCGATCAGGCGGATCGCGGCCGCGGCGGTGCCGCCGGTGGCGACGAGGTCGTCGGCGAGCAGGATGCGCTCGTCCGCCGCGATCGCGTCGACGTGCATCTCGATGCGGTCGACGCCGTACTCGAGCTCGTACTCGTGGCCGACGGTCGCGGCGGGCAGCTTGCCGCGCTTGCGCAGCGCGACGAAGCCGGCGCCGAGGCGCGCGGCCAGCGCCGCGCCGATGATGAACCCGCGCGACTCGATGCCCGCGACCTTGTCGATGCGGCGGTCCTCGTACCGGCGCGCGAGCGCGTCGATCGTCGCGCGGAATCCCTCCCGGTCCTTGAGGAGGGTGGTGATGTCGCGGAACATCACCCCCGGCTTGGGGTAATCGGGAACGGTGCGGATCAGGCGCTTGAGGTCCATGGCCCGTGATGGTAGCGCCGCCGCCGTGCAACGACGGTCCGGGCATAATCGGGGGGCTCGTCGACCGCCCGTGCCGCAATCTCCGATGCCTCGCACCGAATGAAGCGTTCGCGTGCCCGCTGGCTCACGCGCCCGGTGCTCGCCTGGGCGATGTACGACGTCGCGGCGTCGAGCTACGCCGCGGTCGTCCCGGTGTTCTTCGGCCTGTACTTCGTCGCGGTCGTGGCGCAGGACCTGCCCGGCGCGCAGGCGCAGTGGGGCGTGATCGCGGCGGCTGCGCTCGCGCTCGGCGGCGCCGCCGCGCCGTTCTACGGCGCCGCGACCGACCGGCACGGCCGCTGGCTGGGCGCGCTCCTCGCCGCCACGGTGCTGTGCGCCGTCGCCACCGTGGCGATGCCGGCGGCGGCGCGCGGCGGCGTGCCGCTCGCGGCGACGCTTTTCATCCTGGCGCAGGTCGGCTACACGCTCGCCGCCGCGGTCTACGACTCGCTGCTCGTGCGGCTCGCCCCGTCCACCCACGTCGGGCGCGTGTCCGGGTTCGGCTGGGCGGTCGGGTTCGCCGGCGGCATCGCCGCGCTGCTCGCCGCGCTCGCCGTGATGCGCGGCGTGCCGGCCGAGGCGCAGCCCGCGCGGCTGAGCGACGCGTTCATGGTGACGGGGCTCCTGTTCGCGGCGCTCGCCGTCCCCGCGCTGGCGGGCCTGCGGCGTTTCGCGGCGGCCGACGCCGCCGGGCGGCCGCGCGGCGCTCCTCCCGAGCGCGGTGCGTACGCCGCCGTGCTCGACACGCTCCGGCACTGGCGCCGCCACCGCGAGGTCTTCCGCTTCCTGATCGGCTACTACCTGCTCAACGACGTGCTCGTCACGCTGCTCTTCTTCATCGCTATCGTCCTGCGCGCCCGGTTCGCGCTGACGATCGAGGGGCTGCTGTGGCTCGCGCTCCTGTACCACGTGCTCGCCGCGCCGGCGACGCTCGCATTCGGGCACGCCGCCGACCGCTGGGGCCAGCGCCCGACGATCTACGTGCTGATCGCGATCCTCGGGGTTGCGCTCCTGCTGCTCGCGTTCGGAACGTGGCGGGCGACGCCGGTGGCGGTGGTGGTGCTGCTCGGGCTGGTATACGGCTCGGTGCAGGCGGTTTGCCGGTCGCTCTTCGCCCTGCTCGCCGCCCGCGAAAAGTCGGGCGAGCTCTTCGGCTTCAATGCGATCGCCGGGCGGCTGTCGGCGGCGCTCGGCCCGCTCGTATTCGGCGCGATCGTGGCCGCCACCGGCAGCGAGGCGGCGGCGCTCGCCTCGCTGCTCGTATTTCTCCTTGCGGCCGCGGCGGTCTTCAGCTCGCTCCGCGTCCCGGCACCGGTGCTCGTCGTGCCCGCGCTCGAGGGTACTCGCCGGGGCTGAGCGGGCCGGCGTCAGCCGGCCGCGAGGACCTTCAGGCCGAAGGCGAGCTGGCGGTGTCGATGACGCGTTCGAAGTTCATGCGTCGCCCCGGCGATCAGGACTTCCCCGGCGCGACGCTCTCGCGCGCCTTCTGCTGCTCGTCGTGGACGTCGAGCATCAGCCGGTAGGCCGCATAGTACTTGTAGATGTTGCGCACGTAGGTCGTGGTCTCGATTCCGACCTTCTCGGCGGTGACGATCTCGACGTTGTTGAACCACTTGTCGGGATCGAGGCCGCGCTTGGCGGCTTCCTTGCGCATCTGCGAGATCCGTCCCGGGCCGGCATTGTACGAGGCGAACGCGAAGAGCGAGCGGTTCGCCTGGCTGAAGCTTGCGTCCGGAAAGTACCGCGTCATGAGCTGGTCCATGTACTTGGCGCCGCCGTGGATGTTCGGCTCGGTGAGCGTGATGTCGCCGACCTTCAGCTCCGCGCCGGTCGCCGGCATGATCTGCATGACGCCGATCGCGCCGACGTGGCTCTTCGCGTTCTGGTCGAGCCCCGACTCCTGGTAGCCCTGCGCGGCGAGCATGAGCGGATCGAAGCCGTACTTCTCGCCGTACTTGCGGAACAGCGCCAGGGTCTCGCTGAAGCGCTTCCAGTCGGCCGAGCCGGTCGGGTCCTTCAGCTGCCGGATCCGGTTGGCGTACTGCTTGATCCGCGCCTGGGCCAGGTTCTGCCTCTTCACGAAGTTGACGTAGAACTCGTTGAGGATCGCCTCGAGCCGCGGGCTGTCCTTGCGCACCGCCCAGCCGACGAGCGCGCCCGAGCGCACGACGGCGCCCTCGTTGATCTTCACCTTGGGCAGCACCTGCGCCCAGATCCTCGCCTTCCAGTCGTCGACCACGATCGCCTCGAGGAGCCCCGCGTTCAGCATCTCCATCATGTCCTCGTCCTCGAGCGCGTCGGGGACGTGCACCAGGTTGGCCGGCGGCTTGCCCGCCTTCTTCAGCCGGTCGTTGAGCGCGACGAGGCTCTCGTGGTAGCTCGACGACTTGCGCACGTGCACGGTCTTCCCCGCGAGGTCCTCCGCGGTCGTCACCGGCGCCGACTTCGGGCCGGTCAGGACCACCTCGGAGATCGGCTTCTGGTCGGCCGGCGCGACGAAGTCGACGATCTTCCTGCGGGCGTCGGTGACGGTGATGTTGCCGACCGCGATGTCGCCGAGTCCCGCGGCGACGTCCTCCAGCAGCTCGTCGCGGGTGGTGGGAATCATGTAGACGGTGATCGGGCGCTTGCCGAGCTCCTTCGCGTACTTCCTGTTGATGTACTGCTCGAAGTCGCGCACGAGGTCGGCGGTGATGCCGCGCTCGCGGCCCTTGTCGTTGAAATAGAGCGTGCGGCTGTAGGGCACCAGGACGCGGACGTGGCGGCGCTTGACCATGCCGTCGAAGTCGCCCTTCCACGCCTTGGTCTCGGTCGGGAGGGCGCGCGGGGTCGCGGGCGGCTGCTGGGCGCCTGCCATTGACGTTGCGGCGAGGAGCAGCGCGCCGAGCGCGGCGCGGCGGAGGGTACGGGTCGTCATGGCGTGAGCCTCCTCGGCGAAATCGCTCGCGCCGATGCTACGCAGGTCTTTCCGGCGTCCCTGTCGTGCAAGCGACAGGTCGCGCGCCGGCGGGACAGGCGGTCAGTCGATGCGGCTGCGGCCCGCGCGCGCAGGCTGGCGCGCCGCGCGCCGCGTGTCCCTGCCCTCGCGCTCTGTCTCGGCCGGCGGCCCGTTCGGATCGACGAGGCGCGCGGCATCGCGCACGCGGATGCGCCGGAAGCCGACCTCGATCAATCCCGCCTTGCTCAGACGGCCGAGCAGCGCGTTGAGGGTCTGGCGCGAGACCCCGACCATGCGCGCGAGATCCGCCTGCGAG
Source organism: uncultured Enterobacteriaceae bacterium (assembly GCA_964543155.1). Lineage (GTDB taxonomy): Bacteria > Pseudomonadota > Gammaproteobacteria > Burkholderiales > SG8-39 > JAGVSZ01. The sequence continues at coordinate 5,931 of CAZIXQ010000208.1, forward strand.
ACGGCGAGCGACACGGCGCCGGTATGCCGGCGGTCCTGCATCCGCAGCTTCGCGAGCGAAAAGAGCCGCCCGCGCAGCCGCGCTTCCGGGGCGAGCTCCCGGAGCTCGGCGAGCATGGTGACCAGAACGCGGTATCGGTCGAGCGCGAGCTTGGCGAAGGCCGCGTAGTGGCGCGGCTCTTCGGCGAGGATGCGATCGAACTGCGCCTTCGACAGGATCAGGGCGCGCACCGGCGTATGGGCGAGGACGGTCGCTACCGTAGGACTGCCCGTCAGCAGGTAGACCGCGCCGTACCAGAACCCCGGTTCCCCGACGTGGATGAGCGATTCCTCGCCGCCGCCGACGTCACGGACCACGTACACGGTCCCTTCGAGCACCGCGAAGAGGAAGTCGGGTGGGCTCTCTTCCACGCTGATGACCTGCCCCTTGGCGTACTTGCGCACGATGGATCGGGACAGGATGAGCTCCTGCAGCGGCGCAGAGAGGCCTCCGAACCACTCGCCCGCGCTCAGAAACCGCTGGATTTCGCTCTTCTTGTCGCCGTCCACGCCCGTCTTCGCCCAGTTGTCGTCGCGGCGACAATTATGCCCGACTCCTCTCCCGCGCCGCCCTGGCGACCGGGGAGTTGTCGCGTCGCGGACAGGTGCCCGGCGCGATGGCGCCTACGATCCGTCCCGTTCGTTCGTGCACCGGGAGACAACACGATGAAGCAACGGATCTGGAAGGACCTGATCGGGGGCGTGGCGGGACTGGCGCTCGGCCTCGTTGCGGCGAGCTCGGCGCTCGCGCAGCAGAAGCCGAACATCCTCGTCATCTGGGGCGACGACATCGGCCAGTTCAATGTCAGCGCCTACAACATGGGCATGATGGGCTACAGGACGCCCAACATCGACAGCATCGCGAAAGAGGGCGCGATCTTCACCGACTGGTACGGCCAGCAGAGCTGCACCGCCGGCCGCGCCGCGTTCATCACCGGGCAGTCGCCGATCCGCACCGGCCTCACCAAGGTGGGCCTGCCGGGCGCGCCCGAGGGCATGAAGAAGGAGGACCCGACG
>CAZIXQ010000209.1:0-6959 GCA_964543155.1 uncultured Enterobacteriaceae bacterium
GCCTACGACATCGCGGGGCAGGGCAAGGCGAACGTCGGGGCGATGCGCAACGCATTCGCGCTGGCCTGCCGCATGGGCGCGGCACGGCGGAGCGCCGGGTGATCCTGGTCCACGGCGGCCGCGTCCTGCGGCCGGACGCGCTCGCGTTCGAGCCGCTCGACGTCGTCATCGACGGCGACACGATCGCCGCGCTCGTCGCGCCCGGCACGGTGAAAGACGAGTCGGCGCGGCGCGTCGACGCGCGCGACCGCCTGGTCATCCCGGGCCTCGTCAACGGCCACACCCACGCCCAGAACGGCCTCGCGAAAGGCCTCTTCGACCGCTACACGCTCGAGCTCTACCTCAACGCCGTGCCGTGGGCGACCGGCCGGCGCACGCTCGAGGACAAGTACCTCTCCGCGGCGATCGGCGCGGCCGAGATGGTGCGCAAGGGCTGTACCACCGCGTACGACATGTTCGCGGACTTTCCGCTGCCCACGATCGAAGGCGTCGGCGCCGTGGCGCAGGCCTACGCCGACGTCGGGATGCGCGCGGCCGTGTCGATGATGAGCGCCGACCGGACCCTCTACGAGGCGATCCCCGGTCTCGCCGAGGTGCTGCCGCCTGCGCTGCGGGAGTCCGCGCTGAAGATGAAGCTCGCGCCGCACCGGGAGGCGCTCGCCGCGTGCCGGCGGGTGCTCGAAGGCTGGTCGCACGATCGCGCGCGGATCCGCCCGGCGCTCGGACCGACGATCCCGCACCATTGTTCCGACGAGTACCTCGCCGGGTGCCGGGACCTCGCGCGCGAGTTCGGCGTCGGGATGCAGATGCACGTCGGCGAGACGAAACCGCAGGCGCTGGTCGCCGGCATGCGCTACGGGAAGACGCTCGTCGGCCATCTCGATTCGCTCGGGATGCTGAACCCGGGGTTCTGCGTCGCGCACGGCGTGTGGCTCGACGACGACGACCGCGCGCGGCTCGCCGACCGCGGCGCGTCGATCGCCCACAACCCGGGCTCGAACCTCAAGCTCGGGTCCGGGATCGCCGACATGCGGCGCATGCTCGACGCCAAGGTCAATGTCGCGATCGGCACGGACGGCGTCTGCTCGTCGGACAACCTCAACGTGTTCGAGGCGATGCGGCTCGCGTCGTACCTCTCGCGCGTGCAGGACCACCCGGTCGAGCGGTGGGTGACGAGCCGCGAGGCGTTCCACGCCGCGACCGCGGGCGGCGCGAAGGCGCTCGGGTTCGACCGGATCGGGCGGATCGAGAAAGGCTGCATGGCCGACCTCGTGCTCCTCGACCTCGGCGCGCTGCACTACGTGCCGCTCAACGCGGCCTTGAACCAGATCGTGTTCGGGGAGGACGGCACCGGCGTCGACAGCGTGATGATCGGCGGGCGCATGGTCCTCGACCGCGGGCGGCTCACGACCGTGGATCCCGCGCGGCTGCGCGCGCAGGCCGAGGAGGCCGTGGCGCGGCTCGCCGCGGCGAACGCCGAGCAGAAGGCGCTCAGCGAGAAGCTCGCCCCCTACGTCGGCCAGTACTGCGGCGGGCTGGCCGCGCGGCCGTACCCCGTCCGCCGGTTCTGCGGCCCGCCGCCCGCCGGAGGCTGAACCGCCCGGAGGACGTTGGTCACGCGCCGCCGCGTGCCGTAATGCGCGATTTCGCGGCGCATCGCCGCTGGCGCAGCGTGCCGGATGGCACAATCGGACGGAACTGCGCCGACCGCCGCACCGCATGATTCCTCACGCGCTGGGCCGCTACAAGATCCTCGCCGAAGTCGGCCGCGGGGCGATGGGCATCGTCTACAGGGCGCGCGACCCGGTCATCGAGCGCGACGTGGCGGTCAAGATCCTGCATCCGGACTGCCCGCCGGACGAGCTGCCCGACGTGCGCGAGCGCTTCCTGCGCGAGGCGCGCTCGGCCGGGCGCCTCACCCATCCCTCGATCGTCATCATCCACGACGTGGGCGAGAGCGACGACGGCACGGCCTACATCGCGATGGAGCTGCTGCAGGGCGAGTCGCTCAAGGCCGCGCTGGCCCGGCCCGCCCGCATCGCCCTCCAGGTCGCGGCCGAGCTCGCGGCGCAGATCGCCGAGGGCCTCGACTACGCGCAGCAGCACGAGATCGTGCATCGCGACGTGAAGCCCGCGAACATCATGGTCACCGGGCCGAGCACGGCCAAGCTGACCGACTTCGGCATCGCCTACGTGCCCGCCTCGGCGGGGGCGAAGACCGAGCTGCTCGGCTCGCCGAAGTACATGTCGCCCGAGCAGGTCAAGGGCGAGCCGCTCGACGGGCGCTCGGACCTCTTCTCGCTCGGCGTGGTGCTCTACGAGATGCTCACGCGGCGCACGCCGTTCGAGCGCTCGACCGACGCGAGCGTCTACCCGCTGATGCAGCGCATCGTCGCCGCCCCGCACCAGCGCCCGAGCGAGCTCGACCCGTCGATCCCGCGCGGTTTCGACGTCGTGCTCGCGCGCGCGCTGGCGAAGGACGTGGGCCGCCGGTACCAGCGCGGTGCCGAGTTCGCCGCCGACCTGCGCCGGCTCCGCGCCTTGCTCGACGGAGACGATTCGGCGCCTGCCGTCGCCGCCCCGGGCGGTGCAGCCGACCCGGCGGCCGCGGTCAAGAGCGGTGTGCTCGGGATGCTCCGGCAGAAGGCCGCTGCGGATGCCGCCGCCCGCACCACCTCGGAGGTCTCCCCTGAGGCGATCGACGCGCGCATGCGTGCGGCGTTCCGCTACCTGAACGAGCTCGGCGCCACCTTCAAGGAGGCACGTCCTGCGCTGCTGCGGCGCGCCGAGCTCGTCTTCCTCGGGACGCTGCCGGAGTTCGTCTATACGGCGCCGTTCGTCGACTACCGGACGCGGCCCGGGTCCGAGTCGGGGCTGTGCGAGCGCATCCTCTTCACCGCGCGCGTCGAGACGCCGGAGCCGGTGCGAATCGAGCTCGTGCGCGACGAGGTCGCGCTGATGAAGAAGGAGCTCGAGCGCGCGCAGTTCAAGTACGAGTGCACGGAGACGAAGAACGACTTCGGCGTGGTGATGCGCGGCCGGTTCTCGATTGCGGCCGGAATGCCCGTGAACGCCGAGCTGCACGCCGACTACGCGACCGGCATGGTGCAGGTCCACCTGCGCAACGTCGGGCTGTGGGGCAGCGCGAAGCTGCAACTGCCGGTCGGAGAGCTCGACGACGACTGGCTCGAGGAGTTCAGCAAGCTCGTGCTCGCGATGCCGAGCCGGCTCGCGGAAAAGCTGGGGACGAAAGGCTGAGCAGCGGCGCCCCGCGCTGCCGATCAGCGCAGCAGCGTGCCCTGCCAGTGCCCCGTCTTGACCGCCTCGATCACGAAACGCTTGAGGACATCGTAGACGGCCTGTGCCGCGACGCTCAAAGGCCGCTTGGACGAGCGCGCCAGCGAGATCGTGCGCGTGATCTCCGGCCTGACGATTCGGCGCGCGCGGATGGCGCCGGGCGCCCAGAACTGCTCGGCGGCGGGCGAATTGGCGATCGTGGCGCCGAGCCCATCCCGCACCAGGCTCATGATCGTCGTCAGGGACTGCTGCTCGTAGGCGATGTTCAGCGTGAGATTCGATGCATGCGCAGCCGCGTCGAGGAGCCGGCGCGTGTGATAGCTGCGCGGGGGCAGGATGAGATCGAGCCTTGCCACCTGGCCAAAGGTGATCGTCGCCGGCGCAGACCGCGATGCGCTGCGCGCCTCGACCAGCAGCAGCCGTTCGCGCACCAACGGCTCGTAGTGGACGTCCACCAGCTCGTCGGCGGTCGGCACGACGCCGATGTCGATCAGCGCGGCTTCTAGGCTGCGACCGTTCTCCAGGCTCAGGCCGTCCACGATCCGCAGGATGATGTCCGGATACCGCGCGCGGAGCTCCCGCACGATCCGCGGGACGAGCATCGAGGCCACGCTGGTGGGCAAAGCGACCGTCACCACGCCGGCCGGCTGTTTCTCGCTGGCACGCAGCTCCAGCTCGACCCCCCCGAGCCGCTCGAGCATGCTGCGGGCGAGGTTGTAGAGGCGCACGCCGCCTTCGGTCAGCGTCACGCCCCTGCGCGAGCGATCCATCAGACGCAGGCCGACGTGCGCTTCCAGCAAGGCGATCTGCCGACTCAGCGCCGGCTGGGCCACGTGCGCCTGCTCCGCGGCCGCGCTGAACGAACCCGCGTCCGCGACCGCGACGAGGTAGTGCAGTTGGCGCAGCGAGATGGCGGAGCGCAGAAGATCCATACCGTATCGGCATGGTAGCAAGATTCATTTGGCCTTGGTGTTATGGATTGCTGAAGGCAATACTTGCGTCTCAGTCCCACGGCGCAGCCCGCAGGTACCAAGGGCCCCAGCCGCTGCCAAGTGGTCCGCCTATTCCCCTACAACCTTCGCACCAGGAGATGACCATGATACGCACTGCCATCCTCGCTGCAGCACTTGCGTTGTTCGCCGGTTCCGCCTTTGCCAACAGCTGGACATTTGACGACGCCTACTGGAAGCGGCCCGCCACTGCGGGGGCTGTCCAGACCGCCCAGTCGGACGACCTGCGCGGCAAGTACGACCAGGTCGATCGCTATAACCCTTAGCAATCAGGCGGGGGTGCCGGGGCGCATGCGCACGGGCACCCCCCAGCCTCCCAGGAGGCCAAGATGCACACCACGTCGATTCGTATCGCCGGTATCGCGACCCTGACGGCTGCCGCGTACGCGTTCGCTCCCATGCCGAGCCAGGCACAGATGGAGTGCAACCTTGCCGACCAGGATGACATCCCGATCTTCGTTCTCGATCGCATCGAGCTCCTCAGCGGCACCGCGCAGGTCGACTGAGGCGCGCCCAGACCGCGGGCGGATCGTGCCGACGTTCGGCGCCGCGCCGTCCGCAGTCGCGAATGTCGCGCTCCCGCCTCGACTCGCGTTCAAAACGGCGCGGATCGGTTCGGTCGCGACCGCTGCGCGCGCGGTCCCGATCGCGCCGGGCCCAGCACCGCGCACTGCAGACGGCGCACCCGACGCCCTTCGCGCGCCGCGATAGCGCGGCGACAGAAGGCGCCCCGCGCGCGCCCTGTGCTCGCGCCCCGCTCGCAGCCCCTCCGGCCTTCCCCGGTAGAATCCCGGGCGGACAGGGTGGGGACGAGCAGCGCGCGCGGCACATGAACGAGATCGTCGCCCCCACGCCCGAAGCCGCCTCGCCCGCGCACTCACCCGACGCCGGCGCGATCGTCATCCGCGGCGCGCGCCAGAACAACCTCAAGAACCTCACGGTCTCTATTCCGACTGGCGAGCTGGTCGTCGTGACCGGCGTGTCGGGCTCGGGGAAATCCTCGCTCGCCTTCGACACCCTCTACGCCGAGGGCCAGCGGCGCTACGTCGAGACCTTCTCGCCCTACGCGCGCCAGTTCCTCGACCGGATGGACAAGCCGCAGGTCGACCGCATCGACGGCTGCCTGCCCGCGATCGCGATCGACCAGACCAACCCGGTGCGCACGTCGCGCTCGACCGTGGGCACGATGACGGAGCTGAACGACCACATCAAGCTCCTCTTCGCGCGCGCCGCGCAGCTCTACTGCCGCGGCTGCGGCGCCCCGGTCCGACGCGACACGCCCGACTCGATCTACGTTGAAGTGCAGCGCCGCGCCGCCGCGGCGGGCGACCCTCGCCTCGTCCTCGCCTTCCCGGTCGAGGTACCGAAACACTTCACCGAGGCCGAGATCCTCCAGCTCCTCGAGCGCCAGGGCTACACGCGCGTGCACGCGAAGCGCGACGGGACGCTCGAGGTGGTGCAGGACCGCATCCGCGCGTCGAGCGCCGAGCGCGCGCGCGTGATGGAGGCGATCGAGGCCGCACTGAAGGTGGGGCGCGGCCGGGTCAACGTCCACGCGCTCGCCGAAGACGGGGCGGACGCTGGGGTATGGCGCTTCTCAGCCGATCTCCACTGCGCCGACTGCGACATCCACTACAGCGAGCCGACGCCGAGCCTCTTCTCGTTCAATTCGCCGATCGGCGCCTGCGAAACCTGCCGCGGCTTCGGGCGCGTGATCGGCGTCGACTACGGCCTGATCGTCCCGGACGAGTCGAAGACCCTCGGCGGCGGCGCGGTCAAGCCGTGGCAGACCGAGAGCTACCGCGAGTGCCAGGACGACCTCGAGAAGATGGCGCGCAAGCGCGGCGTCCCGCTCGACGTGCCGTGGCGCGACCTGACCGACGCCCAGCGCCGCTGGGTGATCGAGGGCGACGACGGCTGGGTGAGCTGGCGGAAATCCTGGCCGGGCACGTGGTACGGCATCCAGCGCTTCTTCGCCTGGCTCGAGACCAAGGCGTACAAGATGCACATCCGCGTGCTCCTGTCGCGCTACCGTGCGTACACGCCGTGCACCGCCTGCGACGGCGCACGCCTGAAGCCCGACGCGCTGCTGTGGCGGCTGGGCAGCCGCGAAGACGCGGACCGTGTGCTCGGCGGCGACCGGCGTTTCAGGCCCGCAGGCGTGAAATTGGACGACGCCAGGCTCGCGGCGCTGCCCGGCCTCGCGGTGCACGACCTGATGCTCCTGCCGATCGAGCGCTCGCGCGCGTTCTTCGCGACGCTCGAGCTCCCGGCACCCTTCGACCAGGCGACCGACCTGCTGCTCACCGAGATCCGCACGCGCTTCGCCTACCTCGGCGAGGTGGGCCTCGGCTACCTCACGCTCGACCGCCAGTCGCGCACGCTCTCGGGCGGCGAGGTGCAGCGCATCAACCTCACCACCGCGCTCGGCACCGCGCTCGTCAACACGCTGTTCGTGCTCGACGAGCCGTCGATCGGCCTGCACCCGCGCGACATGGGCCGCGTCATCGACGTGATGCAGCGCCTGCGCGACGCCGGCAACTCGCTCGTCGTCGTCGAGCACGATCCGCAGATCATGTTCGCCGCCGACCGGATCCTCGACATGGGTCCCGGGCCGGGCGAGCGCGGCGGCGAGATCGTCTTCTTCGGTCG
>CAZIXQ010000210.1:0-6936 GCA_964543155.1 uncultured Enterobacteriaceae bacterium
GAAGGACTGCTCGCCGAACACCGAGCCCTGCTCGATCACCGCGACGCGGCGCTCGCGGCCGCGGCGGTCGATCCCCAGGACTTCGAGGCTGCCGTTCGCGACGATGTAGAGCGCGGGCTGCGCCTCGCCGGCGCGCACCAGCACCTCGCCCGCGCGAAAGCGCTGCGCGCCGGTGCGCGCGAGGAGCTTGCCCCAGCCTTCGGGCGAGAGATCCGCGAGAAAGACGAGCTGGCGCGCCTCGTCGGCGGCGGTCTCGCCCGGGTAGTCGAAGAAGCTCTGGAAGTCCATCGCGGCCCTCCTCACGCGTTCGGCACTCCGGCGAGGCTTCGGCTCGAAGGCGCGCCTCGGCTTGTCGCTGCGTTGGCGCGACAGGATACCGGACTCGCGCCCCGCGGCCGGTGTGCCGCCTGGCGTCGAGGACCTGACCTTCCGAGGCACCCGTCGCGCGTCCGACAACGCCGACAAGTGCCGCAGTGCACACCGATCGCGCCGAGTCACCGCGCAGCTCGTGAACTGGCGCACATTGCAGGGCCCGAGCGACCGTTCTGGCCCGTCTGATGCTTCACGTGCCCGTGCATCAGGGGAGAACGACAAATGGCCGCAGCAGCCCGCGTCAAAGTCTTCACCGTCGCGCCCACGGACCCGTACGGCTGGACGATCCGGCTCGAGTCCTCGGCACAGGCGCCGCACTTCTTCGCCAACCGCGAGCTCGCGCTCAACTACGCGCGGCTGTGGGCCAAGGCCAACCGCCCGAGCATCCTGCAGCTCGTCGCGCGCGACGGCGCGGTCACGCGCGAGTGGAGCTACATCACCTTCGATCCGCTTTACGCCTGACGCGCGCGCCTGCGCGGGAGCGTGCGGCGCTTCGACCGGCCGCTCGAGACCGCGATCGAGCCGGTGAGCGCCGAGATCGCCCGCGTCGCCGGCGGTCCTGCGGATACCGCGCCCGGCGACCCCGCGGACCTCATCATCGTCGCGACCGCGCAGAGCCTCGGTGCCCGGCTCGTCAGCGCGGACGCAGCTCGGCGCGCATCACCGAACGTCAAGACAGTGTGGTGAACGTCGCGCATCGCTTCCCGAGTCGGCCCAGGGATACGCACCTATAATCCCCGCCACCTCGGTCGACCAGGAGAACAGAACATGTCCAACACTCTCCGCCGGCTGCTGCAGATCCTCGCGCTCGGTCTTGCGACGGCCGCCTCGCCCTCGCACGCCCAGGAACTCCGCATCGCAATGGGCGCGGACGTCACCTCGATGGACCCGCACTACGTCAACCTCTTCCCGAACAACAACATCGCCGAGCACATCTTCGAGAAGCTCATCACCCTCGACCCCGACTCGCGCCCGATCCCGGGCGTCGCCGAATCCTGGAAGACGATCAACCCGACCACCTGGGAATTCAGGCTCCGCAAGGGCGTGAAGTTCCACGACGGCTCCGACTTCACCGCCGAAGACGTCGCCTTCTCGATCGACCGCGTCGCCAGGATCCCCGACTCGCCCGGCCCGTTCACGACCTACACGAAGGCGATCAAGGAAGTCCAGATCGTCGACCCGCTCACGATCCGCTTCATCACCGTCGCGCCGGCGCCGCAGCTCCCCAACGACATCAGCACGATCTACATCGTCTCGAAGAAGACCGCGACCGGCGCGACGACGCCTGATTTCAACTCGGGCAAGGCGATGAACGGCACCGGCCCCTTCAAGTTCGCCTCGTTCAAGCGCGGCGATCGCGTGGAGATGACGCGCAACGACGCCTACTGGGGCGAGAAGCCCGCGTGGACGAAGGTCACCTTCCGCATCATCCCGAGCGACCCGACCCGCGTCGCCGCGCTCCTCTCGGGCGACGTCGACGCGATCGAGAACATCCCGACCGCCGACTTCACGAAGATCAAGGGCAACGCGAACTTCCAGACCGCCACCAAGCCCTCGCACCGGATCATCTTCTTCCACGTCGACCAGTTCCGCGACCGCTCGCCGTTTGTCTTCGACAAGAAGACCGGCAAGCCGCTCGAGACGAACCCGCTCAAGGACCTGCGCGTCCGCCAGGCGATCTCGAAGGCGATCGACCGCAGCGCGATCCGCGACCGCCTGATGGAAGGGCTCGCCCTGCCCTCGGCCAATCTCGTGCCCGCGCCGATGTTCGGCCACAACCCCGCGCTCAAGCCCGAGGCCTTCGACCCCGCGGGCGCGCGGAAGCTCCTCGCCGCCGCCGGCTACCCGGACGGCTTCGCACTCACGATCCACGGTCCCAACAACCGCTACGTGAACGACGAACAGATCCTGCAGACGGTCGCGACGATGCTCACCCGTGTCGGCATCCTGACCCGCGTCGAGGCGATGCCGATGGGCCCGTACCTCGGCCGCGCGCGCAAGCTCGAGTTCAGCTTCGCGATGCTCGGCTGGGGCGCGTCCACCGCCGAGGCGTCCTCGCCGCTGCGCGCCCACCTCGTGACCTACCTGCCCGAGAAAGGGTGGGGCGAGTTCGCGTGGGGCCGCTACGGCAACGAGAAGGTCAACGCGCTCCTCGACAAGGCGCTCTCGACCATCGACGACAAGGCGCGCGAGAAGATGATCCAGGACGCGGTCGCGATTGCGATCGGCGAGCTCGGCATCGTCCCGCTCCATCACCAGGTCAACACCTGGGCGATGCGCAAGGCGATTGCCTACACGCCCCGCACCGACGAGTACACGCTCGCGTTCCTCTTCCGGCCGCAATAGCGAGCGCTAGCGGCCGGCCGCGAAGAACTCGAGGATCTCCCGCCCGAGGATCTCCTCCTCGGTGTTGAAGTGCGCCACGATCGAGATGTGGTTGTGCCCGGGCAGGCGCATGAAGCGCGGCGTGCGACCGCGGATCTCGCCGATACGGTGGAGGAACTCCGCGCCGTACACGTCGAGCAGCGGGTTCTCGTACTCGGCGACCGCGATGAACACCGGCACGTCGAGGTTCGCGGCGTGCGCGACCGGCGAACGCGCCTGGTATAGCGATTCGTCGTTCCCGAAATAGGCCTTCACCGCCCCGGCGTTCGGGTTGTCGGGCCGCGCGTCCGCCCGCAGCCGCGCACTGATCAGCACGAGCCCCGCCAATCCGTGCCCCTCGGCGGGCCGCACGACCGGGTCGCACGCATAGGCCGCCGCGTGCGTGCCGCCGGCCGAGTGTCCGATGAGGAAGATCCGCGCCGGGTTCCCGCCGTGCTCCCGCGCGTGCGCGCGCACCCACGCGACCGCGAGCGCGACGTCGGTCGCGCCGCCGGGGTACTGCGACTCGGGCGCGAGCCGGTACTCGATGTTGAACCCGACGCAGCCCTGCCGCGCGAACCAGTAGAGCACGTTGTCGTAGACCTCCGGCGTGACGCACTTGTCGCCGCGCACGAACGCACCGCCGTGGGCGAACACGACGACGTCGGCATCGCGCGCGCCCTCCGGACCGAAGACGTCGAGCCGCTGCCGCGCGTGTGCCGCGTACGGCACGTCGCGGGTCACGCTCACGCCCGACTTCGGCGCGCGCTCGAGCAGCGGCCCGTAGAGCGCGAAGACGCGGTCGCGATGCTTCTGGATGTCGCGGCCCCAGACCGGGCCGATTGCGGCGAGCTCGCGCCGCGCCGCCTCGGGAAGTGTCGCCAGCGGATACATGCGCCGGATGGTACCGCGCCCGTCACCGAAGCCGCGCGCCTCCACTACAATCGCGGCGTCTCGACCCCCAGGACCGCCATGCGCTCCCTCGCCACGCTCGCCGCCGCGCTCGCCGTCGCGATCGCCACGCCGGTCCCCGCGGCCGATCTGCGCATCGCGCTCGCGGCGGACGTGACCTCGCTCGACCCGCACTTCGTCAACCTCCAGCCGAACAATCTCGTCGCCTGGCACATCTTCGACGCGCTCACGCGCGTGGACGAGAACGCGCGCCTCGTGCCCGGCCTCGCCGAGTCGTGGCAGGCGGTCGACGCGACCACCTGGGAGTTCAAGCTGCGCCGCGGCGTGAAGTTCCACGACGGCTCGGAGCTCACCGCCGAGGACGTGGTGTACTCGCTCGAGCGCCCGGCGACGATCGTCAACAGCCCGGGCTCGTTCGTGCCGTTCACCCGCCCGCTCGCCGCCAGGCAGGCGGTGGACCGCTACACGGTGCGGCTCAAGACCGCGGCCGCGTATGCGATGGTGCCCTACGACCTGCAGTCCGTGTTCATCGTGTCCAAGCGCGCCGCCGCGGGCGTGCGGCCGGAGGAGTTCAACCAGGGCAAGGGCGTGATCGGCACCGGTCCGTACTTCTTCGTCGCGTTCAAGCGCGGCGACCGCGTCGAGCTCGAGCGCCACGCGCAGTACGCCGGCCCGCGCCCGCCCTGGGACAAGGTCACCCTGCGCATCATGCCGAACGACCCGGCGCGGCTCGCTGCCCTGCTCGCCGGCGACGTCGACGCGATCGAGCAGGTCCCGACCGCCGACCTCGCGAAGCTGCGCGGCAACGCCAAGTTCGAGATCGCGCAGAAGGTCTCCTGGCGCACGATCTTCCTGCACCTCGACCAGTTCCGCGACCGCGTCCCGGGCCTCGCCGACAAGGGCGGGCGGCCGCTCGACCGCAACCCCTTCAAGGACGTCCGCGTCCGCAAGGCGGTCTCGATGGCGATCAACCGGCAGGGCATCGTCGATCGGGTGATGGAAGGCGCCGCGCTGCCGGCCTCGAACCTCGTCGCGCCACCGGTGTTCGGCCACGCGGCCGAGCTCAAGCCGGAGCCGTTCGACGCCGACGGCGCGAAGAAGCTGCTCGCAGAGGCGGGCTTCCCCAGCGGCTTTTCCGCGACGCTCAACGCGCCGAACAACCGCTACGTGAACGACGAGCAGCTCGCGCAGGCCATTGCGCAGATGCTCGCCCGGGTCGGCATCGCCACGCGGGTCGAGACCTCGCCTGCAAACATCTACTTCGTGAAGGCACGCAACCAGGAGTTCGGGCTGGCGATGCTCGGCTGGGGCTCGTTCTCGGGCGACCTCGCGCTGCGCTCGCTGGTCGCGACGTTCGATGCCGAGCGTGGGTACGGGACCTGGAACTGGGGCCGGTATTCCAACCCCAGGGTCGACGGCCTCGTCAGCAGGGCGCTCGCCACCCTCGACGAAGGCAGACGCGAGGCGCTCGCGCGCGAGGCGATGACCGTGGCGATGCAGGACCACGCGGTGGTGCCCCTGCACCACCAGGTGACCACCTGGGCGATGCGCAAGGGGCTCGCCTACACCGCGCGCACCGACGAGTACACGCTCGCCCAGAACTTCCGCGCGCAGTAACCGGGCTCGGGGCGCGTGGCCGTCTACCTCCTCCGCCGGGCGACGCAGAGCGTCGTCGTGCTGCTCGTGATGTCGCTCCTCGTGTTCGTCGGCGTCTACGCGATCGGGAACCCGGTCGACATCCTCATCAATCCGAACGCCGACCAGGCGGACATCGAGCGCGCGATCAGGGGGCTCGGCCTCGACCGTCCGCTCTGGGAGCAGTACCTCGTCTTCCTGCAGCAGGCGCTCGCCGGCGACCTCGGCAAGTCGTTCGTGTTCAATGTCCCGGCGCTCCAGCTCATCCTCGAGCGCATGCCGGCCACGCTGGAGCTGGCGACCGCCGCGATGGTCATCGCGATCGTGCTCGGGATCCCGCTCGGGCTCTGGGCCGGCCTGAAGCCGGACTCGGTCGCCGGCAAGGCGATCATGACCGCGTCGATCCTCGGCTTCTCGCTGCCGACCTTCTGGGTCGGGCTGATGCTGATCATGGTGTTCTCGGTGGACCTCGGGTGGCTGCCCTCGAGCGGGCGCGGGCCGACGCAGACGCTCCTCGGCGTGCCGGTGTCGTTCCTGTCGTGGGAGGGCCTGAAGCACCTCGCGATGCCCGCGATCAACCTCGCGCTGTTCAACCTCTCGCTCGTCATCCGGCTCACGCGCGCGGGCACGCGCGAGGCGCTGGTGCAGGACTACGTCAAGTTCGCGCGCGCGAAGGGGCTGTCGGACGCGCGCGTCATCGGGGTGCACGTGCTCAAGAACATCTCGATTCCGATCGTGACGGTCACCGGCCTGCAGTTCGGCACCCTGGTCGCGTTCGCGATCGTGACCGAGACGATCTTCGCATGGCCGGGCATGGGCAAGCTGCTGATCGACTCGATCCACGTGCTCGACCGGCCGGTGATCGTCGCCTATCTGCTGATCATCGTGGCGTTCTTCATCGTGATCAACCTCGCGGTCGACCTCGCCTACTCGCTGCTCGACCCGCGGGTACGGCTCGCCGACGCGCAGGGCTGACCGTGTCCGCCGCGCCGCCGTCCGCCGCCCCTGCGCCGGTTTCCGTCGCCGCGGCGGAGACCCCGCTCCAGCGCATCGTCGCGGACTTCGCCGCGAGCCGCCTCGCCCTCGCCGGCCTCGCGGTGTTCGCGCTGGTCCTGGCCGCCGCGGTGCTCGCGCCCCTCGTCTCGCCGCAGAACCCGTACGACCTCGCGCAGCTCGACGTGATGGACAGCCGCCTGCCGCCGCTCGCCCGCGCCGCCGACGGCAGGTTCACCTACTGGCTCGGCACCGACGACCAGGGGCGCGACATGCTGTCGGCCATCCTCTACGGCCTGCGGATCAGCATCGGCGTGGGCGTCACCGCGACGCTGTGCGCGCTCGCGCTCGGAACGACGCTCGGCCTGCTCGCGGCCTTCTTCGGCAGGCGGCTCGACTCGTTCATCATGCGCGTGGCCGACATCCAGCTCTCCTTCCCGGCGATCCTCATCGCGCTCGTCCTGCTCGCGGTGCTCGGACAGGGCGTGGACAAGATCATCGTCGCGCTCGTGGCGGTGCAATGGGCGTACTACGCGCGCACCGTGCGCGGCTCGGCGCTCGTCGAGCGGCGCAAGGAGTACGTCGAGGCCGCCGTCTGCCTCGCGCTGCCGGCGCGGCGGGTCGTGTTCCGCCACCTGCTCCCGAACTGCCTGCCGCCGC
>CAZIXQ010000211.1:0-6891 GCA_964543155.1 uncultured Enterobacteriaceae bacterium
GATCAGGTTCTTCGTGGTCGGATGCTGGACGAGCTTCGCGATCGACGCGTCGTCCCCGCGCGGCGGCAGGAACGGGTCGCCGCCCCACTTCTCCCACAGCTCGAGGATCGCGTACGGGGCGGGGTAGTGCTCGCGCCGGGCCTTCTTCTGGAGCTGCGCGCGCGCCAGCGCGGCGACCACGCCCCTGAGCGGCCCGTTCATCATCCGCTGCACGAACGGCAGCCGGCGCGGCGGCGGCGACTCGAGCAGCATCGTCCGCGCGGCGTTCTCCATCACCCGCGGCGGGACCGACGCGTCGACGAGGCCGATTTTCTTCGCCCGCCGCGCGTCCACCGACCGGCCGGTCATCATCATGTCGAGCGCCGCCTGCGGTCCGACCAGCCCCGGCAGCCGCAGCACGCCGCCCCAGCCGGGCAGGATGCCGAGCATCACCTCGGGCAGCGCGAAGCGCGTGCCCGGCTCGTCCACCGCGACGCGGTAGCGGCAGGCGATCGCGAGCTCGAGGCCGCCGCCCATGCAGAACCCGCGCACCAGCGCGAGGGTGGGGAAGGGCAGCGTCGCGAGCTTGTTGAACGCGTCCCAGCCGCGGCGCACGATCGCGAGCGCGTCCTCCACGTTCTCGACGCGGGTGAACTCCTCGACGTCGGCCCCGGCGATGAAGCCCGCATCCTTGCCCGAGCGGATCACGACGCCGCGCGGCCTCTCGCGCTCCAGCCGCTCGATGAGCGCGACGAGCTCCGCCATGACGTCCGCGGAGAAGGTGTTGGTCGAGGCTCCGGCCTTGTCGAACGTGATCCAGACGATGCCGTCGCCATCCCGGTCGAGACGGAAGTGCCGGTACTCCCCGAGGCTGCGCGCGTCGATCACCGCATCTGCCGGATTCATGGTCGGTCCTTTCGAGTGCCGCTACAGCGCTTCCACCAGCATCGCGCCGCCCTGACCGCCGCCGATGCAGATCGTGGCGATGCCGCGCTTGCCCTTGTTGCGCCTGAGCACGTGCAGCAGGTGCAGCACGATCCGCGCACCCGAGGCGCCCACCGGGTGGCCGAGCGCGATCGCGCCCCCGTCCACGTTGAGCTTCTCCGGGTCGAGCTCGCCGAGGGCCCGGTCGAGGCCGAGCTCGCCGCGGCAGTACGCGTCGCTCTTCCACGCCTCGATGCAGCCGAGCACCTGCGCGGCGAACGCCTCGTTGATCTCCCAGGCGTCGAGGTCGTTCAGGCCGAGGCCGCGGCGCTGAAGCATCGGGGTGGCGGCGTGGACCGGACCCAGGCCCATCTGCGCCGGGTCGAGCGCCGCCCACTGCGAGTCGACGATGCGACCCACCGGCGCGAGACCGTGCCGCTTCACGGCTTCCTCGGTCGCGAGCAGCAGCCAGGCCGCGCCGTCGGTGACCTGCGAGGAGTTGCCGGCGGTGACGGTGCCGTACTTGCGGTCGAAGAAGGGCTTGAGCTTCGCGAGGTTCTCGATCGTGGAGTCCTTGCGCACGCCGTCGTCGTCCTTGTAGAGCGTGCCGGCGCGGTCGTAGATCGGCGCGATCTCCGGCGCCAGGCCGTCGGCTGCGTCGCCCAGGAACCGGCCTTCCTCCTGGGCGCGAACGACGCGCGCGTGGCTGCGCGCGGCAAACTCGTCCATCCGGGCGCGCGTGATGCCGAACCGGTGCGCGAGGTTTTCCGCGGTCTGGCCCATGATCAGGCCGACGTTCGGGTCGGTCAGGCCCTTCATGATCCCGATCACCGGCGCGAGGTACGAGAGCCGGAACTTGGCGAGCGCGGCGGCCTTCTGGCCCGCCGTCTTCGCGGCGAAGAAGTTCGAGAACCAGAGCGTCATCGCGTCGGAGAAGAGCAGCGGCGCGCGCGAGAGCGCGTCGACGCCGCCGGCGAGCGCGAGATTCGTGCGGCCGGCCTGGAAGTTCGCGATCGCCGAGTCGAGCGCCTGCATGCCGGAGGCGCAGTTGCGCATCACCGTCCAGCCGGGCACCTTCTGCCCGCAGCCCATGCGCAGGGCGACGACCCGGCCGATGTTCACCTCGTCCACCGACGGCGAGGCGCAGCCGAGGATCACCTCGTCGAGTTCGTTCGGCTCGAACGGCGCGCGGGTCAGCAGCGCGCGTCCGGCCATCGTCGCGAGGTCGCTCGCGGCGAAGGGACCGGGCCGGTTGCGCGCCTTCAGGAACGGGGTGCGCGCGCCGTCGATGATGTAGATGGCCTTGCTCATGCCTGCGCTCTCCCGGCGTTCAGTTGCAGTTGCGCGTGTGGTCCCACTGCGCCTTGGTGCACTCCGAGGTGTAGCTGCCCCAGATGTCGCTCGGCAGCGACTTGTCCAGGCAGAACTTGGTCGCCCGGCGCGCGGCCGAGAGACAGGCCTCGGACGCGCCTTCGGGCACTGACCAGCGCTGCGAGATCGGCCAGTCGCGCTCCGGCGGATTCAGGGTGCAACCGGCCAGCGCAGCGAGCGCGCCGGCGGCGATCAGGCGGCGCACGGCGGGGACCCTCACGCCGCCGCGCGCTTGGCCGCGGGCCGCGCGCCTTCCACGAGCGCAAGGTCCTGCGGGAAATCGTCCACCCGGACGACCTCGTCGCGCAGGCCCGCCGCGCGCACGAGCTGCGCATGCTCCTCCGCGCTGATGACGCCGGCTTCGAGCCCCGCGCGCGCGAGCGCCTCGGCGCCCTCGCCGGCGATCCGGCCTGCCTTCTGCGCCTCGCGCAGCTTGCGCTCGACCGGTTCGGCCGCGATCACGGCGTGCATCGCGGCCTCGAGCTTGCCGATGACGTCGCTCTCGGACCGCGGCACGTAGGCCCCGGCGGTGAGCCGGTCGCGCGTGGCCGAGGGCTCGATCAGGAGTTTCGCGACCTCGTGTCCGAGCCGGTCGGACGGGACCACGTAGGGGCGGCCGATCGGGAAGATGATCCGGCGCAGGCACCATGCGGCAACCCGGCTCGGATAGTTCGAGATCACGCCCTCGAAGGCGTTCTGCGCGCGGAACATCGCGTCCCAGATCGACCAGTCGAGCAGCGGCTTGTCGGCCGCCTCGCGGCCCTCGTCCTCGAAGCGCTTGAGCGCGGCGGAGGCGAGATACATGAGCGACAGGATGTCGCCGAGCCGCGCCGAGACCTTCTCCCGCCGCTTGAGGCCGCCGCCCAGGACCAGCATCGACACGTCGGACAGGAAGGCGAACGCAGCGGAGAACCGCGTGAGCTGCTGGTAGTAGCGGCGCGTCCCCGGCGCCACGCCGGCCGGCACTCGGACCCAGTGCGAGCCGGTGATGCCCATGACGAACGCGCGCGCGGCGTTGGTGAGCGTGAAGCCGACGTGGCCCCACAGCGCGGCGTCGAAGGCGCGCACCGCCTTCGCGCGGTCGGATTCCCGCGCCGCCTGCATCTCCTTCAGCACGTACGGATGGCAGCGGATCGCGCCCTGGCCGAAGATGATCAGGCTGCGGGTGAGGATGTTCGCGCCTTCGACGGTGATCGACACCGGGATCTGCTGGTAGGCGCGGCCGAGGAAGTTGTTCGGCCCGAGGCAGATGCCCTTGCCGCCCTGGATGTCCATCGCGTCGTTGACGATCTGGCGGTTGCGCTCGGTCACGTGGTACTTGACGATGCCCGAGACGACCGACGGCTTCTCGCCGAGGTCGATCGCGCCGGCGGTCATCATCCGCGCCGCGTCGGTCATGTAGAGATTGCCGCCCATGCGCGTGAGCGCCTCCTCGATGCCCTCGAAGCGCCCGATCGGCGTCTTGAACTGGGTGCGCACCCGGGCATAGGCGCCGGTGCCCCGCACGGCGAGCTTGGACATGCCGACATTGGAAGCGGGCAGCGAGATCGAACGGCCCGCGGCGAGGCACTCCATGAGCATCCGCCAGCCCTGGCCGGCCATCTTCGGCCCGCCGATGATCCAGTCGAGCGGCATGAAGACGTCCTTGCCCCAGTTCGGGCCGTTCTGGAACACCGCGTTCAGCGGGAAGTGGCGCCGGCCGATGTTCACGCCGGGATGGCTCGTCGGAACGAGCGCGCAGGTGATGCCGACGTCCTCGTCGGCACCGAGCAGACGGTCGGGGTCGCGCAGCCGGAACGCGAGACCGAGCAGCGTCGCGACCGGCCCGAGCGTGATGTAGCGCTTGTCCCAGGTGACGCGCATGCCGATCACCTCGCGCCCCTCCCACAGGCCCCTGCACACGACGCCGGTGTCCGGGATGGCCGCCGCGTCCGAGCCCGCGTGCGGGTTCGTCAGCGCGAAGCACGGGATCTCGAGGCCCTTCGCGAGCCGCGGGAGATAGTGGCGCTTCTGCTCTTCGGTCCCGTAGTGCAGCAGGAGCTCCGCCGGTCCGAGCGAGTTCGGCACCATTACCGACACCGCCGCCGCGCTGCACCGGGTCGAGAGCTTCATCACCACCTGCGAGTGGGCGATCGCCGAGAAGCCTTTGCCGCCGTAGGCCTTCGGAATGATCATCCCGAGGAACCCCTTGTCCTTGATGTACTGCCACACGTGCGGCGGCATGTCGCCCAGGGCGTAGGTCTCCCAGTCGTTCGCGAGGCGGCAGAGCTCTTCGGTCTCGTTGTCGAGGAACGCGTGCTCCTCGGGGGAGAGCTCGGGCCTCGGGAAGGCGAGCAGCTTCGCCCAGTCGGGCTTGCCGGAGAAGAGCTCCCCGTCCCACCACACCGTGCCGGCATTGATCGCGTCGCTCTCGGTCTGGGACATCGGCGGGAGCACCCTGCGGAACGCACGCAGCATCGGCCCGCTGAGGAGCGCGCGTCGCAGGGGGGCGACGTTCGCGACCAGCGCGAAGGCGACGAATGCGGCGCCGACGAGCGCGGCGACCGCGAGCGGCGGATTCCCGATGCCGACGAGGCCGGCAACGAACCCGCCGGCGAGGAGCGTCCACAGCCAGCCGGCCGCGCCGAGGTACGCGGCGGCGAGCGCGACGATGAGGGAGGCGGCGAGGAATGCGGGCAGCATGGCGTCTTCTCCTAGGCGGCGCGGCGGGCCGCCTTCACTGCGACACTGGACACCGGCCGGTTGGTCGGGGCGCGGCGGCGGGCCTGACGGCTCGCCGCCTGACGGGCCGCCTCGATCGAGACGATCGGGTCGGCCCCGGTGAGGTCGGGCAGCGGCGCCTGCAGCCCCGCGATCAGGAAGGGCGCGAGGCGGCGCAGCAGCAGCTGGTCGCTGGGGACGTCGGCGGGCGTGAGCGCGGCGATCAGCCGCCAGGCGTCCGCGCCCGCGAGCGTGTAGGCGAGCGCGCCCAGCATGAAGTGCAGCCGCCAGGTCAGCTCGCGCGGCGTGATGCCGGGAAGCGCGCGGGCAAACGCCTCCTTGAACCGCGCGATCGACGGCGCGTAGCGCTCGGAGAGGAACTCGCGCAGCGCCGGCGACGGATCGACGTACGCGCGCCCGAGCAGGCGCAGGAAGTCCCTGCCGCCGCGCTTCGGCTCGCGCGCGAGGCGCAGCGCCGGGACGAACAGCGCGGCGAGGATGCGCTCGCAGCTGAGCGCGCCGGCGGCGGCGATGCGCTCGTACGCGTCGAGCAGGGCGAGGCGCTCGGCGTGCAGGTCGTCGAGCCGGCGCGCGAGCATCGCCTGGAAGAGCCCCTCCTTGCCGCCGAAGTGGTAGTTGATCGCCGCGAGGTTCGCGCGCGCCGCGGCGGTGACCATCCGCGCGCTCGTCCCGTCGTAGCCGTGGGCGAGGAACAGCGCCTCGGCGGCGGCGAGCAGCCGCTCGCGGGTGGCATGGGTGGCGCGCGTTTCCCTGGCGGGCATGAGGTTGAACGATGGTTTCAAACGATCGTTCGAATGCTAGTCCGCCCGCGACGCGTGTCAAGCGCGCAGTTAGAATCGCGGCTCTAGCACACGCAAATCCGGCGGCCCCACGCGCCGCCGCGCGACGAGATCCCCATGCGCCGACACGGTTCAGCCGCACTCCCGCTCCCCGCCGAGGGGCGCGCCGGCGCCGCGCGGCCGCGCCGCAACGAGTGGCGCGCGTTCGGGTTGCTGCTCCCCTACCTGTGGGAGTTCAAGTGGCGCGTGGCCGTCGCGCTTTCCTTCCTGGTGAGCGCCAAGCTCGCGAACGTCGGCGTGCCGCTCGTCCTCAAGGAGGTGGTCGACGGGCTCAACCGCGACGCCGCGATCGTGGCCGTGCCGTTCGCGCTGCTGGTCGCGTACGGCGCCTTGCGCTTCTCGAACACCCTGTTCGCCGAGCTGCGCGACGTCGTCTTCGTGCGCGTGACCCAGCGCGCGATCCGGCGCGTCGCGCTCACCGTATTCCGCCACCTGCACAGCCTGAGCCTGCGCTTCCACCTCGCGCGCCAGACCGGCGGGGTGTCGCGCGACATCGAGCGCGGCACGCGCGGCATCTCGTCGCTGCTCTCCTACATGCTGTTCTCGATCATCCCGGTGATCCTCGAGTTCAGCCTGGTCGCGGCCGTGCTGCTCGCGAAGTTCGACTGGCGGTTCCCCGCGATCACCTTCGGCGCGGTTGCCGCGTACATCGCGTTCACGATCTGGGTGACCGAGTGGCGCATCGCGATCCGCCGCCAGGCGAACGAGCTCGACTCGAAGGCGAACACGCGCGCGATCGACTCGCTGCTCAACTACGAGACGGTCAAGTACTTCGGCAACGAGGACTACGAGGCGCGGCGCTACGACGAGAATCTGCGCAGCTACGAGAACGCGGCGGTGAAGAACGAGGCCTCGCTCGGGCTCCTGAACATCGGGCAGAGCTTGATCATCGCCGCGGCGGTGACCGCGCTGATGATCCTCGCCGCGCAGGGCGTGGTCGCGAAGACCCTGACGCTCGGCGACCTCGTGCTCGTGAACGCGCTGCTGATCCAGCTGTACATCCCGCTCAACTTCCTCGGCATGGTCTACCGCGAGATCAAGCAGTCGCTGATCGACA
>CAZIXQ010000212.1:0-6874 GCA_964543155.1 uncultured Enterobacteriaceae bacterium
CACGATCTGGCCGTGGGACCGCGAGGCGGTGCTCGCGTCCTGCGCGAAGACCGGCCGCCTGCTCGTCGCGCACGAGGCGATCCGGGCGGGAGGCTTCGGCGCGGAGATCGCCGCAACCGTGGCCGAGGCGCTGCAGATCCCGGTGCGGCGGCTCGGCGCGCCGCGCGTGCCGGTCGGCTACTCGAAGCCGCTCGAGGACGAGGCGCGCGTCGGCGCCGACCGGATCCTCGCTGCCATCACCGCGCTTGTCGAGACCGGCGGGCGCCACAAGGCCGCCGCCCGGCGCTAGGCGCCTGGCCCGGACGTTCACGCAACGAAAGGAGCAGTCATGAAGTCCACGTTCACCGTCGCGGCGCTCGCCGCGGCCGCGCTCGTCGCCGGCTGGTCGATGCCGGCCGCGGCACAGACCAAGTACGCCGCCGAGTACCGGCTTTCGACGGTCGTCGGCACCGCCTTTCCCTGGGGCAAGGGTGGCGAGCTGTGGGCGAACCTCGTGCGCGAGCGCACCAAGGGCCGGATCAACATCAAGATGTACCCCGGTGTTTCGCTCGTCGCGGGCGACCAGACGCGCGAGTTCACCGCGATCCGCCAGGGCGTGATCGACCTTGCGATCGGTTCCACGATCAACTGGTCGCCGCAGGTGAAGGAGCTGAACCTCTTCTCGCTGCCGTTCCTGATGCCCGACTACGCGGCGATCGACGCGCTGACGCAGGGCGAAGTGGGCAGGGACATCTTCCGCATCCTGGAGAAGCAGGGCGTGGTGCCGCTCGCGTGGGGCGAGAACGGCTTCCGCGAGGTCACCAACTCGAAGCGCCCGATCCGCACGCCCGCCGACATGAAGGGACTCAAGTTCCGCGTGGTCGGATCTCCGCTGTTCAACGACACGTTCAGCGCGCTCGGCGCGAATCCGACCCAGATGAGCTGGGCGGACGCGCAGCCGGCGCTCGCCTCGGGCGCGGTCGACGGGCAGGAGAACCCGCTCACGGTCTTTACCGCAGCGAAGCTGCAGACCGTGGGACAGAAGAACGTGACCCTGTGGGGCTACGTCGCCGACCCGCTCATCTTCGTGGTGAACAGGGAAGTCTGGGCCTCCTGGACGCCGGAGGACCAGAAGATCGTCCGCGAGGCGGCGGTCGAGGCCGGCCGCGAGGTCGTCAGGCTCGCGCGCGCCGGCCTGGTCGCGCCCGACGAGAGCATGATCAAGTCGGTCGAGGGGCTCGGCGTCAGCGTCGTGAAGCTCACTCCGCAGGAGCGGGGGGAGTTCGTCAAGGCGACCCGCAAGGTCTACGACAAGTGGTCGAAGGCCGTCGGGCCGGAGCTCGTGAAGAAGGCCGAGGCCTCGATCGCCGCCCGGGCGAAGCGCTAGGCGGGGCGTCGCCCGTCGTCGCGGGCGCCTGCTGCGATGGAACCCACCGGCTCGGACGCCGGGCCGGCTTCCCGCCCTGACCGGGGCGCGCGCGTGCCGGTGGCGATCGAGGAGTCGATCGCCGCCGCGGCGATGGCGGCGATCGTCCTGATCACGTTCGCGAACGTCGTGGTGCGCTATTTCACCGACGAGTCGTTCGCCTTCACCGAGGAGTTCTCGGTCTTCCTGCTGGTCGTGCTCGCGTTCGCCGGCGCTTGCGCCGCATTCGCGAAGAACAGCCACATCCGCGTGGCGTTCTTCGTCGAGAAGCTCGGCGCGCGACCGGCGCTGGCCGTCGAGCTCGCGGTCATGGCGGTGACGATCGCGCTTTTCCTCCTGATCGGCGGTTTCGGGGTACGGCTCGTGCTCGACGACGTGCGCTTCGAGACGACCTCACCGGGGATCGGCGTGCCGCAGTGGCTCTATTCCGTGTGGCTGCCCGTGCTTTCGGCAGTGATCGTCATGCGCCTCGTCGGCCGGGTCGTGCGGCTGCTCAAGGGGACGGCCTGAGCGTGGCGGGCGAGGGCGCGCTCCTCCTCGCCGCAGGCTTCGTGCTGTTGCTCCTCGCGGGGGCGCCCCTCGCGGTCGTGCTCGGCGCGACCGGCGCGTTCGTCATCCTCGTCGAGAGCCTCGGCATCATGTCGGTGCCGACCAACGTCTACGCGGGCATCGCGAAGTACCCGCTGCTCGCGCTGCCGGTGTTCATCCTGGCGGGCATGGTGTTCGAGCGCGCCGGGGTTGCGCTGCGCATCGTGCGCTTCATGAGCGCGCTGGTAGGAAGCCGCCGCGGTGCGCAGGGGGTCGTCGCGATCCTCGTGTGCATGCTGCTCGGGGGCATCTCCGGCTCCGGCCCGGCCGACGCCGCCGCGGTGGCGATGGTGATGATCCCCGCGATGGCCAAGCAGGGCTACCCGCGCGAGTTCTCGGCGAGCCTGATCGCCGCCGCGGGCTCGACGGCGATCCTGATTCCGCCCTCGATCGCGTTCATCGTCTACAGCGTCCTGTTGCCCCAGGCGAGCGTGCCGGCGCTCTTCGCGGGCGGCGTGATTCCCGGCCTCCTCGCGGGGCTCTCGCTGGTGCTGCCGGTCCTGTACTTCTCGCTGAAGCACGGGTGGGGCGTCGAGGAGGAGGGCGAGCGCATCGGCGTGTGGCGGAGCTTCGCGGACGCCATCTGGGGTCTCGCGGCGCCGGTGATCATCCTCGGGGGCCTGCGCACCGGCTTCTTCACGCCGACCGAAGCGGCGGTAGTCGCCGCGATCTACGGGTTCTTCGTGGGGATCGTGGTCTACCGCAGCCTCGACCTGCGCACGATCTACCGCGTGCTGGTCGAGTCGGCCGAGATCTCCGCGGTGGTCATGATCATCATCGCGCTCGCCGCCGTGTTCGCGCACGCCGGCAGCACCGTCGGCGCGTTCGACGCGTTCGCCAAGGGGTTGCTCGGCGTGAGCGGCGAGGAGACGATCATGCTGGCGCTCGTGATGATGCTCATCCTGATCGCCGGCATGTTCCTCGACGGGGTGTCGATCTTCCTCGTGTTCCTGCCGATCCTCATCCCGATCATGAACCAGTTCCGGTGGGACCCGGTGTGGTTCGGGATCCTGCTCACGATGAACATCGCGATCGGGCAGTTCACGCCGCCGCTCGCGGTCAACCTCATGGTGACCTCGAAGGTTGCGGGCGTGTCGATGGAATCGACCGTGCAGTGGGTGCTCTGGATGGTCGTGGCGATGCTCGCGGCGCTGGTACTCGTGGCGGCCTTCCCGCAGCTCGCGCTGTGGCTCCCGGGCGTCATGGGCTTCTGATGATCGCGCTGCTCCAGCGCGTGACCGAGGCGCGCGTCGTCGTCGACGGCCGCGTCGTCGGCGAGATCGGCAACGGCGTGGCTGCGCTCGTGTGCGCCGAGCGCGGCGACGACGAAGCCTCGGCCGGCCGGCTCGTCGAGCGCATCCTGAGCTTCCGGATGTTCCCGGACGCCGCGGGGAAGATGAACCTCAGCGTGGCCGACGCGGGCGGCGGCGTGCTGCTCGTCCCGCAGTTCACGCTCGCCGCTGACACGCGCAGCGGCAACCGGCCGAGCTTCACGCCCGCGGCCGGGCCGGCGCGTGGGCGTGCCCTCTACGAGTTCGCGGTCGAGCGCGCGCGGGCCGCGCACGCGGCCGTAGCGACCGGGGAGTTCGGCGCGCACATGAAAGTGCATCTCGTCAACGACGGCCCGGTGACCTTCTGGCTGCGCGTCGATCCGCCTGCGGCGAGCTGACTCGGCATGAGCGAGGTCGAACGGGAACTCCGGCTCGGCGTCGGCGCGAAGCTCTCCGCCGTGCTGATGCGGCTCGCCGGCTGGCGGCTCGTCTACGTCCCGCCGCCCGCGCCGAAATCGGTGATCATCGTCTACCCGCACACCTCGAACTGGGATTTCGTGGTGGGCCTGCTCGCGCGCTCGGTCGCCGGGATCCGGTGCCATTTCGCCGCGAAGGACACGCTCTTCCGCGGGCTCTTCGGGCGCTGGCTCGCGCGCATCGGCGGGATTCCCGTGAATCGCCGCGCGCCCGCCGGCTTCGTGGGGCAGCTCGCCGACGAGTTCGAGCGCCGGGGCGAGTTCCACGTGGTGTTCACCCCCGAGGGGACGCGCTCGCGCACCGAGCACTGGAAGTCCGGCTTCTACCGGCTCGCGCGTGCCGCGAAGGTCCCGCTCGGCCTCGCCTTCATCGACTACGGGCGACGCGAGGTGGGCATCGGCGCCTGGCTCGACCTCACCGGCGACGAGCAGGCCGACCTCGAGCGCATCGGCGCGTTCTACGCGGACAAGCGGGGCCGCCGGCCCGCGCTCGCCGGGCCGATCCGCTTCCCCGAGCGCGAGCCGACGCAGTGAGCGCGATCGTCGTCGCGGAGAGCGTGACGCAGCTCGGACCGGAGGTGCGTGGCGCGGTGCTGGTCGCCGGCTCGCACGCGGGCGTGATCGCGGCGTACTACGCTGCACGTGCCGGCGCGCGCGCGGTGGCGCTGAACGACGCGGGCGTCGGCAAGGACGGCGCCGGGATCGCCGGGCTCGCGTATCTCGAGGCGATCGGCATGGCCGCCGTGGCGGTGGCGCACGATTCCGCACGCATCGGAGACGGCGCCGATACGCTCGCGCGCGGCATCGTGTCGCACCTCAATGCGATGGCCGCGGCGTGCGGTGTCGGCCCGGGCATGCGCGCCCGCGCGGCGGCCGAGCGATTGCGCGCCGCGCCGGCGGCGCACTCGCCCGCGCCGCCGTACCCGGAGGGACGGCACCTCCTGCGCTCGGAGGCGGGCAGGCGCGACATCTGGGCGCTCGATTCGGTTGGAATGGTCGAGCCGGGCGACGCCGGTCGCGTGCTCCTGATCGGATCGCACGCGGCCCTGCACGGCGGCCGCCCCGATTCCGCGCTTGCCGTGGCTGCGCATGCCGCGGTCTTTCACGATGCGGGAAACGGCGCCGCCGGAGTGACGCGCCTGCCCGTCCTCGATCTGCGCGGCGTCGCCGCCGTCGCGGTCGACGGCGCGACCGCGCGCATCGGGGACGGCCGGTCGCTCTGGGCGACGGGCGTGATCGCGCACGTCAACGCCCTCGCCGCGCGCGCGGGCGCCCGGCCGGGCATGCCGGCGCGTGAATTCGCGTGCGCCGCGGCGCGGGCGTGACGCGGATCAAGGCCCCGGCCCCGCGCCTGCGCTTGCGCTAACCCCGCGTTTTCA
This sequence comes from uncultured Enterobacteriaceae bacterium, assembly GCA_964543155.1. Classification (GTDB taxonomy): domain Bacteria; phylum Pseudomonadota; class Gammaproteobacteria; order Burkholderiales; family SG8-39; genus JAGVSZ01. The sequence continues at coordinate 5,120 of CAZIXQ010000212.1, forward strand.
TTGACCCGTTCGGTGCGCGGTAGGTACAATCCGCCGGTTCTGGATCACTCGGATGCGAACGCGGCTCGTCGCTGGAAACTGGAAGATGCACGGCAGCCGCGCCGCGAACGCGCCGCTCCTCGATGCGGTGAAAGCGGGCGCCGGCCGCGCTGCCGGGGTCGCGATCGCCGTCTGCGTCCCGTTCCCGTACCTGCAGGAAACCTCGGCCGCGCTCGCAGGGACGCCGATCGCCTGGGGCGCGCAGACGCTGAGCGAACACGACGCCGGGGCGTATACCGGCGAGGTGTCGGGCGGCATGCTCCGGGACTTCGGCTGCACGTACGTGATCGTCGGGCACTCCGAGCGACGCGCGCTGTACGGCGAGGACGACGGCCGGGTCGCGGCGAAGTTCGCGGCGGCGCGACGGGCGGGACTCACGCCGATCCTGTGCGTGGGCGAGACGCTCGCCGAGCGTGAGGGCGGGCGCACCGAGGCGGTGGTCGCACGGCAGCTCGGCGCGGTCATCGACGCGGGCGGCGCCGGGGCACTCGTCGGCGCGGTGGTGGCCTACGAGCCGGTCTGGGCGATCGGGACCGGCCGCACCGCGACCCCGGGCGAGGCGCAGGCGGTGCACGCGTTCCTTCGCGCGCGCATCGCGGTCTCGGATGGGGCGGTGGCCGCGTCCGTCCCGATCCTGTATGGCGGCAGCGTGAAGCCGGCCAATGCGGCGGAGCTCTTCGCACAGGCCGACGTGGACGGCGGGCTGATCGGCGGTGCTTCACTGGTCGCCGCGGACTTCGTCGCCATCTGCGTTGCGGCGGCGAGAAAAGACTAGGACATCGACATGGACATCCTGCTTACGGTGGCGCTGGTCGTGCACGTCGCGACGGCGCTGGGAATCATCGGGCTCGTGCTGCTCCAGCACGGCAAGGGCGCGGACGTGGGCGCGGCGTTCGGCTCCGGCAGCTCGGGCAGCCTCTTCGGCGCCACGGGCTCGGCCAACTTCCTCTCGCGCACGACGGCGGCGCTCGCGGTGGTGTTCTTCCTCACGAGCCTCGGCCTGGCGTACCTCGCGAACGTCAAGCCGAAGGCGGGCGGCAGCGTCATGGACCAGGTGCCGGCGGCGCCGAGCACCCCGAGCGCACCGAAGAGCGACGTGCCGAAGCCCGCGGTGCCCGACGCGCCGGGGTCGAGGGCGAACGAGGTTCCGAAGTAGAATACGCGCCGGCTGCGCGGGGGATTTCCACGCGGCCGACGACGCGCCGACGTGGTGAAATTGGTAGACACGCTAGCTTGAGGGGCTAGTGGCCGCAAGGCTGTGGGAGTTCGAGTCTCCCCGTCGGCACCACCGTGATTCGATCGGGCGCCAGAGCGGGTGTGCAGCGTCCGCGCGGCGCGACTGAGAGAGAGAAGATAGCGGCCCGCGCGCGGGCCGAACGCGAATCCTGCAAACCACCGTGCTGGCCGACTACTTCCCGATCCTCCTCTTCATCCTCGTCGCGTTCGTCTTCGGCGGCGCGATGATCGCGGTGGGTTGGGTGCTCGGCCCGCGCCGTCCCGACGGCGAGAAGCTCGCGCCCTACGAGTGCGGCTTCGAGGCCTTCGAGGACGCGCGCATGAAGTTCGACGTGCGCTACTACCTGGTCGCGATCCTGTTCATCCTGTTCGACCTCGAGATCGCGTTCCTCTTCCCCTGGGCCGTGACGCTGAACGAGATCGGCGCGTTCGGCTTCTGGTCGATGATGATCTTCCTGGCGATCCTCGTGGTCGGGTTCG
>CAZIXQ010000213.1:0-6870 GCA_964543155.1 uncultured Enterobacteriaceae bacterium
GCTGCGCCGCTCGTTCGAGTGGCGCGGCCTGGGCGAGGTGCCCTACAGCGCGCTGCGGATCAAGACGAAGTACGAGCGCTTCGACGCCGAGAAGCGCTACGGCATCGTGTATCGCTCGGTTGCCGACAACAAGGCGTGCGAGTGCGGCGCGATCCTGCGCGGCGCGAAGCGGCCGAAGGACTGCAAGGTCTTCGGCACGGTCTGCACGCCCGAGAATCCCCTCGGCTCGTGCATGGTGTCGAGCGAAGGCGCCTGCGCGGCGTACTACACCTACGGGCGCTTCCGGGATCGGGAGGCCGCGTGAGCGTAGTAAGGAAGGACTACGTTCGCCCGATCGACTTCAAGGCCGGCCGCGTGGACATGAGCCACGGCGCAGGCGGCCGCGCGATGGCGCAACTGATCGACGAGCTCTTCCTCGCGGCGTTCGACAACGAGTGGCTGCGGCAGCTCAACGACCAGGCCTGCTTCGCCGTGCCGAGCGGCCGGATGGTGATGGCCACCGACAGCCACGTCGTCTCACCGCTGTTCTTTCCCGGCGGCGACATCGGCTGCCTCGCGGTGCACGGCACGATCAACGACGTCGCGATGTCCGGTGCGAGGCCGCTCTACCTGTCCGCGACTTTCATTCTGGAGGAAGGTTTTCCGCTGGCCGATCTCCGGCGCATCGTCGAGTCGATGGCCGCGGCATCACAGGAAGCGCGCGTACCCGTGGTGACCGGCGACACGAAGGTCGTGGAGAAGGGCAAGGGCGACGGCGTCTTCATCACGACGACGGGGGTCGGGATCGTCCCCGAGGGCGTCGAGCTCTCCGCCGACCGCGCCCGGCCCGGCGACAACGTGCTCGTCTCCGGGACGCTCGGCGACCACGGCGTCGCGATCATGTCGTTCCGCGAGAACCTCGCCTTCGAGACGACGATCCGCTCGGACACGGCGGCGCTGCACGATCTCGTGGCGCGGATGGTCGAGGCGGTGCCCGGGATCCGCTGCCTGCGCGACCCGACGCGCGGCGGGCTCGCTGCGACGCTCAACGAGTTCGCGCGCCAGTCCGGGGTCGGTTTCCGCATCCGCGAGCGCGACGTGCCGGTGAAGGCGGAGGTGAACGCCGCCTGCGAGCTGCTCGGGCTCGACCCGCTCAACGTCGCGAACGAGGGAAAGCTCGTGGCGATCTGCGCGCCGGAGGACGCAGGGCGGCTGCTCGCCGCGATGCGCGCGCACCCGCTCGGCCGCGACGCGGCAATCATCGGCGAGGCCGTCGACGACGCCCACCGCTTCGTGCAGATGGAGACCGGCCTGGGGGGCGCGCGCATCGTCGACTGGCTCGCCGGCGAGCAGCTGCCGAGGATCTGCTGATGCGGATCCTGTTCCTCACGCACGCATTCAACAGCCTCGCGCAGCGGTTGTACGTCGAGCTCGTGGCGCGTGGGCACGAGGTTTCGATCGAACTGGACGTCAACGACCGGGTGGCGGAGGAAGCGGTGCGCCTGTTCGATCCGGAGCTGATCGTCGCGCCGTTCCTGAAGCGTGCCATTCCCGAGTCGGTGTGGCGCAATCGCCGCTGCATCGTCATCCACCCCGGGATCAAGGGCGATCGCGGGCCGTCGTCGCTCGACTGGGCGGTGCAGGAGCGCGAGCCGCGCTGGGGGGTGACGGCGCTCGAGGCGGTCGGCGAGATGGACGCGGGGCCGATCTGGGCGACGGTCGAGTTCCCGATGCGGGATGCTGCGAAAGGCAGCCTTTACCGGAACGAGGTCACCGAGGCCGCCGTCGAGGCGCTGCTTGCAACGATCGAGCGCGTGCAGGACCCGACGTTCCGCCCCGAACCGCTCGACTGCGCGCGGCCCGACGTGCGCGGGCGAGCGCGGCCGCTCATGCGGCAGGCCAGCCGTGCGATCGACTGGTCTCGCGACGGCGCCGCGACCGTGCTCGCCAAGATCCACGCGGCCGACGGGGTGCCCGGCGTGCTCGACGAGATCTGCGGCATGCCGGTCTACCTGCACGACGCGCACCCGGAGGACACCCTTCGCGGCGCTCGCCCGGGCGAGGTGATCGCGCGCCGCGACGGCGCGATCCTGCGCGCGACCGTCGACGGGGCGGTCTGGATCGGCCACCTTCGGGCGAAGCCCGACGGCGAGCCGACGCTCAAGCTGCCCGCGGCGATGGTGCTCGGCGAGCGGATCAACGGGGTGCCCGAGCGCCCGCTCGACCTGCGGATCGAGGGGGGCGGTCGAACCTACAGGGAGCTCGGGTACGAGGAAGCGGAGGGCGTGGGCTACGTCCACTTCGACTTCTACAACGGCGCGATGAGCACCCGGCAATGCGAGCGCCTCACGGCGGCGATCCGCTTCGCGAAGTCGCGCCCGACGCGCGTGATCGTGCTGATGGGCGGACCCGACTTCTGGTCGAACGGCATCCACCTCAACGTCATCGAGGCCGCGTCCACGCCGGCGGACGAGTCCTGGGCGAACATCAACGCGATCGACGACGTCGCGCTGGAGATCCTCACCTGCGACCGCCAGCTCACGATCGCCGCGCTCCAGGGCAATGCCGGTGCGGGCGGCGTGTTCCTGGCGCTCGCCGCCGACCGCGTCCTCGCGCGCCGCGGTGTAGTCCTGAACCCGCACTACAAGGGGATGGGCAACCTCTACGGCTCCGAGTACTGGACCTATCTCCTGCCGAAGCGCGTCGGCGCCGAGCGCGCCCGCGCGATCACCGAGGACCGCCTGCCGATCGGTGCGCCGCAGGCTGCCGCCCTCGGGCTGATCGACGAGGCGGCCGGGAACGACGCCCCGGCGTTCGTCGCCCACGTGCGGCGCAGCGCGCGCGAGCTCGCCGCCGCGGCGGAGCTCGAGGCGCGGCTCGAGCGCAAGCGCGCGGTGCGCGCCGCCGGCGAGGCGGCGAAGCCGCTCGCCCGGTACCGCGCCGAGGAGCTCGAGCGGATGAAGCTCAACTTCTACGGGTTCGACCCGAGCTACCATGTGGCGCGCTACCACTTCGTGTTCAAGGTGCCCAAGTCGCGCACGCCGCACTATCTCGCCCGGCACCGCGCGGGCGGAACGGCGGTGCGCGCGGCGGCCTGAGGGAGGGCTCGCATGCAGCGCTTCACGATCTCCTTGGAAGACCGGCTCGCGACCGAGTTCGACGAGCTGATCCGCCGCAAGGGCTACGAGAACCGCTCGGAGGCGGTCCGCGACATGCTGCGCGGCACCATCGAGAAATCGCGCCTCGCGCGCGGCGAAGCCCCGTACGCGGTGGGCTGCCTGTCGTACGTCTACAACCACCACGAGCGCGACCTCGCCGAGCGCCTGACCGCGCTCGCCCACGACCACCACGACCTGGTCGTGTCGGCCACCCACGCGCACCTCGACCACGAGACCTGCATCGAGACGGTGATCCTGCGCGGGCGCACCGCCGACGTGCACGCCTTCGCCGACGCGGTGATCGCCGAGCGCGGCGTGCGCCACGGCGTCCTCAACCTCGTGCCGGTCGACATGGGCGCCGCGCCGCACCGGCACGTGCACGCCCGGCCCAAGTCCTGACGCACGTCAAAGCGGTTGACGCGGCCGTCCGTAAGATGATTTGATTGGAAAGTCATACGACGGCCCGATGGAGACCCTTCCGCACGACTGGCTGGCCCTCGGCGCCCTGGTGTTCGCCCTCGGGCTCAAGCACGGGCTCGATGCCGACCACCTGGTCGCGATCGACGGGCTGACCCGGTTCAACAGCCAGGCCGACCGGCGGCTCGCGCGGTGGTGCGGGGTGCTGTTCTCCCTGGGCCACGGGGTGGTGGTGGTGGGTGTCGCGCTCGTCGTCGCCCTGGCCGCCGAGCGCTGGATCGTCCCCGGCTGGGTGGAAGACCTCGGCGTCTGGATCTCGATCGCGTTCCTGACCGCGCTCGGCCTGCTCAACCTCGCCGCCGTCCTGGGGACGCCGTCCGATCGCGTGGTCGCGCCGGTCGGCATCCGCAGCCGGCTGTTCGCGCGGCTCACCCGCACCTCGCATCCGGGGGCGATCGCGCTCGTCGGCGCGCTCTTCGCGATCTCGTTCGACACGCTCTCGCAGGCCGCGCTCTTCGCGGTGACGGCGACCCAGTTCGGCGGCGTCGCGCAGGCGGTCGCGCTCGGGCTGCTCTTCGTGCTCGGGATGACGCTCGCCGACGGCGCGAACGGCCTGTGGATCGCCGCGCTGCTGCGCAGCGCCGATGCGCGCGCGCTCGTCGCCTCGCGCGTGCTCGGGCTGGCCGTCGCCGCGTTGAGCCTCGCGGTCGCGGCGTTCGCGCTCGCGGAGCGCTACTCGGAGGCGCTCGCCGCCTGGGCGGAAGGCCGCGAGCTCGCCTTCAGCCTCGGCGTCCTGGCGACCGTCGCGGTCGCGTTCGTGCTCGGCCTCGCGCTCGCACGGCGCCCGCCGGCCCCCGCGCGCGTTCGCGCATCCTGAGAGGTCCTCCGAGAGCACGATGCAGCCTTCGCCCGGCATGCGTAAGAAGTTTTGCGTGTTCTTTCATATCGCCTCCGTCGTGCGCGTCTCCACGCGCGGTCGCGCCGCGGGCGGCGCCGATGGAATCTGCAGGGAACGGTCGGGGCGCGTCGTGCGCCTCGACTTCAGTGCGCCGACAACCGCGCCGGGAGAGATCGGATGAGTCTTCGCGTCACTCTGCTCGTCGGATTCGCCGCGGCGCTGGCGGGGCCGCACTCTGCGTCCGCGCAGTCGACGCCCGAGGAATGGGTCCAGCTCGGCGCGCGCGTCCATGGCGGCTTCGGCACCTACATCGCGCTCGGGATCCGCATCGGCGAGGATGCGGTGAAGAGCCTCGGCGCGAAGCCGCGCGAGCTCGACGTCACCGTATACGACGGCGTCGCCACGCCGTGCCCGTGCATCGCCGACGGCATCATGATCGCGACCTACGCGAGCCCCGGGCAGGGGACGCTGCGGGTGGCTTCGGAGAAGGCGCCGCCGGAGCTCATGGGCGCGGTGGTGATCCGCAGCCGCAAGACCGGTCAGGCGGTGCGCTATGCGATTCCGGACGCGCTGCGCCCGCGGCTCGCGGAGTGGAACAAGGCGCACGATCCGCTCGGCCGCTATCGGGTAGTGATGGCCGAACCCGAGGAGAACGTCTTCAGGCGCGAGGCGCTTTCGCCGACGTTCGTGCCGCGGTAACCGGTGCGATGGGGATGTGGAGCGTCGGCCGGTGCACGGCCGAGCGGCGCGGCGCGCGAGCGCGCTAGCCGCGGAACTTGACGACCAGCAGCCCGACCAGGGCCAGGAAAAGTACGATTAGGTAGATGTCTAGAAAGGACATTGTCCGTCCCTTGTCGTTGTCCCCGTGCGCGTGCGCGCAGTATACCCGGGGGCTGGAGCGGTTCAAGCTACTCCTTGGCGCGGCCGGGCCACCGGGCATATTTCACAACAATTCACATCGACCCGCCGCTCATGCCGCTTTCTGCGCACGGCGGCCCTCGAAGAGGTCCCGGCCGGCCGCGAGCGCCCGGATCTTGCCGTCCGCGATGGTGCGCTTGAGCATCCAGAACCCGCAGTCGGGGTGGATGTAGCGCACCCGTCCCGCGCCGAGCGTGCGCTCGGCGGTCTCGATCGCGCGCGCGATCGCGTCGGCCGACTCGATCTCGGTGCGCTTGATGTCCACGACGCCGAGGCCCATGCCGATCTCGGGGCGCAGCTCCCGGAAGACCGCCAGCTCCTCGGCCGGCCGGTGCGCGCACTCCATCACGATGTGATCGACGTGCAGCGCGTTGAGGTACTTCATCAGCTGTCCCCAGGTGCCCTTCTGGATCGACTGGCCGCCGTAGTTGCCGAAGCACAGATGTACTGCGGGCCTGGTCTTGACCGCGTCCAGGACCCGGTTGATCGCCGCCGCGGCCCACTCCCACTCGTCGGGCGACCCGGGCAGGTTGGCCTCGTCGAGCTGCACCACGTCCGCGTCGACGTGGCGCACCTGCGCGGCGAGCGCGTCGGCGAGGGCGAACGCGACCTCCTCGACCGACTTGTAGTGGCGGTTCGCGAGCACCTTCGCCAGCATGTGCGGACCGGTGATCGTGAACTTGAACGGCCTCGTCGCGAGCGCCTTCGCGCGCGCGCACGCGTGCGGCAGGTCGAGCGCGCCGGGGCCGATCGGCCCGTCGACCACGCCGGGCGGGCGGGTGCGAAAGCCCATTCCGCGCTGCGACCGGTACGCGATCAGCTCTTCGAAGCGCATGCGCGTGCGCACGCCGTCCATCGGCCGCACGAAGTACTCGATCATCCCGTTCGTCTCGGGATGATTGACGTCGAACCGGTACAGCTCGCCGTCGCACACGAGATCGATGCCCGCGCGCTCCTGCGTGTGGATGACCACGCGCGTGGCGTCGACGAGCGCCTGCTCCGAGGGCGCCGCGGCGAGCCAGTCCGGCACCGGGTAGGAGCCGACGACGGTGGTCTGGATGCGGGCTGCGGCGCTCATGCGGTCTCTCCGGTTGGCGTGCGGCTGCAGAAGTGTATAGGGGCGGCCCGCAGCGTTGCAATCTGTTAACGAATCGGTTAAAACCTTCGACCTCCGCACCGCCCGTTACTCGAGGAGGAAGCCATGAAACGTCTCACGCTCGCGCTCGCCGGTCTCGTTCTCGCAGCCGTCTCATCCGGTGCGGCGGCGCAATGGAAGCCGTCGCGCCCCGTCACCATCATCGTGCCCTGGGCCGCGGGCGGCTCGACCGACCAGGTCACCCGCATCACCGCCGCCGAGCTGGAGAAGGTGCTCGGACAGAAGGTGGTGATCGTCAACCAGCCGGGCGCGGCCGGCTCGATCGGCACCAAGAACGCGCTCGAGGCGACGAAGGACGGCTATACCTGGGCCGCCGGCGCGGCGCAGGACCTCGGCGTCTACCG
>CAZIXQ010000214.1:0-6824 GCA_964543155.1 uncultured Enterobacteriaceae bacterium
GCACGGGCCTTCGCGCCTCATGTTCCAGTTCTTCCGCATCGTGCGCGAGGACGGCGAGCGCCAGCTGCCCGAGCCCGAGCTGCTCGCGTTCGAGCGCGGCCGGGCCGAAGCACACGAGGCCGCGGCGCTGCGCATCGCCTCCGGCGACCGCGTCCTGCGCGTGCGCAACCTGCTGCGCCTCGGTGGCGTGCCGATCGTGCTCGACGATATCGTGCTCGCGCAGCGGCTTTTCCCCGACCTCGGTGAGCGCACCTTCCGCAGCCGCGAGAGCACGATCTACAGCCTGTACCAGAAGCGCTACGGGATCAACGTCGTGCGCGCCTCCGAGCGGCTGCGCGCCACGACCGCGGACCGCGCGGTCGCGCGCGTCCTCGCGGTCGCGCCCGGCGCGCCGCTGCTCGAGATCCACCGCCTCGCGATGACCTATCACGACGCGCCGGTCGAGCTGCGGCGCAGCCACGTCAACACCGCGCACCACGCCTACTCGAGCGAGCTGGGCAAGCCCTCGCTGCAGCGCGCCTAGCCCGGCGACGCCGTCAGCGGCACTTCAGGTTGGCCCCGGGCGCGGCGTTCGGCTGCGTGCAGTCCTGCTCGTTGACGGTCCGAGTCGCCGACATCCTCGGCGGCGCTCGCCAGGCGTCCTCCCAGAGCATCAGCGGCGAGCTGCGCTGCACGAGCGTGCCGCCCCCGGTCGCCGAATGGCTGTACGCGCACCCGGCGAGCGCACCGGCCAGGGCGCAGGCGAGCAGCCGGACGACGCGCATCGCTCAATGCGCCTTCGCGGTCTCGAGCTCGCGCAGCTCCTCCGCGGTCGCGCACTTGAGGTTGGCCGACCAGTTCTCGATCGGCTTCGAGCAGTCCTGCAGGTTGATGGTGCGGTCTTCGCGCATCTTGAGCGGCACGCGGGGCGAAAGGTCGTTTCCCGCGGCAAGGAATCCGACGATGAAGATGCCCGACAGCACGTTTGCGGTGGTTGCCGACAGCGCGATCGTCGTCGAGACGAAGAGCCCGCCGTCGGCGACCACCTTGACGCTGCCGGGGGGCAGGACCGGCTGCGGCACGCCGCCGGGATTGAACGAGGACGCCATGTTCGCCGAGCAGCCGGACGCGCCGACGGCGAGCGCCACGAGGACGGCGGCGAGGCGGGTGCGCAGGCGCATTGCGCGATTGTAGCCCCGGGCCCCTTGCTAGAATGGGCGCCCCGTCCTGCAGCGGAGGCCCGCCATGCAGAAGCCGCTCGAGATCGTGCCCGCGAAGAAGGCGGAGTACGTGCGCTCCCGCACCGACAAGTACTTCACCAAGTCGCGCGAAGTGGTGGAGAAGTTCGGCGACAAGACCGTCACCTACGGCGTGTTCATGCGCCGGCGCGTGATCTGCGCGATCAACCCCGCCATCGAGTGCCTGCGCGAGTACTACCCGGCCGACGCGACACCGCTCAAGATCACCCGGGCCTACGAGGAAGGCGCGTTCGTCCCCGACCAGAAGCCGATGTTCACCTATACCGGCTCGTTCGCGAACCTGCTCGAGCTCGAGACGCTCATCCTGCAGCGCACCGGGGTGGCCTGCGTCTCGGCCTACAACGCCTACAAGATGGCGATGAACCTGCCGAAGACGCTGTTCATCGACATGCACGCGCGCCACGCGAGCGGCGACGACTTCACCCAGCTCGCCGCGTACGGGGCCTCGGTCGGCAGCCGCATGGCGAAGCTGCACGGGGCGAACGGGTTCATCGGCACCTCCCAGGACCTCACCGCCCACCTCTACGGCATGGACCGCGGCCTGGGGACGATGCCGCACGCCCTGGTGGGCTATGCCGGCTCGACGCTGCGCGCGGCGCAGATGTTCGTCGAGGCGCACCCGAAGGACAACCTTACGGTGCTGATTGACTACTACGGCCGCGAGTTCACCGATGCGCTCGAGGTGTGCCGCTGGTGGTTCAACGACGTCCTGCCGCGCGACCCGAACGGCACGCGCACGCTGAGCCTGCGGCTGGACACCCACGGCGACCGCTTCGCCGAGGGGCTCACCTACGAGAAGTCGGTGGACGTGGTCAGCAACTGGCTGCACGTGCTGAACGAGTACGAGGCGGTGCGCACCGTGATGGGCGAGGAGGCGTTCGACGCCGACACGCTGAACGTGGTGAAGGACCGGGTGCGCCGGGTGCTGTTCGGCACCGGCGTCTCGCTCGCGGCGGTGATCCAGCTGCGCCAGAAGCTCGACGCCGCGGGTTTCAACGCGGCGAAGGTGGTGGCCTCCTCCGGGTTCAACCTCTTCAAGTGCAAGATGTTCGGCAACGCCCGCGCGCCGGTGGACGCGATCGGCACCGGCTCGTTCATCCCCGACAGCTACGCCGACACGTTCGCCACCTCCGACGTGTTCATGTACGACGGCGAGTTCGGGATCAAGCTCGGGCGCGAGAAGCTCTTCCAGGGGCTCAAGCCGTGACGGGCGGCGCGCCGCTCTTCCCCACGACCCTCGTCGGCAGTTACCCGCAGCCCGACTGGCTGATCGACCGCAAGAAGCTCGCCGGCCGCTTCCCGCCGCGGGTGCGTGCCCGCGAGCTGTGGCGCGTTGCCGAGCCGTATCTGGCCGAGGCGCAGGACGACGCCACCATCATGGCGATCAAGGCGCAGGAGGAGGCGGGCCTGGACATCGTGACCGACGGCGAGATCCGGCGCGAGAGTTACTCCAACCGCTTCGCCACCGCGCTCGAGGGGGTCGACATCGACAACCCCGGCACCGCGCTCGACCGCTCGGGGCACCCCAATCCGGTGCCGCGCATCGTCGGGAAGATCCGCCGCAGGCACCCGGTCGAGGTGGAGGACCTGAAGTTCCTCAAGCGCCACACGACGCGCAGGGTGAAGATCACCGTGCCCGGACCGTTCACGATGTCGCAGCAGGCGCAGAACGATTTCTACAAGACCGCCGAAGAGGCGGCGATGGACTACGCCGCGGCGGTGAACGAGGAGATCCGGGACCTCTTCGCCGCCGGCGCCGACATCGTGCAGATCGACGAGCCGTACATGCAGGCGCGGCCGGAGCAGGCGCGCGAGTACGGGCTGAAGGCGCTGAACCGCGCGCTCGACGGCATCACCGGCACGACGGCGGTGCACATCTGCTTCGGCTACGCGGCGATCATCCACGCGCGGCCGTCGGGGTATTCCTTCCTCCCCGAGCTCGCCGGCTGCCCGTGCGAGCAGGTGTCGATCGAGACCGCGCAGTCGAACCTCGATTGCGCAGTGCTCGCGAAGCTCGCGGGCAAGCGAATCATGGTCGGCTGCATCGACCTCGAGGACATGACGGTCGAGACGCCCGAGACCGTCGCGGCGCGCATCCGTCGGGCGTTTCCTTACGTGAGAAGGGAAGACGTGATCCTTGCGCCCGATTGCGGCATGAAGTACCTTCCCCGGGACGTGGCGTTCGGGAAGATGAAGGCCATGGTCGAAGCTGCGAAGATCCTGCGAAGTGAATTCGGCTGAAAGGGGACACTAGATGGCACGCAAGAAAGCACGCAAGAAAGCGCGTCGCACCACGCATCGAAGCAGCGCGGGCAAGAAGCTCTACGCTGTCCGCGACGCGAAGGGCCGCTTCAAGGACATCCAGACCTACGAGCGCGCGCACCGCGCCGACCTCGCTTCGCGCACGAAGGGCGAATTGGCCGCGGCGAAGAAGCGCGCGGCGAAGAAGCGCGCCGCGAAGAAGAAGCGCTGACGCGCGAGGCTGGCTCGGGCACGAAGGGGGCCGCGGCCCCCTTCGTCGTCTTCGGCGCCCCGTACCCGCTCAATCCACCTTGAGGTTCGCGTCCTTGACGATCTTCGCGTACTTCGCGATCTCGTTCTTCACGTAGGCCGCGAAGGCGGCAGGTCCCGAGCCGTCCGGGATGAAGCCCTGCGACGCGAGCTTCTCGCGCATCTCGGCCGATTTCGCCGCCCTCGCGGTCTCGGCCGCGAGCCGGTCGACGACGTCCTTCGGCAGTCCCGGCGGCCCCCACAAGCCGTACCACGACAGCATCTCGAAGCCGGGGAAGCCCGACTCGGCCATCGTCGGCACCTCGGGCATGAACGCGATCCGCTCGCGGCTCGTCACCGCGAGCGCCTTGAGGCGCCCGCCCTTCACGTGGGGATAGGACGACGGCAGCGGATCGGCGAGCGCGCTGACGTGCCCCGCGACGATGTCGGTGAGCGCGGGTCCCGCGCCCTTGTACGGCACGATCAGGATCGAGAGGCCCGCATCGCGCTTGATCACTTCCTCGGTGAGGTGCCCGGCCGAGCCGAGGCCGGTGGTGGCGAAGGTGTACCGGTCCGGGTTGGCGCGCACGAGTGCGACGAACTCGCGCAGGTTCGCCGCCGGCACGCTCGGATGCGCCGTGACGAGCAGCGGCACCGAGCCGATGTTCGCCACCGCGGTGAAGTCGCGCTGCACGTCGTACGGCACGTTCTTCAGGAAGAGCGGATTGATCACGAAGATCGACGCCTGGACGAGCAGCGTGTAGCCGTCGGGAGCGGCCTTGGAGACGAAGTCGCTGCCGATCGTCCCGTTGGCGCCCGCCCGGTTGTCGACGAGGAACTGCTGCCCGGTCTGCACCGCGAGCTGCTGCGCGAGGTTGCGCGCGACGACGTCGACCGTGCCGCCCGGCGGATACGGCACGACGATGCGCACCGGCCTGGCCGGATACTGCGCGTGCGCGGCGCCGGCGAGCACGAGCGCGGCGAGCGTCCAGAGCAATCGCTTCATGAGTCGTCTCCCTTCTAGAAAACGCCGGGGTACCCCCCGCCATCCACGAGCAGGCTCTGTCCGGTGACGTAGCCCGCCTGCGCCGAGCACAGATACGCGCACGCCGCCCCGAGCTCGTCGGGGTCGCCGTAGCGCTGCGCGGGGTTTCCGCGCGCGCGCTCGGCCCAGATCGCGTCGAACGTTCGCCCGGTCAGCTCGACCAGGCCCTGCACATGGCGCCGCTGCGCATCGGACGCGAAGATCCCCGGCAGGAGGTTGTTGATCGTCACGTTGTGACGCACCGTCTGGCGGGCAAGGCCGGCGACGAAGCCGACGAGCCCGGCGCGCGCGCCGTTCGAGAGCGGCAGGTCGCCCTGCGGGCTCTTCACGCTGCGCGACACGATGTTGACGATGCGCCCGAAGCGCCGCGCGATCATCCCATCGACGGTGCGCCGGATCATCTCGATCGGCCCGAGCATCATGTCGTCGACCGCGGCGAGCCAGTCCGCGCGCGAGCAGTCGCGGAAATCCCCGGGCGGGAAGCCCTCCGCATTCGTGACCAGGATGTCCGGTGCCGGACACGCCGCAGCCGCGGCTTCGCGGCCGGCCGCGGTGCGAAAGTCGGCGGCGATCGGCGTGACGCTCGCCCCGGTGGCGGCGCGGATCTCGCCTGCGGCGGCGGCCACGCGCGCCGGATCGCGCGCCACGATCGCCACCTCGACGCCCTCGCGCGCGAGCGCGAGCGCGCACGCGCGCCCGAGCCCGCGGCTCGCGCCCATCACCAGCGCCCTTCTGCCCGCGATGCCGAGATCCATGTCCGGGCATTCTCATTTGCTAGACTGGCCGCGGTCAACTCATGGTCGAGCAACGCTTCCCGTCGCTCTCGCACTGGGGCGCCTTCACGGCGGTGGTCGAGGGCGATCGCGTGGTGCGCTGCGAGCCCTTCGCGCGCGATCCCGCGCCCTCGCCGATGCTCGCCGCCATCCCGGCGATGGTGCACTCGGACCTCCGCGTCGCGCGTCCTGCGGTGCGCGAGGGCTGGCTCCGGAAGCCCGGCCGCAGCGACGGCTCGAGGCGCGGGCGCGAGCCGTTCGTCGAGATCGGCTGGGACGAGGCGCTGCGGCTCGTCGCCGGCGAGCTTGCGCGCGTACGCGCCGAGCACGGCGCGGCCGCGATCTTCGGTGGCTCGTACGGCTGGGCCTCCGCCGGGCGATTCCATCACGCCCGGACGCAGCTGCGGCGATTCCTCTTCGCCGGCGGGGGGTGCGTCGACCAGATCGGCAACTACTCGTGGGGCGCGGCCCAGACGCTGCTCCCGCACGTCATCGGGACGTTCGCGCCGGTGACCGGACGCGTGACCGACTGGGCGAGCATCGTCGCGCACACGAGGCTCCTCGTCGCATTCGGCGGGCTCGCGATCAAGAACGGCCAGGTCACCGCCGGCGGCGCGGGCGAGCACACGATGACGAAGTGGCTGCGCGCAGCGAAAGGCGCCGGCATCGAGTTCGTCGTCGTAAGCCCGACGCGCGCCGATGCGCCGGACTTCCTCGGCGCACAGTGGCTCGCGATCCGGCCGAACACCGACGCGGCGCTGATGCTCGGGATCGCGCACACGCTGATCGTAGAGCGCCTGCACGACGCGGCGTTTCTCGCGCGCTACTGCACGGGGTTCGAGCGCCTGCGCGACTACGTGCTGGGGACGAGCGACGGCATCCCCAAGACGCCCGAGTGGGCCGCGTCGATCTGCGAGGTGCCGGCCGAGGCGGTCCGCGCGCTCGCGCGGCGCCTCGCCGCGAACCGCAGCATGATCACCGTCGCCTGGTCGCTGCAGCGCGCGCAGCGCGGCGAGCAGCCCTACTGGATGGCGATCGCGCTGGCGGCGATGCTCGGCCAGATCGGTCTGCCCGGCGGCGGCTTCGCGTTCGGCCACGGTTCGACCAACGGCGTCGGCAACCCGCGCATCGACTTGCCCGCACCCGAACTCCCGCTCAAAGTGAATCCGGCCGCACGCGCGATCCCGGTGGCGCGCGTCGCCGACATGCTGCTCCACCCGCGTGAGCCGTTCGAGTTCAACGGGCACACCGACTACTACCCCGACGTGCGGCTCGTGT
>CAZIXQ010000215.1:0-6804 GCA_964543155.1 uncultured Enterobacteriaceae bacterium
GGCAGGACGCGCGTCACGCCGGGCCGGCCCCCGGTGAGCGTCCCGGTCTTGTCGATCAGCAGCGTGCTCATGGCCCCGGCGCGCTCGAGGGCGGTCGCATTGCGAATCAGGATGCCGGCCTTCGCGGCGCGGCCGATCCCCACCATGAGCGCCGTGGGCGTCGCGAGGCCGAGCGCACACGGGCATGCGATGACGAGCACCGCGACCGAGCGCACCAGCGCGGTCTCGAACGAACCGAGAAGGAACCAGACCGCGAACGTCACCACCGCCACCGCGACGACCGCCGGCACGAAGACCGCGGAGACCCGGTCGGCGAGCGCCTGGACCGGCGCCTTCGACCCTTGAGCGAGCGCGACGAGCCGCACGATGCCGGCCAGCACCGTCTCGCGTCCCACGCCGGTCGCGCGGCACTTGAGCAGCCCCGCGCCGTTGACCGTCGCGGCGAAGACTTTCGCGCCGGCGGCCTTCGCGACCGGCATGCTCTCGCCGGTCAGCATCGACTCGTCGATGCTGGAGGCGCCGTCGAGCACCTCGCCGTCCACCGGCACGCTGTCGCCCGGGCGCACGAGGTACAGGTCGCCGCGTTGCACCTGGTCCACCGGCACTTCCCGCGGGCCGTCGGGCGTCTCGAGCCACGCCACCTGGGGTTGCAGCCGCGCGAGCGAGCGCAGCGCGGCCGAGGTGCGCGCCTTTGCGCGCGCCTCGAGCCACTTGCCGAGGATGACGAGCGTGATCACCACTGCCGCCGCCTCGAAGTAGACGTGGTGCTCGAGCCCCAGCAGCGTCACCGCCGCGCTGAACGCGTACGCCATCGTGGTGCCGAGCGCGACGAGCACGTCCATGTTGGCCGCGCCGCCGCGCAGGGCGTGCCACGCGCCGCGGTAGAAGCGCGCGCCGCTGACGAACTGCACCGGCGTCGCGAGCAGGAGCTGCAGCCAGCCCGGCAGGAGGTGATGCGCCGCGCTGGTGAACATCCACGCCATGTCGACGAGGAACGGCGCGGTGAAGACGGCGGCGAGGAGGAACTGGCGGAACGCGGCGCGGCGGTCGGCCTCGTGGTCGGCGACGACGCCCACTTCGTGCAGCCGCGCGTCGTAGCCCGCGCGGCGCACCGCTTCGATCAGCGCGTCCACGGTCGCGGCGCCCGGACGCACCGCAACCTGCGCCGTTTCGGTGGCGAAATTGACGCTCGCCTCGACGCCCTCGAGGCGGTTGAGCGTCCGCTCGATCCGGCTCGCGCACGCGGCGCACGTCATGCCCTCGAGCTCGAGCTCGACCAGCTCGGTCGCGGCTGGCGCGTTCATGGCATGGCTTTCCAGGGGGCCGGCAACACAGCGCTCATCTTAACGTGAGGTCGCGACGCGACCGCCTCAAGCCAGGCAGGCGATGCCCTGCCTGACGTGCTCGGCGAGCCCCGGCGTCCGCAGCATGCCCCAGACGCCCAAGGCCGCGACCGCGAGCCCCGCCGCCAGGCGCACGCCCCGGCGGCGGAGCAGCGTGCGGAGCGTCCCCACGGCCAACCCGGCGGCAAGCAGGTTCGGCAGCGTTCCGAGCCCGAACGCGAGCATGACGAGCGCGCCGCGCGCCGCGTCGCCGCTCACGAGCGCCAGCGCGAGGACGCTGTACACGAGCCCGCAGGGGAGCCAACCCCAGAGCGCGCCGACGGCGAGGGCCCGAGGAACGGTCTCGACCGGCAGCCAGCGCCGGCCCAATGGCGAGACCTTGCGCCACAGCCCCGCACCCAGACGCTCGAGCCCGGCCACGCTGCGACCGAGCCCCCCGAGGTAGAGCCCGAGCAGGATCACCAGGCCGTTCGCAATGACCGCGAGCACCACCTGCGCCGGCAGGACCGCCTGGAGCAACGCGGCGGTGCCTCCGATCCCCCCGGCGATCGCGCCCGCGAGCCCGTAGCTCGCGATCCGGCCGGTGCTGTACGCCAGATGAAGCGGCGCCTGCGCGGCCGCCGCGGCAACCGCGGCGCCGCCCGACCCCACACGCACGGCCGCGCCGCGGGCCGGATGCAGGTTCAGCGCCCCGACGATGCCCCCGCACATGGCGACGCAGTGCACGCCGCCCAGCAGCCCGACGAGGAATGCGCTCGCCGCGATCTCGTTCAATGCCTGGCTCCCGGTCCGTGCAGCCCGCCCCGGTGCGGGACGCGGGCGGCGCCTCGTGCGCGCCGCGGACGGACCTAGATTACCTTGGAGTAGCGCGCGCGGCTCCGTGCCTCGCGCAGGTAGCGGTCGAAGACCATGGCGATCGCGCGCACGAGCAGCCGCCCGCGCGGGGTCACCGTGATCCACTCGCTGTCGAGGTCCACGAGGCCCATCGCCTGCATCTCGCGCAGCTCCGCGAGCTCCTCGGCGAAGTGGCGCTTGAAGTCGATCAGGTACGCGATGCTGATCGAGTCCATCGACACCGCGAACTGGCACATCAGCGCCATGATCACCGCGCGCCGCACCAGGTCGTCGGCCGAGAGCTCGATCCCGCGCAGCACCGGGAATTCGCGCTGGTCCAGGCGGTCGTAGTACTCGTCCAGCGTCTTCACGTTCTGGCTGTAGGACGGCCCCACCGCGCCGATCGCGGAGATCCCGATCGCCACGAGGTCGCACTCCGCGCGCGTCGAGTAGCCCTGGAAGTTGCGGTGCAGGCGGCCGATGCGCTGCGCCTGCGCGAGGTCGTCGTCGGGACGGGCGAAGTGGTCCATCCCGATGTACTGGTAGCCCGCGCGCGTGAAGGTGCGGATCGCGAGCGTCATCAGGTCGAGGCGCGTCGCGGCCGACGGCAGGTCCGCCTCGTTGATACGCCGCTGCGGCTTGAATACGGTGGGCAGGTGCGCGTAGTTGTACAGCGCGATCCGGCCCGGATTCAGGTGCAGCACCTTGAAGAGCGTCTGGCCGAACCGCTCGACGGTCTGGAGCGGGAGGCCGTAGATGAGATCGAGATTGACCGACTTGAACCCGCTCGCGCGCGCCGCCTCGACCACGTCGGCGGTCATCTCGTAGGGCTGGATGCGGTTGACCGCGCGCTGCACGTCCGGGTCGAAATCCTGCACCCCGACCGACAGCCGGTTGAAGCCGAGCTCGCCGAGCAGCGCGATCGTCAGCGGGTCGGCGCTGCGCGGGTCCACCTCGATCGAGTATTCCCCATCCTCCGCAAGGGTGAAGTGGTCGCGGATGATCCCCATCAGGTCGCGCAGCTCGAGCGGGCTCAGGAACGTGGGCGTGCCGCCGCCCCAGTGGAGCTGCTCGATCCGGTGCCCGGTCCCGATCACTTCGGCGACGAGGTCGAGTTCGCGCTCGAGGTAACGCAGATACTTGGCCGAGCGGCCGTGATCGCGCGTGATGACCTTGTTGCAACCGCAGTAATAGCAGATCGTGCTGCAGAAGGGCAGGTGCACGTACAGCGACAGCGGCCGCGAGGTCGCCGCATCGCGACGGCGCTCGAGGGCCCGGCGGTAGGCCCCGGCGTCGAACGCCTCGACGAACCGGTCGGCAGTGGGGTAGGAGGTGTACCGGGGCCCGGGCCGGTCGAACCGCCGGAGCAATTCCGGGTCGATGACGAGATCCGCCTGATTCACTGTAGAATTCCCGCTAGCGCAAAGTTTGGGTCCGCCGCCGCGGGGTGTGTTGACCTGGATCAACGGTCTCAGGAACTGTTCTCAATGGACGCTCAGCCTGCAGCCGGAAAAGTCATCAACATCCACCAGCTCAAGACGGTCTGCTCGAGCTGCAGCCTGCGCGAGCTGTGCCTCCCGATGGGCCTCTCGCGCGAGGAGATCGAGCACCTCGACCAGCTCGTCTACACGCGGCGCCGCGTCAAGCGCGGCGAGACGCTGTACCGGGCCGGCGACGCGTTCAATTCGCTGTACGCCGTGCGCACCGGATTCTTCAAGAGCAACGTCATCCTGGAGGACGGCCGCGACCAGGTGACCGGCTTCCACATGCCCGGCGAGATCCTCGGCATGGACGGGATCGGGACCGAGGCGCACACCTGCAACGCGCACGCGCTCGAGGACGGGGAAGTGTGCGTGATCCCGTTCTCGCGCCTCGAGGAGGTCTCGCGCGAAGTGCGCAACCTCCAGCACCAGTTCCACAAGGTGATGAGCCGCGAGATCGTGCGCGACCAGGGCGTGATGATGCTCCTCGGCACGATGCGCGCGGAGGAGCGCCTGGCGGCCTTTCTCATCAACCTCTCGCAGCGCTTCGTCGCGCGCGGCTACTCGCCCTCGGAGTTCCACCTGCGCATGACGCGCGAGGAGATCGGCAGCTACCTCGGCCTGAAGCTGGAGACGGTCAGCCGGATCTTCTCGAAGTTCCAGGACCAGGGGCTGATCGCGGTCCAGCAGAAGCACATCCGCATTCTCAACACGGACGGTCTCAAGGACATCCTCGCTCACCGCGAGGACTAGGCCCCCGGGACTCGCTCGCGCCCCGTCCGGGGCGCGCCAGCCGGCCTCAGCGGTACACGAGCACCGGGACTTTCGAGTGCGCGAGCACTTTCTGCGTCACGCTCCCGAGGATCAGCGACGCGAGCTCGCCGCGGCCGTGCGAAGCCATGAAGATCACGTCGCACTTCTTGCGCCGGGCGGCGTCGATGATGCCCTGGTAGGCGGTCGCCGGCTTCGTCATCACCGACTCGCACGCCACCCCGGCCGCCTTTGCGGCCTTCTCGACCTCGGCCAGGTACTTCTGGCCGGTCTCGCGGGCACGCTCCTCGAAGGCCTTGATCGTGGCCGTGTCAATTACATAGCCGTCCCCGTAGACGTACGGCTGGAATGCCTCGAGCGCGTAGTACGCAGTGACCTTGGCGCCCAGTTCCTTCGCGAGCGCAACGCCCGCCCTGACCGCCTTGCGCGCGAGCGCCGATCCGTCGGTGGGAATCAGGATCTGCTTGAACATGGCGTCCTCCTTGGGGTTCCCGGGTTCTTGTTACGGATTCAGTGTACCGCCCGCTTCCCGTCGGGCGTTTGCGGCCGGTCAAACGGCTCGCGCCGCGGGCGGTTCAGGTCGGCGCTCGAGCGCTGGAAGAAGCACGTGAGGGCGCTCGAGCCCGCCGCGAAGAGCCAGAAGAGGAAGAAGCCGATCGAGTAGACCGCCGTCCGGCTGAGCGCGATCTCGCGATCGAAAAACCGGAGGTCCGTGGGGTCGAAGAGGGTGAAGAAGACCGCGGTGGCGATTCCGGCCACGATGAACGACGGCCAGAGGATGTAGATGAGCCGCTTCCCGTCCGACATGCCCCCTCCCCTCGCGCCGCCCTAGTCCCGTCGCGCCGGCCGGAGCGTGACCCGCTCGTCGACGGTGCGCCATTCACCCGCGAGCCGCCAGGCCCCGCGATCGCCCTCCAGCACCAGGCGCCAGGATCCGGGTGAGGGCGGCCGCAGCGCCCCCTCGAGCAGGCCGCCCGCGCCGGCGGCGAGCACCACGATCTGGTCCTGACCGGATCGCGTCGGGTGCACGAGCCGCAGCGTCGCGCCCTCGTTCGGGGCCGCCTGCCCCGCGAGCGCCACGCGTACCCGCTCGCGCCCGGCGCTGAACGCGAGCGAAGCCTCCAGGCCGAGCGCGGCGGCCCGCGCTTCCCGGTCGAGGACCTGGTTGATCGCCAGACCGCGCTTGTAGTAGTCGTCGACCACGAGCCCGTCCTCGCTGCGCACCCCTAGCACCACCATGACGATGCCCATGAGCACCGCAGCGGCCGGAGCCGCCATCAGCAGCCAGGGCCAGGGCTCGCGGTACCACGGGCGTAGCGGCGGCGACATGGCGGGCATGTTAGCGGACCAGGAAAACCGCCTGCTCGCGCGCGACGACACCCGCCTCGTCGAGGGACTGGACCTCCACCTCGATGCGGTGCGACCCCTTCGCCGTCGCGCCCGGGTCGACCCGGATGCGCAGTGGCACCTGTCGGGTCGTGGCCGCGGGCACGTCCACCTCTGCGTCGCTCGCCACCGTGATCCCGGGCAGCCCGCTCACGGAGATCCGATACTTGTGCGGGCGCTCCTGCGTATTCATGAGCTGGATGCGATAGACGTTCTCGATCCGGCCGCCCTCGACCTCGCGCGCGAGGCTCGCGCGATCTCGCACGATGTCCACCTTGAGCGGCACGCGCAGGGCAAGCGCAACTGCGAGCACGGCGGTGACCCCGAGCAGGATCGCGCCGTAGAGAAGCGTGCGCGTGCGAAACACGCGCCTGACCATCCTGCGGAAGTCCCAGCCCGCCGCGAGGGCGTTCTCGGTGGAGTAGCGGATCAGGCCGCGCGGGTAGCCGAACTTGCCCATGACCTGGTCGCAGGCGTCGATGCACGCGGCGCAGCCGATGCACTCGTACTGCAGCCCGTCGCGTATGTCGATGCCGGTCGGGCAGACCTGCACGCAAAGCCCGCAGTTCACGCAATCGCCGAGCGGGATCGCGGCGCGCGCCACCTTCCGCGAGCGCGGCCCGCGCGGCTCGCCCCGCGCCGCGTCGTAGGTGACGATCATCGTGTCGCGATCGAACATCGCGCTCTGGAAGCGCGCGTACGGGCACATGTACTTGCAGACCTGCTCGCGCATCCACCCGGCATTGCCGTAGGTCGCAAAGCCGTAGAAGAGGATCCAGAACGTCTCCCACGGCCCGGTGGAGAACGACCCGACCGCGCCGAGGAGTTCCTTGACCGGCGTGAAGTAGCCGACGAAGGTGAATCCGGTCCACAGGGCGACCGCGATCCAGGCGGCGTGCTTGGCGGCCTTGATCGCGACCTTGCGCGGGCTCGCCGGCGCCTCGTCGAGGAGCATGCGCTGCGCGCGCCCGCCCTCGATCTTGCGCTCG
>CAZIXQ010000216.1:0-6799 GCA_964543155.1 uncultured Enterobacteriaceae bacterium
TCCGGCTGATCCACGCCGACACCGAGACCAACGTCGACGTCGCGCGCTCGCGCGCGGAGAAGCTGATCAACGACGGGGCGAACGTCCTGGTCGGACCATTCGACTCCGGCGCCGCCGCGGCGATTTCCCAGGTGGCCGAGCAGAAGGGTGTCCCGTTCGTGATCAACATCGCGGCGGCGCCCCAGATCACCGAGCAGGGCTACAGGTTCGTGTTCCGCAACTTCCCAACGAGCCCGGAGCTCGTGCGCAACGGCCTGGCGCTGATGCGCGACCTCTTCCAGGCCACGCGCACCGCGCCGCGCACCGCGGTGTTCATGCACGTGAACGACACCTTCGGGCAGGCGAACCGCAAGGCGATCGACGCGATCCTGCCGCGACTCGACTTCCTGCCGTTCAAGATCGTGGACACGATCTCGTACGATCCCGCGACCAAGGACCTCTCGGTCGAGGTCGCGAAGGCGAAGTCCGCCAATCCGGATTTCCTGATGGTGGTGTCGCGCCTGAACGACGCGATCCTGCTCCGGCGCGAGATGGTGAAGCAGCGCTGGAACCCGATGGGCGTGATCAGCCCCGGCTCGCCGGGGATGTACGAGGCGCAGTTCTACAACGCGCTCGGCAAGCTCTCCGAGTACTGCATTTCGAACGTGCCGTGGTACGACCCGAAAGCGGCGCTGACCCGGCGCATCGAGGCGGCGATGGCGAAGCAGTTCCCGAAGGAGAAGCTGATGTTCCACGCCCTGAACGTCGGCTATACCTTCGAGGCGATCCTCGTCGCCGCCGACGCGTACAAGCGCGCGAAGACCGCCGACCCCAAGGCGCTGGCGGAGGCGATCCGCCAGACCGACATCAAGGAGCGGATGATGCTGGGCGGGCCGATCAAGTTCAACGCGAAGGGCCAGGTCGAGGGCAATCTGTCGGCGGCGATCCAGAACCTGAACCTGCGCCCGACGGTGGTGCTGCCGGTCGCGGCGGCCGAAGCGAAGCCGGTGTTCCCGGTGCCCGAGTTCAAGCGGGCGTAGGCCGCCGCGCCACCGGGCGGGCGGTCGGACGCGCGGCGCGCCGCGCCCGCGTCCTGCGCGCCTCGCGGACCCCGTGCCACTCGATCTCATCGCCAACGTCGTCGTCGCGGGCCTGCTCGCGGGGCTCGTCTACGGGCTCGCCGCGCTCGGCCTGTCGGTGATCTTCGGCGTCGTGCGGGTGGTGAACTTCGCGCACGGCGAGATGATGACCGCGGCGATGTATCTCGCGATCGTGCTGGTCGGGCTGACCGGGCTCGACCCGCTGGTGGCGGCGCTGCCGGTCGGGGCGATCCTGTTCGTGTTCGGCTACGCCCTGCAACGGGGACTGATCAACCCGTTCGTGACGCGCCCCGAGCACACGCAGTTCATGCTGCTGGTGGCGGTCGCGATCATCCTGGTGAACGTGCAGCTCATGGTCTTCGGGCCGAACGCGCGCAACGTGCAGGTGGACTACGCGCTCGACTCGTTCGAGGTCGGGCCGCTGATCGTGGACAAGGTGCGGGTCTACGCGGCGGCCGCGGCGGTCCTCGCGGCGGCGGCGCTGTTTGCCTTCTTCCGCCGCACGCTCGTCGGCAAGTCGATCCGCGCCTGCGCCGACAACTATCTGGGCGCGCAGGTGGTCGGACTCGACGTGAAGCGGCTCTATGCGCTGACGTTCGGGCTCGGCGCGGCCTGCGTCGGTGCGGCGGGTTGCATGCTGCTGCTGCTGGTGGACGTCACGCCGGTGCAGGGGCCGGCGTACACGCTGCTCGCCTTCATCATCGTGATCGTGGGCGGCATGGGCAGCCTGACCGGGGCGCTCCTCGCCGGTGTGTTGATCGGGATGTCGGAGGCGCTCGCGGGGCTGCTGATCGCGCCGTCGGCGAAGAGCATGGTCACCTTCGCGATCCTCATCGTCGTGCTGCTGTTCAGGCCGCAGGGACTGCTCGGAAGGGACGGCTAGGATGCGCGCGCTCTTCGCCGGCCTGCCGCCGCGCGCGCTCGTCGTGCTCGCGATCGTCGCCGCGCTGCTGCTCGGGGCGCCGCTGATGGTGGACGCCTACGTGCTCTCGGTGCTGATCCTGTGCCTGTACTTCGCCTACGCCGGGCAGGCGTGGAACATCATGATGGGATTCGCGGGCCAGCTGTCGCTCGGCCACTCGCTCTACGTCGGGCTCGGCGCGTACGCGGCCGCTGCGCTGTTCGTGCATTTCGGCGTGAACCCGTGGTTCGGCGCGCTCGCCGCAATCGTGCTCTGCACGGCGGCGGGGCTGGTGATCGGGTTCCTCGCCTTCCGGTTCGGCATCGCGGGGGTCTACTTCGCAATCCTGACGATCGCGTTCGCCGAGTTCACGCGCATCGGGTTCGACCACTGGACGTGGCTCGGCGGCTCGGGCGGGTTCTTCCTGCCCGTCAAGGAGCGCGGCGTGACCGACCTCGCGACGCTGCGCGGGCCGCCGGTGATGTTCTATTACGCGATCCTCGCCCTGACGGTGGGCGCGCTCGGGCTCTCGCGATTGCTGCTCGCGAGCCGGTTGGGCTACTACTGGCGGGCGATCCGCGAAGACGAGCAGGCCGCGCAGGCGCTCGGCATCGACACCTTCCGCTACAAGATGATCGCGGTCGGGCTGTCGGCGGCGATGACCTCGCTCGCCGGCGTGTTCTTCGCCTTCTACTACAACAATCTCTTCCCGGAGCAGATCTTCTCGATGGGCCGGTCGATCGAGATCATCCTCGGCCCGATCATCGGCGGGCTCGGCACGCTCGCCGGTCCGATCGTGGGCGCGTTCGTGCTCACCCCGCTCGCCGACGGCATCACCGAGGTCATGCAGCTCGTCGGCATCGACACCCCGGGCGTGAAGCAGGTGTTCTACGGGGTGTGCCTGCTGCTCGTGGTCGTGTTCCTGCCGCACGGCATCTGGCCGGCGATCGCACGCCGGCTGGGCTTCGCGCCGCACTGACATGGCGCTGCTCGAGGTCCGCGCCATCGGCAAGTCGTTCCGCGGATTGCGCGCGGTGCACGACGTGAGCTTCGACGTCGACGACGGCGCCATAGCCGCGATGATCGGCCCGAACGGCGCCGGCAAGACCACCTGCTTCAACCTGATCGCGGGCGTGTTCGCGCCCGACACGGGCGAGGTGTCGCTCGGCGGACGGCGCATCACGGGCCTGCGGCCGCACGAGATCTGCCGCGCCGGCATCGGGCGGACCTTCCAGGTCGTAAAGCCGTTCCCGCAGATGACGGTGCTCGACAACGTCGTCGTGGGCGCGCTCAACGCGGCGCCGACCGTCGCCGATGCCCAACGCGAGGCGCGGCGCGTGCTGGAGCTGCTGCATCTCGACGGCAAGGCGAGGCTGCTCGCGGCGAGCCTGACGCTTCCCGAGCGCAAAAGGCTCGAGGTCGCGCGTGCGATGGCGACGCGGCCGCGGCTGCTCCTGCTCGACGAGGTGATGGCGGGCCTGCGGCCGACCGAAGTGGACGAGATGGTCGGCGTGTTTCGCCGCATCAACCGCGAGACCGGGCTCACGATCCTGCTGATCGAACACGTCATGCGCGCGGTGATGGCGCTCGCCGCGAACGTGGTCGTCCTGCATCACGGCGAGAAGATCTGCCAGGGCACGCCGGCAGAGGTGGTGCGGGACCCGGCGGTGCTCGAGTGCTATCTCGGCGAGGAGGCGGTGTAGTGGCCCTCCTCGAAGTCGAGGGTCTCGACCTGTACTACGGCGACGCGCAGGCGCTCGACGGCGTGTCGATCGCCGCGGACGAGGGCGAGATCGTGGCCATCGTCGGGTCGAACGGGGCGGGGAAGTCGAGCCTGATCCGCACGATCGCGGGAATCGAGGCGCCGCGCCGCGGGAAGGTCCGCTATCGCGGGCGCGAAATTACCGGCCTGCCGAGCCATGCGGTGTGCGAGCTCGGGGTGGGGCAGGTTGCCGAGGGGCGGCAGGTGTTCCCGACGCTGACCGTGCGCGAGAACCTGGAAATGGGCGCGATGCTCGCGCGCGCACGGGCGCGGATGGCGGCGACGATCGAGGAGGTCTTCGCGCTCTTCCCGCGGTTGCGGGAGCGCGAGCGCCAGGCGGCAGGCACGCTGTCGGGCGGCGAGCAGCAGATGCTCGCGATCGGGCGCTGCCTGATGGGCCAGCCCGAGCTGATCATGTTCGACGAGCCGTCGCTCGGGCTCGCGCCGGCGGTGGTGCAGGAAGTCTTTCACACGATCAAGGCGCTCCACGGGCGGGGGCTGACGATCATCCTGGTGGAGCAGAACGTCGCGGTCTCGCTGCGGCTCGCGCAGTCGGCCTACGTGCTGGAGAACGGGCGGATCGTGATGCGGGGGAGCGGGGCGGAGCTGCTCGCCGACGACCGGGTGCGTCAGGCCTACCTCGGGCTCTGACCGGCGGGCGACAGCGCTGGCGGGCGGAGGGCGGGAAATCCGTGAACTTCGTCACGCTGGCGGGGCCGCGCGTGCCAGAAATTGCGCGCGTTTCCGCCCGCGCTGGAGCTGGCACGGCTCCTGCTAATCACTGGGCAGCTTTCGCCTTTTTCCTCCTCCTTTGGGGTGAAAGTGTTTTGCCCCCGGCCTCGTCCGGGGGCTTTTCTTTTGCTTTCCGCGGGGTCCCGGTTACCGGGGCACCCCGGGCACCGTCCCGCCCGCGACCAGGTACAACCCCGCGAGCACGAGCAGAAGGCCCGCAACTCGAGTGAGCTCGGTCGTCACCGGGCTGAACATGGCCGGCAGCGTGCTCGCGAGCAGCGCGGAGAGCGCAAACACAAGCACGCTCGAGGTGGCGTAGATCACCGGGGGCAGCCCAGGGTTCGGCGCCAGGCTGACCGCCTGGAAGAGCGAGCCGTTCGCTAACGCGCCGAAGATCATTCCGATAGCGAGTATTCCGATGAGCGCGGGTAGCTGGGGCGCAATCGCCTGCAGTCCCCGGCTGAAGCTCAGGTAGACCGCAATGCTGAGGGCCGTGCCGCCGAAGTACCAGATGACGAACACGAGCGGATCGACCCCGAAACTCCTTCGAAAGAAGGGGATCGCGATGAACGCGGGGACGATCGCCGCGGTTGCGAGCAACGACTTGGCAAACCAGGATTCCGTCATCCGCCACCTCCCTCGTTGGGTCCCGAGCGCGTCGACGGGGCGCGCGGGCAGTCCACGATGTTAGGGGCGCTCGGTCACGCGCACACGTGCAAGGTGAAAGAGGACGCTCCCAGCCGAGCGTCCCCATGCGCACGACGGTTGCTGCCTGACCCGCCTCGGTACCCGCGAGGGGCGTCGGGCTCAGAGCCGCGAGTGCGTCGTACCCTTCCGGCTCTCCACCCGCGCCTGGCAATCGGTGCAGCGGATCGCGGTCGGATACGCCTCGAGCCGCGCCGGCGCGATGTCCACGCCGCAGTCCGCGCACACGCCGTACGTCCCCGCGGCGAGCCGCGCGCGCGCTGCGTTCAGCTCGCGCAGCTCGACGATGTCCCGCTGCACCTCCGCGATTTCGACCGTGGCGATGAGATCGGCATTGGCATAGTCGCCGCCCTCGATGATCTGATCGATCGCGGCCGACCCCGTCACCTCGCGCGCGGCCGCCAGCTTACCGCGGATGTCCTGCTCGAGCTCCGTGCGCCGCTGGTCCAGCCGTGCGCCAAATCGGGCGAGGGTTGCCTGGTCGAGCATGATGGCCTCCGGTTGGCCGTTTCTTCCACGTTAGCGGCAGGGGCAGGGCGCCGCTTGACCGAGATCAACCGGCCTGCCGGCGCGGGAGACAGGCATTGAAGGTACGCCCGCAGCCCCCATAATGGAACCGGAGCGCGCGGGATTCCACACCATGTCGGCCCATTCCTTTGACAGCACGACCGGGACGTTCGAGCAGGACGTGCTCGAGCGCTCGAAGACCGTACCGGTCCTGGTGGATTTCTGGGCGCCCTGGTGCGCGCCGTGCCGCGTCCTCAAGCCGATCCTCGAGAAACTGGCCGTTGAATTCGCGGGCCGGTTTGCCCTCGCCAAGGTCAACACCGACGAGAACCCCGAGATCGCCACCCGGTACGGCGTACGCGGCATCCCGAACGTCAAGGCGTTCGTCGACGGCGCGCTCGTCGACGAGTTCACCGGCGCGCTCCCCGAGTCCGGCGTGCGCGGGTTCCTCGAGGGGCTCGTCCCGTCCGAGAGCGAGAAGCTGCGCCGCGCCGCTGCGGCCGCGCTTGCGCAGGGCGACGTGTCGAACGCCGAAGCGGCACTGCGCGAGGCGATTGCGCTCGATCCCGCGAATCTCGACGCACGCGTCGACTTTGCCGCGCTGCTGCTCGCGCGCGACGATTACGCGGGCGCCGAGGCGCAGCTCGGGGAAGTTCCCGACGACGTGCGCGACGACCGATCCAACGCCATCGCCGCGAAGGTCGCGCTCTGGAAGCGCGGCCAGAGCCTGCCGGACCTCGCGACCCTCGAGGCGCAGGTCGATGCGCGACCCGAGGACCTCGACGCGCGCCTCGGGTACGCCGACCGCCTCGCCGCAGCCGGCCGGTTCCGCGCGGCGCTCGACCAGCTGATCGAAGTGGTCCGTCGCGACCGCGGCGAACGACGCGAGCGCGCACGCAAGACCGTGCTCGCGCTCTTCGGCCTCGCCGCCGACCAGCCCGACCTGGTGGGGGAATACCGCCGCAAGCTCGCCGGCGCGCTCTACTAGACGGCGCGCGTCGGGCGACCCTAGCCGGTCGCCCGGTTTTTCGGCACAATCGGCCGCAACCGCAACCGGTATGCCGCCGACATGGACGCCCCGCTGATCCTGACCCTCGACTCGCACGGGGTCCC
>CAZIXQ010000217.1:0-6788 GCA_964543155.1 uncultured Enterobacteriaceae bacterium
AGGTGAAGAGCGAGATGTAGGCGAAGAAACGCTGGTAGCCCGGATCCTCGGCCATGTAGCCGATCGTGTAGACGTGCACCATCAGCGACACGAACGTCACCACCACCATCATCAGCGCGGTGAGCCGGTCGACCAGGAACCCGATCTCGAAGCGCGTTCCGCCCGAGCTGAGCCAGGTGTAGACGCTGCCGTTGAAGGTGTTCCCCGCCAGCACGTCGGAGAGCACCAGGCAGGAGGCGACGAACGAGATGGCGACGCCCGCGATCGTGACCGAGTGCGCGCCGGCGCGCCCGATCAGGCGGCCGCCGAGGCCGGCGATGATCGCGGCGAAGAGCGGCGCGAGCGGGATGACGAGGTAGAGGCTCTTCATCGCGGCACGCCCCCTAGCCCTTCAACCGGTCGAGGTCGTCGACGTTGATCGTGCGGAGGTTCCGGAACAGCACGACCAGGATCGCCAGCCCGATCGCGGACTCGGCGGCGGCGACCGTCAGGATGAAGAACACGAACACCTGCCCGCTGATGTCGCCCAGATAGTGCGAGAAGGCGATGAAGTTCGTGTTGACGGCGAGCAGCATGAGCTCGATCGCCATCAGCAGGATGATGACGTTCTTCCGGTTGAGGAAGATCCCCACCACGCTGATCGCGAACAGGCACGCGCCCAGCATCAGAAAGTGCGACAGCGACAGCAAGCGATCCCCCTCGTCGCGGGGCTCGGGCGCCGGCGGCGCGGCCGGGCCGCGCGGTCGGCCCGGGCGCGACGGCTCCCCGCCCCTAGTCCTTCTTTTCGGCCGGCATCGACACCAGGCGGACGCGGTCGCTCCGCTTCACCGCCACCTGGCGTGCCGGATCCTGGTACTTCGTGTCCTTGCGGCGGCGCATGGTCAGCGCGATCGCCGCCACGATCGCCACGAGCAGCAGCACGGCTGCGAGCTCGAACGGGTAGACGTAGTCGGTGTACAGCAGCCGGCCGAGCGCCTTGGTGTTGCTGTAGCCCGGGCCCGGGTCGGGCGGCATCGGGAGCGCGCCGCTCGAGTAGTACTTCGCCCCGACCACCAGCGCCATCTCGAACACCACCAGCACGCCGACCGCGGCGCCGAGCGGCAGGTAGCGCCAGAACCCCTCGCGCAGCCGGTCGAGGTTGATGTCGAGCATCATGACCACGAACAGGAACAGCACCATCACCGCGCCGACGTAGACGAGGACCAGCGCGATCGCGAGGAACTCCGCGCGCAGCAGCATCCAGATCGCCGCCGCGGTGAAGAACGCGAGCACGAGGAAGAGTGCGGCGTGCACCGGATTGCGCGCGGTGATGACGCGCAGGCCCGCGAACACCAGCACCGCGGCGAAGACGTAGAAGACCAGGAGCTCGATCGCCATCTTCGCCTAGCGGTACGCCGCGTCCGCTGCCCGCGCCCGGGCGATCTCGGCCTCGTACCGGTCGCCCACCGCGAGCAGCATTTCCTTCGTGTAGTAGAGGTCGCCGCGCCGCTCGCCGTGGTATTCGAGGATGTGCGTCTCCACGATCGAGTCCACCGGGCACGACTCCTCGCAGAAGCCGCAGAAGATGCACTTCGTGAGGTCGATGTCGTAGCGCGTGGTGCGTCGGGTCTTGTCTTCCCGCTCCGCCGTCTCGATCGTGATCGCGAGCGCCGGGCAGACCGCCTCGCACAGCTTGCAGCCGATGCAGCGCTCCTCGCCGTTGGGGTAGCGCCGCAGCGCGTGCAGGCCGCGGAAGCGCGGGCTCGCCGGGGTCTTCTCCTCCGGGAACTGGACCGTGATCTTGCGGGTGAAGAGGTGCCGCCCGGTGACCGCGAGCCCCTTCACGAGCTCCAGCAGGAGGAAGCTCTTGAGGAAGTCGCGGACGCGTTCGACCATGGCGGTGCCTCGCTCCCCTAGCGCCACGGGTTCCACGGCGTCTGCATCCACGCCGCGATCACCACGAGCCAGACGATCGTCAGCGGGATGAACACCTTCCAGCCGAGCCGCATGATCTGGTCGTAGCGGTAGCGCGGGAACGTCGCCCGGAACCAGAGGAAGAGAAAGAGCAGGAAGCCGATCTTCAGCACGAGCCAGAAGAACCCGGGGATCGCGTTGAGGACCGGCGAGTCGATCGGCGGCAGCCAGCCGCCGAGGAACATGATCGTCGCGAGGGCCGAGACGAGAATCATGTTGGCGTACTCGCCGAGGAAGAACAGGGCGAAGGTCATGCCCGAGTACTCGACGTGAAAGCCGGCGACGATCTCGGACTCCCCCTCCGCCACATCGAATGGCGCGCGGTTCGTCTCGGCCACTGCCGAGATGAAGTACACGAGGAACATCGGCAGCAGGGGCAGCCAGTTCCACGACAGGAAATTCAGCCCCTCCTCGGCGAAGCGGCCGCGCGCCTGGCCGTTGACGATGTCCGACAGGTTGAGGCTCTGCGACACGAGCAGCACGCACACCAGCGCGAACCCCATCGCGATCTCGTAGGCGACGATCTGCGCCGCCGAGCGCATCGCACCGAGGAACGCGTACTTCGAGTTGGAGGCCCAGCCGGCGATGATCACGCCGTACACGCCCATCGAAGTGATCGCCATGACATAGAGGAGGCCCGCGTCGATGTCCGCGAGCACCACCTCCGCGCTGAACGGAATCACCGCCCACGCCGCCAGCGCGGGCATGAGCGTGAGCATCGGCGCGAGCACGAACAGGAACTTGTTGGCGCCCGCCGGAATGATGAGCTCCTTGAACATGAGCTTCACTGCATCGGCGATCGGCTGCAGCAGCCCGGCCGGACCGACCCGGTTCGGGCCGATGCGCACCTGCATGTAGCCGATGACCTTGCGCTCGGCCAGCGTGAGGTAGGCGACGCACCCGAAGAGCGGCAGCGTGATCAGGAGGATCAGCACCAGCGTCTTGACGAAGATCCAGATCGGCGGCCCCCACTCGGGCCCGAACCAGGCCGACGAGTAGCCGGCGAGCGCGTCGACGAGCGCGTTCATGACGCCTTCTCGATCGCGCTGATCGGATCGAACATCCCGCCGAGCCCGGCCGTCGCCGGATGCGCGGCCGCCAGCCGCACGGCGCCGTCGGCGAGCCGGTCGTCGCGCTCGATGACGACCACCGCCTCGCCACCGCCCTGCTTCACGCGCACGCGAGTGCCGGCGGCCACGCCGAGGCGGCCGAGGAGCGCGCCGTTCGCGAACGCGCGCGGTGCGGCGGCGTCGGCGGTCTGCCGCAGCGAGGCCGCGCGCCGCACTACCGGATCGGCGAAGTAGATCGGGACGTCGGCCACGCGCTCGAGCGCGGCGGCAGCGGCTGCGAGGTCGAGGACGATGCCCTCGACCTCGTTCGAGAGGCGCGAGGCGACCTCACCGCCGGGGCACGCCTCGTCGCGCACCTGCTCGCTCGACTCGTAGCCGAAGCCGGAAAGGCCGAGCAGGTTGCCGAGCACCCGCAGCACCTTCCAGCCGGGGCGCGCCTCGCCGAGCGGCTGGACCACCGGATTGAAACCCTGCAGCCGCCCTTCCGTGTTCACGAAAGTGCCGGCCGTCTCGGTGAAGGGGCCGATCGGGAGCAGCGCGTCCGCGTAGTCGGCCGCGGCACCGCGGTAGGCGCCGAGGGCCACCACGAACCCCGCGGCGTGCAGCGCCGCGAGCGCCTGCCGCGGGTTGTAGGTGTCGAACTCGGGCTCGACGCCCACGAGCAGGTACGTGCCGCGCGGCTGGGCGAGCATCGCTGCGGCGTTCAGTCCCTTCGCGCCGGGCACGCACCCGGCCACGTACCCGCCGACGCTGTTCGCGGCCGCGCCGAGGAAGCCGAGGCGGCCGCCGGCGAGCCGGGCGAGCTCCTGCGCGAGCGCGTGGAGCTGGCTCGCGCGCGGGTGCTGCTCCGCGCTGTTGCCGAGGAAGATGCCCACATTCCTGCCGGAGGCGAGGCTGCGCGCGATCGCGCGCGCGGCGTTGCTCACCGCAAGTCCCGCGACCACGGCCGGCGCCGCCGTGCCCTTCTCCTCCGCGAGCGCCTTGACGACCGTGGCGAGCGCCGCGGGCAGCTCGCTCGGCCGCACCACCGCCCGGTTCGCGACCGCCATCGCGAGATCGTCGTCGGCGACGTGGAGCACGTTGACCTGCTGGCCGCGCTTCGCCGCCTGCCGGAACCGGTTGGCGATGAGCGGGTGGTCCTTGCGCAGGAACGAGCCGACCACCAGCACGCGGTCGAGCGTCCCGAGCTCCGCAATCGGCATGCCCAGCCACGGCGCGCCCTTGCGCCTGCCGTCGGCGGCGAAATCGGCGTGGCGCAGGCGGAAGTCGACGTTCTCGCTGCCGAGCCCGCGCGCGAGCTTCTGCGCGAGGAACATCTCCTCGAGCGTCGCGTGCGGCGAGACGAGCGCGCCCAACCCCGGCCCGCGCGCCTTCTTCAGGCCCTCGGCGACGAATGCGAGCGCCTCTTCCCAGTCGACCTCGAGCCAGGTCGCCACAGCGCCCCGCCCGCCCGAGCGGATCATCGGCCGCACCAGGCGGTCGGCCGCGTTGAGCCCTTCGTACGAGAAGCGCTCCTTGTCCGAGAGCCAGCACTCGTTCACCGCCTCGTTCTCGAGCGGCAGGACGCGCATCACCCGGTTCTTGTAGACCTGGACGACCAGGTTCGCGCCCAGGCCGTCGTGCGGGCTCACGGACCTGCGCCGCGCGAGCTCCCAGGTGCGCGCGGTATACCGGAACGGCTTGGAGGTGAGCGCGCCGACCGGGCAGAGGTCGATCATGTTGCCCGAGAGCTCGGAGTCGACCGCGGCGCCGACGAACGAGACGATCTCGGCGTGCTCGCCGCGGTTGATCATGCCGAGCTCCATCACCCCGGCGATCTCCTGCCCGAAGCGGACGCAGCGCGTGCAGTGGATGCAGCGCGTCATCTCCTCGGCCGAGATCAGCGGTCCCATCGGCTTCGCGCTCACCACGCGCTTCGGCTCGCCGTAGCGGGAGTCCGAGCCGCCATAGCCGACCGCGAGATCCTGCAGCTGGCACTCGCCGCCCTGATCGCAGATCGGGCAGTCGAGCGGGTGGTTGATCAGCAGGAACTCCATCACCCCGCGCTGCGCCTGCTTCGCGGGTTCCGAGTGGGTCCAGACCTTCATGCCATCGGCCACCGGCGTCGCGCACGCGGGCAGCGGCTTGGGCGCCTTCTCCACCTGCACGAGGCACATGCGGCAGTTCGCCGCGATCGAGAGCTTCTTGTGGTAGCAGAAGTGCGGGACGTAGATGCCGAGCTTGTTGGCGGCTTCCATCACCATCGAACCGACGGGCACCTCGACCGGCCTGCCGTCGATCTCGAGCTTGGCGGTCGCCGTCATGCCACGAGCTCCTCGCGCCGGGACGTCGGCGCGTCCACAAGACAGCGCTTGTGCTCGATGTGGTGCTCGAACTCGGCGCGGAAGTGCTGGATGAAGCTCTTTACCGGGAGCGCGGCCGCGTCGCCGAGCGCGCAGATCGTGCGCCCGGCGATGTTGTCGGCCACGCGCGTCAGCTGGTCGAGGTCCTCGGACCGGCCGCGGCCGGTCTCGATCCGGTGCACCATGCGGTAGAGCCACCCGGTGCCCTCGCGGCAGGGCGTGCACTGGCCGCACGACTCCTCGTAGTAGAAGTACGACAGGCGCTCGAGGCAGCGCACCATGCAGCGCGTCTCGTCCATGACGATCACGGCGCCGGAACCGAGCATCGATCCGGCCTTCGCGATCGAGTCGTAGTCCATGTCGGTGCGCAGCATCACTTCGCCCGGCAGCACCGGCATCGACGAGCCGCCCGGGATGCACGCCTTCAGCCTGCGCCCGCCGCGCATGCCGCCCGCCATCTCGAGCAGCTGCGCGAACGGGGTACCGAGGCGCACCTCGTAGTTCCCCGGGCGCTCGACGTCGCCGGACACCGAGAAGAGCTTCGTGCCGCCGTTGTTCGGCCGGCCGAGCTCGAGGTACTTGTCGCCGCCGTTCAGGATGATCCACGGCACCGCGGCGAAGGTCTCGGTGTTGTTGATCGTGGTCGGCTTGCCGTACAGGCCGTAGCTCGCCGGGAACGGCGGCTTGAAGCGCGGCTGGCCCTTCTTGCCCTCGAGCGACTCGAGGAGCGCGGTCTCCTCGCCGCAGATGTACGCGCCGTAGCCGTGGTGCGCGTGGAGCTGGAAATCGAAGCCCGAGCCGAGGATGTTCGTGCCGAGGAGGCCGGCCGCGCGCGCCTCCTCGAGGGCCTCCTCGAAGCGCTGGTAGGTCTCCCAGATCTCGCCGTGGATGTAGTTGTAGCCGACCGTCGCGCCGCACGCGTAGCCTCCGATCGCCATGCCCTCGATCACGGCGTGCGGGTTGTAGCGCAGGATGTCGCGATCCTTGAACGTCCCGGGCTCGCCTTCGTCCGAGTTGCAGACCATGTACTTCTGCCCGGCGAACGCCTTCGGCATGAAGCTCCACTTCAGGCCGGTCGGGAAGCCCGCGCCGCCGCGGCCGCGCAGCGCCGACTTCTTCACCTCCGCAACCACCACCTCGGGCGGGATCTTCTCGGCGAGGATCTTGCGCAGGGCGGCGTACCCGCCGCGCGCCTCGTAGTCCTTGAGCCGCCAGTTCAGGCCGTTCACGCCCTTCATGATCAGCGCGTCCGGCCCGTAGACGGCCGGGTCGAACGGCGCTCGCGCGGTGTTCATTTCGCCAGCTCCGCCAGGTAGCGGTCGAGCGCATCCGGGGTCATGAAGCTCACCATCTTCTTGTTGTTCACGAGCATCACCGGCGCGTCGCCGCAGGCGCCGAAGCACTCGCCCTCCTTCAGGGTGAA
>CAZIXQ010000218.1:0-6777 GCA_964543155.1 uncultured Enterobacteriaceae bacterium
GCTCGGTCACCCGATCGGCGCCTCCGGCGCGCGCATCATGGTGACGCTGATCGGCGCGCTGCGGAAGTACGGCGGCAAGCGCGGCATCGCGAGCCTGTGCATCGGCGGGGGCGAGGCCACCGCGGTGGCGCTCGAGCTGGTCTAGCGCGGCGAACCCCACGTGCGGCCCGACCCCGCGCCGGAGGCGGCGTGACCGACCCCTATCGCCCGCCCGGCGCGCCGGTGCGCGACCCCCAGGCCGCGCCGGGCCGCTCCACCCCGGTCGCGATCGTGCTCGGCTTCATCGTCGACGTCGGCGGCACGATGGTGTTCTCGCTCGTCGCTGCGACGGTGGCGAGCATCCTGCTCGTGTCCGGCGGCACCGCGCCGGAGGGCCTCGCCGCGGCGCTCGGGGAATCCGGGACCTTCAAGCTGGTGAGCCTCGCCGGCGGGCTCGCGTGCACCGTCCTCGGTGGCTACGTGGCTGCGCGCTTCGCAAACCGCGGCGAGTACGCCACCGCGTTCGCGGTCGGGGTCGTGTCGCTCCTCTTCGGCGAGGCGATGATGCTCTTCACCGCCGAGACGGCGGTGTGGTGGATGCGCCTCGCCGGCGACCTGCTGGTGATTCCCGCGGCGGTGCTCGGCGGGCATCTGCGCGTGCTGCGGAAGGGCGCGGCGCCGTCCCGGCGCTAGAAGGAAGCTCGATGCTGCTGACTCCCGAACAGGAAATGATCCGCGACTCGGTGCGCGCATTCGCGCGCGAGCGCCTCGCCCCGTTCGCCGCGGAGTGGGACCGCAACGCGACCTTCCCGCGGGAGGCGCTCGCCGAGATGGGGCGCATGGGCCTGATGGGCGTGTGCGTGCCCGAGCGGTGGGGCGGCGCGGGCCTCGACCACGTGTCGCTTGCGGTCGCGATGGAGGAAGTCGCCGCGGGCGACGGCGCATGCTCGACGATCCTGAGCGTGCAGAACTCGGTCGTGTGCGGTCCACTGAACGCTTTCGGCACCGACGCGCAAAAGGAGCGCTGGCTGAAACCGCTCGCGCGCGGCGAGAAGCTCGGCTGCTTCTGCCTCACCGAGCCGCACGTCGGCTCGGACGCCGCGGCGATCCGCACGCGCGCAGAGCGCGACGGCGGGCACTGGGTGCTTAACGGCGTGAAGCAGTTCATCACCACCGGCAAGAACGCGGACTGCGCGCTCGTGTTCGCGGTGAGCGACAGGAGTGCAGGCAAGCGCGGCATCAGCGCCTTCCTCGTGCCTTCCGACGCGCCCGGGTACGTCGTGACACGCGTGGAACACAAGCTCGGCCAGCGCGCGTCCGACACCGCGCAGATCACCTTCGAGAACTGCCGCGTGCCGGCCGACCACCTCGTCGGCGGCGAGGGCGAGGGCTACCGCATCGCGCTCTCGAACCTCGAGGGCGGCCGCATCGGCATCGCCGCGCAGTCGGTCGGCATGGCGCGCGCGGCGTACGAGGCGGCGCGCGCGTACGCGCGGGAGCGCGAGACCTTCGGCAAGCCGATCATCGAGCACCAGGCGGTGAACTTCCGGCTCGCCGACATGGCGACGAAGATCGAGGTCGCGCGCCAGATGGTCTGGCACGCCGCCGCGCTGCGCGACGCGAAGCGGCCGTGCCTGAAGGAGGCGTCGATGGCGAAGCTGTTCGCGAGCGAGATGGCCGAGGAGGTGTGCTCCGCCGCCATCCAGATCCACGGCGGCTATGGGTACGTCAACGACTTCCCGGTCGAGCGCATCTATCGCGACGTGCGCGTGTGCCAGATCTACGAAGGCGCGAGCGACATCCAGCGGCTAGTGATCGGCCGGGCAATTGCGAACGAATGATGTCGCTCGCCGGCTTGGGGGATATACAAGGGGGCGCCGCCCCCTTGTTCGAATGCGCCGCGAGCGACATCCAGCGGCTGGTGATCGGCCGGGCGATTGCGAACGAGTAAGGACCCAATGAAAGCCCTCTGCATCTTCGCCGGCTCGAACGCCGGTTCGAACCCCGCATACGCCGAGGCCGCACGCACGCTCGGCGCGGCGCTCGCGCGGCGCGGCATCACGCTCGTGTTCGGCGGCGGCCGCGTCGGCCTGATGGGCGCCGTCTCCCAGGCCGCGCGGGCCGCGGGCGGCAAGGTGATCGGCGTGATCCCCTCCGCGCTCCAGCGCAAGGAGCTCGCCTACGACGGCGTCGACCTCACCGAGCTGATCGTCGTGCGCTCGATGCACGAGCGCAAGGCGCGCATGGCGGAGCTCTCGGACGGGTTCGTCGCGCTGCCGGGCGGCTTCGGCACCTTCGAGGAGATCTGCGAGATGATCACCTGGGCGCAGCTCGGCATCCACCGCAAGCCGTGCGGCCTGGTCGACGTCGCCGGCTACTTCAGCGGCCTGACCGCGCAGTTCGACCGCGCGGCGGCCGACGGGCTGCTCCGCCCTGCCCACCGCGGTCTCGTGGTCGCCGAGCCCGATCCCGAGCGCCTCATCGACCGCCTGGCGGCGTGGGAACCGCCGCCGCTCGAGTTCCACCTGAACTGGTCGGCGACGTGAGTGGCCGCGCGTGGTTCGCGGCGATCCTCGTCGTCGCCCTGATATCGGCCTGCGCCACCGTGACGCCGGCCGGTAGTCCGCCCGACCTGAACGGCACCGCGTGGGTGCTGTCGTCGCTGCCCGGGCAGACGCTGCAGCCCGGCGCGACGGCCACCGCAACCTTCGAGGGCGGGCGGGTGCAGGGGACCGACGGCTGCAACCGCTACACCGCGCCCTTCACCGTGGCGGGCTCGACGATCCAGGTCGGCTCGCGCGGCGTTGCGACGATGATGGCCTGTGCACCGTCGGTGATGAAGCAGGCCGAAGCGTTCATGAGCGCCCTCACCGGCGCGCGCAGCTTCCGGATCGAAGGCGGACAGCTCCAGCTCCTGTCGGCGGGCGGCGCGGTGCTTGCGACCTTCGCCGCGCAACCGCAGTCGCTCGCCGGGACTTCGTGGCAAGTGACCGGATTCAACAACGGCAGACAGGCGGTCGTGAGCGTGCTGTCCGGCACGACCCTCACCATGGCCTTCTCCGCCGAGGGCCGGGTGAGCGGCTCGGGCGGCTGCAATCGATACAGCGCCGCTTACACCGCGATAGGCCAGAAGCTCACGTTCGGTCCGGCCGCGGCGACGCGGATGATGTGCGCAGGACCCGAGGGCGTCATGGAGCAGGAGCAGCAATTCCTGAGGGCGCTCGAGACGGTTGCGACCGCCCGCTTCGAGGGCGACCGGCTCGAGCTGCGCACCGCGGCCGGGGCGCTCGCCGCGACGCTCACGAAGGAACAGGGGAGGTAGGCGCGCGCCGGCGGCGTGCGCGGCGTCAGCGCGCGCCCTGCGCGTACCGATCGCGGTCGTCCTTGCTCAGCTTGCCCGAGCCGCTGTAGCCGAGGTCGCGCAGGCGCGGCCCGGCGGCCAGGGAGTACTCGGGGTCCTCCTCGATGCCCAGGCCGTGCACCAGTCGGTTCATGAAGTTGAAGAGCGCGCAGATGCACACGACCAGATTCAGGTCGTCCTCGTCCCAGCCCGCGGCAAACACCGCGTCCGCGTCCGACCGGATCATCCGGAACTGCTCGAGCGTCAGCTTGCGCGCGTAGCGCAGCAGCGGCTTGAGCCGTTCGTCGACCGGTGCCGACGCGATGTCGGCATGAAGCTTGTCCACCAGATCGTGCGGGATGCCGAAGGCGTTCACGGCCGAGTTATGCACCCGGTAGCAGTACTCGCACTGGTTGAGCCGCGACACGAAGCTGCCGATCAGCTCGCGTTCGCCCGCCGTCAGCTTCGAGGGAAAGTCACGCAGCGCAGTCTGCGACAGCTCGGCGATCGGCCGATAGAGCGGCGGCCACGCCTGGAACGCGTCGAAGACCTTTCCGCTCGGTCCCAGCTTCGGCAAGAACGGCATCTGACGACTCCTCTCGAATGGATTCGCTGCGCACTACCGCTATTCGGCCTTGACTCCGGCCTCCTTCACCACCGCGCCGAGCCGGCGGGTGTCTTCGCGGATGAGGGCGCCGAAATCGGCCGGGCTGCCCGTCACGATGTCGAGCGCGAGGTCGCTCAGCTTGCCGGTCACCACCGGATCCTTCATCGCCTCCACGAAGCCGCGATGCAAAGCGTCGAGCGCGGGCTGTGGGGTTCCCGCAGGGGCGAACACGCCGAACCAGAAGTCAAGCTCCACCCCCGGGAAGCCCGCTTGAGCCATCGTCGGCACTTTCGGCAGCTGCGGCACCGGATTGCGCGTGGCCACCGCGAGCGCGTTGAGCTTACCGGCGCGTATGTGCGGCAGGCTCGTCACGACGCCGTCAAAGTACATGTCCACGCGACCGGCCATCACGTCGGCCTGCGCGGGCGCGGTTCCCTTGTACGGCACGTGCGTGAGCATGGCGCCCGAGCGACTCTTCAGCATCTCTCCGAGCAGATGCCCGCCGGTGCCGACCCCCTGGGATGCGAAGGTGAGTCCGTTCGGCCTGCTCTTGGCGAGCGCAATCAGCTCCGCGACCGAAGCGGCGCTGCTGCCGGGCGGCACGACCAGCACGTGCGCCGTCGAGAAGAGCGCGGTGACCGGCGCGAAATCGCGCACGGGATCGTACGGCAGGTTCGCGTACAGACCTTGGTTGATCGCGTGCGTGCCGGCGTGCCCGAGCAGGAGCGTGTAGCCGTCGGGCGCCGCCTGCTTGACGCCCTGCGCCGCGATGATCCCGCTCGCGCCCGGCTTGTTCTCGATGACGATTGGCTGACCGAGTCGTTCGGACGCCTTCTGCGTCACCAGTCGGACGACGTTGTCGATGCCGCCCGGCGGAAACGGGACCACGAGCATGATCGGTTTGGCGGGATAGCCCTGCGCGGACGCCGCGCCCGCCACGGCCCATGCGGCCAGGATCCCGAGAAGTCGCCAGCGCATCTGATCTCCCGAATGCTTTCCCCGAACAGTCCGGCGCGGGCACGTTAGACGAGTCGCGAGTTGCGCGTCAATCCCCACGCGGCGCCGCTCACCGACGTCTTGACCGTCAGCGCCCGGTTATGTTAAAAAACGAACACTCGTTTGGTTTAACGCATGCCCGCCGCCCGTCCCGCCCGCACCCCGCGCGCCGACAACCGCCTCCCGCTGCTCCTCGACGAGGCGGCGCGCCTCTTCGCCGCGCAGGGCTTCCACGGCGCCTCGGTGCGCGACATCGTGCGCGCGATCGACATGCTGCCCGGCTCGCTCTACTACCACTTCGCCACGAAGGAAGCGCTGCTCGCCGCGGTGTACGCCGAGGGCGTCCGGCGGATTTCCGAGTCGGTCGAGGCCGCGATCGCGGGCCGGCGCGACCCGTGGGAGCGCCTCGAGGCCGCGTGCGTCGCGCACCTCGAGTCGCTCCTTGGCGCCGGCGACTACGCCCAGGTCGTGATCCGCGTGCGCCCGTCCGATGCGCCGTCGGTCGCCGGCGAGCTGGTGAAGCGGCGCGACGAGTACGAGCGGCTGTTCGTGGATCTCGTGCAGGCGCTGCCGCTCGCGCGCGGCGTCGACCGCCGCAGCGTGCGGCTGATGCTGCTCGGCGCGCTCAACTGGTCGCAGACCTGGTACCACCCTGGGCGGGACAGCCCAAGGGCCATCGCGCGGCGCTTCGTGGGTCTGCTGCGGAGCGAGCTCGACAAGGAGTGAACGTGGGATATCGTCCCAAGGTGCTCATCACCAAGATCGGCTTCGACGGCCACGACCGCGGCAGCCGCGTCGTCGCCGCCTACCTCCGCGACGCGGGCATGGAGGTGATCTACACCCCGCCCTGGCAGGAGATCGCCACGGTCGTGAAGCTCGCGACCGAGGAGGACGTCGACGTGATCGGCATCTCGTCGCTCGCGACCGACCACCTGATCGTGCCGAAGCTCATGGACGCGCTGCGGGCGGCCGAGCTCGGCGACGTGGCGGTGATCGTCGGCGGGATCGTGCCGGACGAGGACGAGAGGACGCTCCTCGCGAGCGGCGTCGCGCGGGTCTTCCACCCCGGCGCGGCGCTCGAGGACATCGCGCAGTACATTCGCGAGACTGCGCCGCGCGTGCGCGCGGCGCGCGCCGCCGCCTGAACCCGGAGGCCCAGTGAACAAGCCGCTCGACACCAAGCTCATGGATTCGCCGGAGGCCCGCTGGCAGGCCGAGTACGCGGCGCAGATCGGCGCAGAGCAGCCGGTCGTCAACCGCTCCGGGATTCCGATCGCGCCGCTCTACACCCCGCGCGACTTCGACGCCGCCCGGTACGGGGACGCACTCGGCTTCCCGGGCGAGCCGCCCTACACCCGCGGCATCTACCCGACCATGCACCGCGGCCGCACGTGGACGCAGCGCCAGCTGATCGGCCTCGGCACGCCGGCCGACTACAACGCGCGGCTGCGCGACATCCTGGACCAGGGCGCGACCGCGGTGTCCCTCATCCCGTGCAACTCGGTCTTCCGCGGCTACGACATGGACGAGGTGCACGAGGAGCTGCTCGGCACCTGCGGGACGGTGGTCAACACCGCCGAGCACATGGAGCGCGCGCTCGAGGGCGTCGACCTCGCGCGCACCTCGTGCGCGCTGAACGACCCGAGCCCCTTCACGCTGCTCGCGTTCCTCCTCGCGACCGCGAAGCGGCGCGGCGTGGACTGGCGCGCGGTGAGCGGCACGTCGAACCAGAGCGATTACCTCTCGCACTACGTCGCCAACCACATGTTCTTCCGCATCGCGCTGCCGGGCGCGCGGCGCATCCTCGCCGACCACATCGACTACTGCAACCGCTTCGTGCCG
Organism: uncultured Enterobacteriaceae bacterium; assembly: GCA_964543155.1. Lineage (GTDB taxonomy): Bacteria > Pseudomonadota > Gammaproteobacteria > Burkholderiales > SG8-39 > JAGVSZ01. The sequence continues at coordinate 6,765 of CAZIXQ010000218.1, forward strand.
AAGTGGAACCCGA
>CAZIXQ010000219.1:0-6766 GCA_964543155.1 uncultured Enterobacteriaceae bacterium
CCGATCGACGACGTGGCGCGGATCTTGAGCGCGGGATGGCGCGCGCGGGCGGCCTCGAGAAGCGCCGGGAGGTCGCGCGTCGTGTGCCCGCCGGGGGCGAGAAAGAGCGGCACCACGAGCACGCGCTCGATCCGGCCCTCGGCCGTCGCGTCGAGCGCCTCGTCGAGGGTCGGGCGCATCCGCTCGAGGAACGCCAGCTCGACGCGCGTGCCCGGCTTGCGCGCCTCGACGAGCGCCTTGAGCGCGTGAAACGGCGCCGCCCACGCCGGATCGCGGCTGCCGTGCGCAAACAGGACGATCGCGTCGTTCATTGCGGCGCGATTATCGCGCAGCCGCCGCGCGGCGCATGCCGCGCCCACGCGGCTCGCGCACGAGGAGCGCGTTCACGAACCCGAATGCCGCGACTGCGGCGAGCACCCACAGCGCCCGCTGCCACTCCTCGGGCGTGTGCACCGGGGCCCGGACGGCCTCCTCGCGCCCGCGGTCGAGCACCCACCCGACGACGGGCTGCATGACCGCCGGCCCGAGAAAGATGCCCATGTTCACGACGCCCGTCGCGATGCCGGCGTACTGCGGCGCATTGACCTCCTTGGCGCACGCCCAGCTCAGCGTCATGCCCGCGGCGGCGACGCCCATCGCGCCGAAGAGGACATAGCCGGCGGCGCCGGCCACCGGCCAGCCGGCGAGGAGCGGCGCCCACGTCGCGGCCAAGGCGCCCGCGCCGGCGGCGTACAGCACCTTGCGCCGTCCGATGCGGTCGGAGACCGTTCCGATCAGGAGCCCGCTCAGCGCGAAGACCCCCAGTGCGGTGGTGACGTGGTTGGCGGCGGCGCCGCGCGCCATGCCGTGCATGTCCGCCAGGTACGGCACGGCCCACAGCGTCACGAGCGACATGAAGCTCGCGCCCATGCCGAAGTTCGCGAGGAAGATCGGCCAGGTGGCCGGGTTTCCGAGCACGCCGGCGAGACCCGCGCGCCACCCCGACTCGAGGCGGACCGTGCGCGGGCGGGGTAGTTCGTCCACCAGCACCCAGCTCGCGACCGCGACCGCGAGCGACGCGCACGCGAGGACGAAGATCACCTCGCGCCACCCGAACGACTGCAGCACCCAGGCGAACGGCCCGCCGGCGGCGGCCGAGGACAGGTTGCCGACCAGCACGACCAGCCCGGTCAGCGTCGCGAAGATGCGCGCCTCGTACCAGCTCGCGATCAGCTTGAGGCAGGCGACGAAGGCGACCGAGCTGCCGAGGGCGACGAGCACCCGCCCGGCGGCAGCCATCCCGAAATCCGGCGCGAGCGCGAAGAGCGCCGCGCCGGCCGCGGCCACCAACCCGCCGAGCGCGAGCAGCCGGCGGGGGCCGAGCGTGTCGGCGAGGATGCCCGAGGGAATCTGCATCGCCGTGTAGACCCAGTAGTAGGTCGCGGCGAGGACGCCGAGCGCGGCGGCGCTCGTCCCGAAGCTCTGGGCGAGATCGCCCGCGATCGTCGCCGGCGCCGCCCGGTGGAAGAGCCCGATGAGATAGGCGGCGAGCGCCAGCCCGAAGCCGGCCAGTCGGCGCGCCGGAGCGGGCGCGGCCCCGGTCATGCCGCCCGCATGACGCGATTCAGTGCGTGCGGGCGGCCTGCGCAGAAACGCTGGCCGCCTCGCTGGCGATCGGCTTCGCGGCCGCGATCGCCTCGAGCTTGCGCTTGCGCTTGTCCACTGCCGTCCGCGCGGCCGCGGTGGCGGTGAACATCTCGAGCGCGTCGAAGTCGCCCTCCCGCACCGGCATCATCGCGATGTCCAGGTCGGGTCCCGGCCCGCGTCGGACGCGCCGGTAGATGCGCCAGTAGTCCCACCACATCGCGCCGAAGCGCACGAGCTTCGAGGCGATCTCCCAGCCGTAGCGCGGGTAGAACACGAACGGGCTCTCGATCGGCATCCCCGGCCGGCGGTCGCGCCGGTACTTGCGCCGGAAGATGCCGCCCTCCAGCGGATGGACCCCTTCGATCTTCGCGGGCGCCTGGAATCCGAACAGCTTGGCGCGCATGTTGGCGAGGTCGTAGCCCCAGCTCTTCGTCCGGCGCAGCACGCGCTCGACGTGCTCCGGGGAGTAGTAGAGATCCCAGGCCTTGCGGTAGATCCCGCGCAGCTCGTCGTCCGACATCGTCGCGTGGCGCGTGGTGACGTGCACGACGTCGTAGCGGTTGAGGTCCTTCTCCATCGGGACGCCGGCGAGGTAGAGCTTCTTGTGATCGGCCGAGCCCGGCAGCGGCGTGAGGATGAAGAACTCCAGGATGTCGATCGGCAGCTCGCGCTGGATGATGCCGATGTCGCGCTCGATCGAGGCCGGCGTGTCGCCCGGGAAGCCGAGGATGTAGCCCGCGTAGGTGAGCGTGCCGACCCGGTGCCAGGCCTGCAGCATCGCGCGGTACTCGGTGATGAGGTTCTGGCCCTTCTGCGCGTCCTTGAGCGAGGCCGGGTTGATGTTCTCGAGCCCGATGAACACGCGGTTGACCCCGGCGCGCGCGGCCTTCTCGATGAAGCCGCGGATCTTGTGCGCCATCGTGTCGACCTGCGCGACCACCCAGATCTTCAGCCCTTCCACCTCGCGCATGTGGATCAGGCGGTCGAACAGCGCCTCCCAGTGCTGGTTGCGCGCCAGGTTGTCGTCGGTGATGAAGAAGTTGTGCACGCCCTGGGCGAGGTTCGCGCGCACCAGCGCCTCGACGTCGTCGGCGTTGCGCGCCCGCGACTTGCGCCCCTGCACGTTGATGATCGTGCAGAAGCTGCAGCTGAACGGGCAGCCGCGGCCCGCGTCGAAGCTCGTGCGCATGCCGGCGGTGCGGCGCACGACGTCGACCGGCAGGTAGGGCGTCGGCACCCCCTCCAGGCCCGGCAGGTCCTTCATGTAGTTGTAGAGCGGCTCGAGCGCGCCGCGATCGGCGTCGCGCAGCAGGTCCTCGAGACGGCCTTCGGCCTCGCCCGCGAAGAGCGTGACGCCCAGGTCCATCGCCTCGCGCAGCTCGGGCTGGATCTCCGGCAGCATCGCGATGGTCCCGCTCACGTGGAACCCGCCGATGCAGACCGGGATGCCCGCGGCGCGCAGCGGCCGCGCGATGTCGACCGCGCGCGGGTACTGGTTGGTCTGTACGCCGACCAGGCCGACCAGGCCGTGACCGCCCGACGCGCGGATCCGGCGAATGATCTCGTCGGGCCGGATGCGCGTGTTCGTCTCGTCCCAGACGGTGATGCGGATCTCGACCTCTGCGCCGAGCACCTTGCGCGCGGCGCAGTCGAGCGCGAGCCCGTTCAGCGTCGCCAGCGTGTTGGCCGGAATGGACGAACGGACCCACTGGATGACGTAGCCGTCGTCATCGTAGTGGGAAGGCTTGATCAGGAAGAGCTCGAATATCCTCGTGGCCAGTGCGGTCTGCATCGGGACCTTTCGCGCCGCGTGCGCTCGCCGGGCGACAGCCCAAGCCGGTGGATGAGTGTACGGGAGTTCACCGTGCCTCGCCCGCGTTGAGCGTCCGGCCGTTCTGACGCTCCAACGCGGGCAGTTATTGCGTCGCGCGGCGGCGCGGCGGGCTCTGCCCGGACTTACCCGCGCGACGCAATAACTACTTGTAGAGCACCTTCGGCAGCCACAACCCGATCTCGGGGAAGATGTACAGCAGCGCGAGCGCGACGATCTGGATGCCCATGAAGGGCAGCATGCCACCGAAGATCTGATTGAGCGTGACGTGCGGCGGGGACACGCCCTTCAGGTAGAACGCCGCCATCGCGACTGGCGGAGACAGGAACGCGGTCTGCAGGTTGAGCGCCACCAGCAGGCCGAAGAACAGCGGGTCGATGCCGAAATTCGCGAGCAGCGGGATGAAGATCGGCATGAAAATGACGATGATCTCCGTCCACTCCAGGGGCCAGCCCAGGATGAAGATGATGCACTGGGCCAGGATCAGGAACTGGATCGGCGTCAGGCCGAGCGACAGCACCCACTTCTCGACCACCTCCTGGCCCCCGAGGAGCGCGAACGCCGCCGAGAAGATCGCCGAGCCGACGAACAGCCAGCACACCATCGCGCTCGTCTTCGCGGTGAGGAAGGCCGAGTCCTTCACGATCGATCCGAGCTCCCTCACCGTCGTGCCCACCGCGGCAGTGCTGCCGGTCGCGCGCGAGTGGGCGATGTAGCGGTACGCGCCCGCGAGCAGGAACCCGCCGAACGCGCCGACCGCCGCCGCCTCGGTCGGCGTCGCAAGGCCGAAGACGATCGATCCGAGCACCGCGAGGATCAGGAGCGCCAGCGGGAAGAACGAGCTGAGCAGCATCTTGAACACTTCGAGCCGCTCCCAGCTCCACAGCAGGTAGGTGAGGGCCACGGCCGCGAGTCCGATACCGAGCACGATCCAGAACCAGAGCGGCGCGGGCAGGCGCTCTGCGGCCTTCGCCTCCTCCGCCTTATCGACCGGTGCGTCGGGCTCTGCGGGCGCCGCGGCTTCGTCCTTCGCCGGCTCGGCGCCCGGGGGAGCCGACAGCTCCTCGGCCGCCTCGCCTTCCTTCGCTTCCTCCTCGGACGGCGGCGCGCCGATCAGGCCCGCCGACTCCTCCTTTACGTCGGCGGCGACGAGCCCGCCCGCCTCGACGAGCCCGGCCGTGCTCGCCTGCACCACCGGCGCCGTCGCGGCCTGATACATGACCGCGAGCAGCGCGGCGATTGCGAGCAGGGGCAGGAGGGAGACCACCAGCTGGCCGTAGACGGTCCGCTTCGGCACCCCCGCGCCCCCGGCGCCGCTCGCACGCAGGAGCCCCAAGAGCGCGTTGCGCCCCCCTCGCGACAGGGTCTGCGACCACGCGGGCAAGGGGACGCGCGCCTCTTCCGGCGAGAGCGGCGGCATGAGGCGCGGCTTGAGCTTCGCAAGCACGATCACGTAGCCGACGTAGAGCGCGGCGAGCATGAGGCCGGGAAAGAACGCGCCGGCGTAGAGCTGCACGACCGACACGCCGGCCGTGGCGCCGTAAACGATCAGCAGCACCGACGGCGGAATCAGGATGCCGAGGCAGCCGCCGGCGGTGATGGCGCCGGCGGAGACCTGGACGTTGTAGCCGGCCCGGAGCATCGCGGGGAAGGCGAGCAGGCCCATCAGGGTCACCACCGCGCCGACGATGCCGGTCGCCGTGGCGAACACCGCGCAGGTGACGATCGTCGCGACCGCAAGGGAGCCCGGTACCCGGGCGAGCGCCAGGTGCAGGCTCTTGAACAGCCGCTCGATCAGCGCTGCGCGCTCGACCAGATAGCCCATGAACACGAACAGCGGCACCGCGATCAGCACGTCGTTCGACATCACCCCGTAGGCGCGCTGCACCATGAGGTCCAGCACCTGGCGGTTCGCGAGTTCCGGATTCTGGGTGCGGTAGGCGAGCCAGGCGAAGAGCACGCCCATGCCCATCAGGGTGAATGCGGTGGGAAAGCCGAGCATGATCGCCACGACCACCATCGCCAGCATGATCAGGCCGAGGTGCCCGCTGGTGATGTTTCCCCACGGCGTCATCACGAGCACGCCGATCACGATCAGCGCCATGAGCGAGAAGCCGAACCAGAGCTCCTTGCGGACCTTCATGGCCGCATCTCGCCCTTGCGCTCGGCGGTGTGCACCGCGCCGCCGCCTTCGTGGCCGACGATCGCCTGCGCGCCGGCTCCGCCGTCGTCCGCGTGGACCATCGCCTTGAGCTTGTCGACGTCCACCTCCTCGACGTCCTCCTCGCGCGATGGCCAGTGGCCCTGCCCCAGGCAGATGACGCAGCGAATGATCTCCACCACGCCCTGCGCGAGGAGGATCGCGCCGGCGAGCGGGATGATCGTCTTGAACGGGTAGATCGGCGGCCCGTCGGCGGTGATGTTCGAATGCTCGTTGATCGCCCAGGACTCGGCCGCGTAGAAGTAGCCGGCATACGTGAGCGCGATGACCCCTGGGATGAAGAACACGATGTACAGCGTGAGGTCGATGGCCGCCTGCGTGCGCGGCCGGAAGAACCCGTAGAGCACGTCGCCGCGCACGTGGCCGTTCTTCGCCAGCGTATAGGCGCCGGCCATCATGAACAGCGTCCCGTACAGCATGATCATCACGTCGAAGGCCCAGGCGTGCGGCGCGTCGAGCGCGTAGCGCGAGAACACCTCCCACGAGATGAGCAGCGTGAGGCCGACGATCAGCCAGGAGAACACCTGGCCGACCCAGGTGCTCACCTTGTCGACGAAGAGCAGCAGCTTCTGCATCGTGGTGCTGAGCTTGCGCCGCGGGCCCGTCGGGCCCCTGAAGCCTGACCCCGGACGGAAAGAAAACAGCCACCCGGCTCGCGCCGGATGGCTGTCCCCGGTCCGCGTTCCCTAGGCCTTCTTGGCTGCGGCCGGCTTCTTGCCGAAATAGTGGTTGTACGCCATCCGCGGGTTGACCTGGGTGTCCAGGTACCAGCGCACCGCGCGCTCCGCGAACTCCTTCTGCGACTTCTCGATCTCCACGAACAGGGCGTTGTCGGCGCGCTTCTTGGTGGCCGCGTCGTACGCGGTGAGCTGCGTCTGCAGCACCGAATCGGGCGTCTTGTAGAACTTGACGTTGTGCTTGGTCTGCAGCTCGACGTAGTCCTTCGAGTACCGGTCGACCGCCTTCCAGCTCATGTCGGCCGAGGCCGCCTCGACGGCGTTCTCGATGATCGCCTTGATCTTGGCCGGCAGCGCGTCGTACTTCGCCTTGTTGAACATGATCTCGAACTGCTCGGCGTTCTGGTGGTA
>CAZIXQ010000220.1:0-6713 GCA_964543155.1 uncultured Enterobacteriaceae bacterium
CACCGCCGCCCTCGAGCAGCAGACCGCGACCGCCGAAATCCTCCGGGTGATCTCGAGCTCGCCCACCGACCTCGCGCCGGTGTTCGAGGCGATCCTCGAAAGCTCGCTCCGGCTCTGCGAGGGCAATGTGGCCGCAGTCTGGCAGTTCGACGGCGCGCACCTGCACTTCGCGAGGGGCAAGGGCGGCAGCACCGCGGGGGTCGCTTACCTGCAACAGCATCCCCTGCCGCTCGGCACCTACAACCCGACCCCGCAAGCGGGACTCGAGCGGCGCCCGGTGCACGTCCTCGATGTGTTCGCCGATGCGCGCTATCGGCCGCTGATCGCACCGGACACCTACGGCACCGTCCCGAACTCGGGCACGGTCCTCGCCGTTCCGCTACTGCGCGGCGCCGAACTGCTCGGTGTCATCACCATCTGGCGACACCGCAAGCGCCTGTTCTCCGACCGGCAGGTCGCGATGGTCACGACCTTCGCCGACCAGGCGGTGATCGCGATCGAGAACGTGCGGCTCTTCAACGAGCTGCAGGCCCGCAACCGTGACCTGACCGAATCGCTCGAGCAGCAGACGTCAACCGCGGAGATCCTGCGCGTGATCAGCAGCTCTCCCACCGACATTACGCCGGTGCTCGACGCAGTGGCCGAGAGCGCGGCCCGCCTGTGCGAGGCCAACGACGTGGTGGTCATGATGAACGAGGGCGGGGTCCTGCGCACGGTGAAGAGCACCGGGCCGTTCGGCGAGCGCTTCGGAGCCGAGTTCACGATTCCCGTTACACAGGGCTCGGCGGCTGGGCGCGCCGTCATCGAACGCAAGACCGTGCGGGTCGCGGACTTCGAATCGGCGTCCGACGAGGAGTTTCCCATCGGTCGGGAGCATCGACGGATCTACGGCAATCACGGCGCGATGGCGACGCCCCTGCTCCACGGAGACGCCGTCCTCGGCGTCATCGCCGTGCTGCGACGGGACCTCCGGCCGTTCAGCGACCGGCAGCGGGCGCTGCTGGAGACCTTCGCCGATCAGGCCGCGATCGCGATCGCGAACGTCCGCCTGTTCAACGAGACGAAGGAGGCGCTGGAGAAGCAGACCGCGATCAGCGAGATCCTGCGCGTGATCAGCGCCTCGCCGACCGACGTGCAGCCGGTTTTCGACGCCATCGTGCGGAGCGCGGTCACCCTGTGCGGCAGCAAGGACGGCGCCGTGTTCCGATACGACGGGGAGCGCCTGCACTACGCCGCCGGCTTCGATCAGACGCCGGAGTGGGTGGACGCCGTGCGGTCGCGGTATCCGATGCGTCCGGAGGCGTCCACCATCGCCGGGCGCGCGATCCTGGGGCTGTCGGTCGTCCAGATCGACGATGTCCTCGCCGATCCCGACTACGACCACGAGCGCGCCGTCAAGGGCGGCTGGCGAAGAATGCTCGCCGTGCCGATGCTGCGCGAGGGCGTGCCGCTCGGCGTGATCGTCGTCTCGTGGCCGCAGCCCGGCCCGACGCCGAAGAGCCAGGAGGATCTGCTCAAGACCTTCGCCGACCAGGCGGTCATCGCGATCGAGAACGTGCGCCTTTTCGAGGAAGTCCGGGCGCGGACACGCGAATTGCAGGAATCCCTGGAATACCAGACCGCCACCAGCGAAGTGCTCAAGGCGATCAGCCGCTCCACCTTCGACCTTCGCGCCGTGCTCGAGACGCTGGTGTCGACCGCGATGCGGCTGTGCCGCGCCGACATGGGGCAATTCTTTCGCTTCGACGGCGAGGCATTCCGCTGGGAGGCGGGCGCCGGGATCAACGCCGATTACCAGGCGATCGAGCGCGCCTCGCGCATCCGGCTCGATCGGGGAACGCTGGTGGGTCGCACGGGACTCGAGCGCCGCACGGTACACGTTCACGACGCGCTCGCGGACCCGGAGTACATTGTGAAGGACGAGGCCAGGATCGGCGGCGTCCGCACGATGCTCGGCGTTCCGCTAATGCGCGCCGGTCAGCTGTTCGGTGTTTTCGCGATCGCCCGCGCGCGCGTGGAACCGTTCGAACCGAAGCAGATCGAGCTGGTCGGCGTCTTCGCCGACCAGGCCGTGATCGCGATGGAGAACGTGCGCCTCTTCAACGAGACGAAGGAGGCGCTCGACCACCAGCGCGCCTCCGCCGAGGTGTTGCAGGTCATTTCAAGCTCTGTCGCGGACACGACGCCGGTGTTCGAGAAGATCCTGTCGAGTTGCGAACGGCTTTTCGAGGGCAGGAACGTGGGCATCAATCTCGTCGGCCATGACGGGGCAGTGCACCTCGCGGCGTATCACGGGCAAGCGGATCTGGCACGGTACTTCCCGGTTCCGCTCAGCGAGGCGTCGGGCTCCGGGACGGCGATCCTCCAGCGGCGTGTCGTCCACTACCCCGATGTCGACGCCACCGGCGTGCCGGACTACGCCAGAGGCGGTAGCCGGGCCGCCGGCAACAGGTCGGTCCTGTTTGCGCCAATGCTGTGGGAGGGACGCGGTATCGGCGCGATCTGGGTAGGCCGTGCCAGCGTCGGTGAATTCTCGGAGAAGGAGATCGCGCTGTTGAAGACCTTCGCCGACCAGGCTGTTATCGCGATCCAGAACGCGAAGCTCTTCCGCGAGATACAGGACAAGAGCCACCAGCTCGAGATCGCCAACCAGCACAAGTCGGCCTTCCTCGCGAACATGAGCCACGAGCTACGCACGCCGCTCAACGCGGTGATCGGCTTCTCCGAGATGCTCGCGGCGCGCTACTTCGGCGACCTCACCGAGAAGCAGGCCGAGTACGTCAACGACATCCACGGCTCGGGCAAGCACCTGCTCTCGCTCATCAACGACATCCTCGACCTCTCCAAGATCGAGGCCGGCCGCATGGAGCTCGAGGCCGCCGGGTTCGACCTGCGCGCGGCGCTCGAGAACGCGATCACGCTCGTGCGCGAGCGCGCGCAGCGCGGCGGCGTGGCGCTCCGGCTCGACACCGATCCCGGTCTCGGCGCGATCCGCGGCGATGAGCGCAAGTTGAAGCAGGTCGTGCTCAACTTGCTCTCCAACGCGGTGAAGTTCACCCCGCGCGGCGGCACGGTGGACGTCGCGGCGAAGCGCGCGGACGGCGCGGTGGAGATCGCGGTACGCGACACCGGCCAGGGCATCGCGGCCGAGGACCACGAGGCGATCTTCGAGGCGTTCCGCCAGGTCGGGACCGACGCCACCCGCAAGCGCGAGGGCACCGGCCTCGGGCTCGCGCTCACGCGCCGCTTCGTCGAGCTGCACGGCGGTACGATCCGGGTCGAGAGCGCCGTCGGGAAGGGTTCCACGTTCACCGTCCGCCTCCCTATGCGCCATGGCGAATGAGCTGATCCTGATCGTGGAGGACAACGAGCAGAACCGGAAGCTCGCACGGGATCTCCTGCGCGTGCACGGCTACCGCACGATCGAGGCGGAGACCGGCGAGGACGGCGTGCGGCTCGCGGCCGAGCACGGTCCCGCACTCGTGCTGATGGACATCCACCTGCCGGGCATCAGCGGCATCGAGGCGCTGGCGCTGCTGCGCGGCGCACCGCCGACTCGGGCAATTCCGGTCCTCGCGTTCACCGCCTCGGTCATGCCCCAGGACCGCAGCGAGATCATGGCCGCCGGCTTCGACGCCTTCGTGAGCAAGCCGATCAACCTGCGCGCGTTCCTCGACGCCGTGGCGGCCACGCTCGCACCGGCAGGACGCACGGCGTGACCGCCGGGCGCATCCTCGTCGTCGACGACACGCCGGCGAACGTGAAGCTGCTCGTCGACCTGCTGTCGGTCAACGGCTTCAACGTGATCGCGGCGCGCTCGGGAATCGAAGCGCTCGAGCGCGCCGCAGCCGACGCGCCGGACCTCATCCTGCTCGACGTGATGATGCCGGACGTCGACGGCTTCGCCGTCTGCGAGACGCTGAAGGCGAACGAGGCGACGCGCGACGCGCCGGTGATCTTCCTCACCGCCCTGCACGAGACGCTCGACAAGGTGCGCGCGTTCGCCGCGGGCGGCGTGGATTACCTGACCAAGCCGTTCGAGCCGCGCGAGCTGCTCGCGCGGGTGAACACGCATCTCGCCCTGCGGCGCGCGCAGCGCGAGCTCGAGGCGCAGAACGCCCGCCTGCGCGAGGAGATCGAGGCGCACAACCGCTCGCGGGCGGTCATCGGCGCGCTCGAGGACGAGATCCGCAGCGGCCACGACTTCCGCGAGATCGTGGGGCGCTCGAGCGCGCTCACGCGGCTGCTCGACCAGCTGGCCCTGGTGGCGGCCACCGACAGCACCGTGCTCGTGCTGGGCGAGACCGGAACGGGCAAGGAACTCGTCGCGCGCGCGATCCACGACCGCAGTCCGCGCCACGAGCGGCCGCTCGTGAAGGTGAACTGCGCCGCGCTGCCGCGCGAGCTGGTCGAGAGCGAGCTCTTCGGCCACGAGAAGGGGGCCTTCACCGGCGCCACGCAGCAGCGCCGCGGCCGCTTCGAGCTCGCCGACGGCGGCACGCTCTTCCTCGACGAGGTCGGCGAGCTGCCCCTGGAGGCGCAGGCGAAGCTGCTCCGCGTGCTGCAGGAGCAGGAGTTCGAGCGCGTCGGCGGCACGCGGACGCTGCGCGCCGACGTGCGCCTGATCGCTGCGACCAACCGCGACCTCGGCGCGCGCGCCGCGGCCGGCGAGTTCCGGCCCGATCTCTACTACCGGCTCAACGTGTTTCCGGTGACGGTGCCGGCGCTCCGCGAGCGGCGGGAGGACGTGCCGCTGCTCGTCGCGCACTTCCTCGGCAAGGCGGCGCGCAAGCTCGGTCGTTCGTTCGAAGGCGTGGCGCCCGGGTTTCTCGAGCGCGCGGCGGCGTACGACTGGCCCGGGAACGTGCGCGAGCTGGAGAACGTCGTCGAGCGCGCCGCGATCCTCTCGCGCGGTCGGCTGCTCGACGCGCTCGAGCCGTTCGGCGCGCACTCGGCGACGCCGGTAGCGCGCACGCCCGTAGACCCCGCTCCAGTGGCCGCCGCGCCTGCCGGGATGCTCGCGGACGTCGAGCGCGCGCACATCGAGCGCGTGCTCGGCGCGTCCCGCTGGGTGATCGAGGGTCCGCAGGGCGCCGCCGCGGTGCTCGGCCTCAACCCGAGCACCCTGCGCGGTCGCATGCGCAAGCTCGGGATCCGCAAACCGCGCTGACGCGCGGTGCGTCGCCGGACTCGGCGGTCACTTCCTGCCGGCCGGTGCGCCCAGCGCCGCCTTGATCGCGCGAGTCGCGAGGAACATCGGCATCGGGCGCGGCCGGGCTTCGGCCTGGCCCTCGACCGCCTCGACCGGAATGAATCCGTGCTTCGCGTAGAAGTCCACCGCGCCTCGCTTCGCGTCGACGATCACGCCCACGCAGCCAAAGTCGTCGGCCATGCGGGCCGCGAGCTCGAGCACGAAGCGCAAAAGCGCTTTCCCCAACCCTGCGCCCGTCGCCGACGCGTCCACCGCGAGTCGCGCCAGCCGTAGCACCGGCAGAGGGTAGCGCGGCAGCTTCGCACGCGCGGCAGACGGCAGCCCCTCGATCTCGACGTGCCCCGGGGCGACGGTCGCGAAGCCCAGGATGCGCCGGTCCTCCACCGCGACGTAGGTGACGCCGAGGTGGTGCCGGAACTGGTTCTGCCCCGCGAAGCGATGGAAGAAGCGGTCGAGGTCGGGATCGCCAGACCGGAACGAGATGCGGTCGTCCGCCTCGCGCAGAGCCCTAATCTCGATCACGCATCAGATCGCGGAGTGGCCCGGGAGGTTCGGCGACCTTCAGCTGCTTCAGGATTGCCGCGCCGGATTGCCGCGTGACCACCAGCTTCGGGTGGACGATCACGTCCGCAGGCAGCTCCTGCAGCGCCTGCAGGTGGTGACGCAGCGCCTGCTCGACGAGGTAGCCCTTCTTGACCCCGGTCGCGCGGACATGCCGCTCGAGCAACTCCCGCGTCGTTCGCGAGACCAGCGCAGAGATCTGGGTTTCTTTCTCCATAACTCAAGTGAAATCTACAGTTTTGTAGAACAAGCGTCAACCTTTTCGCGGGCCCCCCAGGGGCCGGCGGGGATCCCGTTACCGGCGACGGCCCCTGCCCGTCGCATCCGGCGGCGCCCGCTTTCCGCGATGGCGACGACTCGCACCACGCGACCGGGCAGATCTTCGGGTTACCGCATAACAGCATGATTTGGTTGTGAGTTTTCGATGACCCAAGTCGCCGGTGTCGACCTGGCATGGGGACTGCAAGAGGGAGGGCAAGGGCACAGGCCCGGGACCGCACACCGACCAACCGAGGAGACGACCATGGACGCATACCGGATCGACGACTGCATCGAGCAAGCCACGATCGCCCTCGCGCACGGCGACGTCGCACGGATCGAAGACGGCCGGGGCGCGACGGTCACGGTTGCCTTCGGCTCGGCGTGGCTCACGCAGGCGAACGACGCCCGCGACGTGCATCTGCGCGCGGGCGACACGTTCCGCATCGATCGCAACGGCGTGACGGTCGTGTCCGCGCTGCGTCCGAGCATGCTCATCCTCACGCCGTTCGAGCCCGAGCGCCGCGCGATGCGCGTCGCGCTCGCGACGCAGGCGAACCCCGAGCCCGTCGAGCTGTTCACCACCGGCCGCAAACCCGCGACCGGCTGGCTCGACCGCTTCTGGACACGCCTCTTCGTGCCGGCGTCCTGCCCGACGACCGCGGCGCTCTAGTCCAACCCT
>CAZIXQ010000221.1:0-6692 GCA_964543155.1 uncultured Enterobacteriaceae bacterium
CTCGGCGGCGGTCGTGATCCTGTCGGACAGGGACCGCGCAGCCGACGCCGCGCGCAACCTGCTCGCCTTCTTCAAGGAGGAGTCCTGCGGGCAGTGCACGCCCTGCCGCGTGGGCACGGCGAAGGCGGCTGCGCTGATGCAGGAGCGGAAGTGGAACGAGCCGCTGCTGAAGGAGCTCGCGCAGGCGATGATGGACGCGTCGATCTGCGGGCTCGGGCAGGCGGCGCCGAACCCGATCCTGAGTACGCTGAGATACTTCCCGCACGAAGTGGGCTGAACGGAGCAAGGACGCGATGGATCGAGCCAACCCGCAACAGCTCGCGGCAATGCCGGTCGAGTTCAAGCTGAACGGCAAGACGGTCGTCGGTCGCGCGGACGAGACGATCATCGAGACCGCGCGCCGGCACGGCGTGGAGATTCCCCACCTCTGCTACAAGCCGGGGCTGCGCCCCGACGGCAACTGCCGCGCCTGCATGGTCGAGATCAAGGGCGAGCGTGTGCTCGCGCCCTCGTGCTGCCGCTACCCGCAGGACGGGATGGAGGTCACGACCGACAGCGCGCGCGCCGTCGCGTCGCAGAAGATGGTGCTCGAGCTGCTGCTTTCGGACATGCCGGAAGAACGGCAGACGCGGCAGAGCGAGCTGGACGCCTGGGCGCGCAAGCTCGAGGTCGGCCTGCCGCGCTTCCCCGCGCGCCACCAGCCGCGCCCCGATCTCTCCCACCCGGCGATCGCGGTCAACCTCGACTCGTGCATCCAGTGCACGCGCTGCGTGCGCGCCTGCCGCGAGGAGCAGGTGAACGACGTGATCGGCTACGCCTTCCGCGGCGAGCACGCGAAGATCGTCTTCGACCTCGACGACCCGATGGGCGAGTCGACCTGCGTCGCCTGCGGCGAGTGCGTGCAGGCGTGCCCGACCGGCGCGCTCATGCCGGCGCGCGGCGCCGGCCTGGTCGCCGCCGACCGCACGGTCGACTCGGTCTGCCCGTACTGCGGCGTCGGCTGCCTCCTCACCTACCACGTGAAGGACAACCGGATCGTGCAGGTGCAGGGGCGCGAGGGCCCGGCGAACCACGGCCGGCTGTGCGTGAAGGGCCGCTACGGCTTCGACTACGTCGCGCACCGGCACCGCCTCACGCAGCCGCTCGTGCGCAAGCCGGGCGTGCCGAAGACGAGGGATTTCTCGGTCGACCCGGACCACTGGCAGGCCGCCTTCCGCGAGGCGACCTGGGAGGAGGCGCTCGACCTCGCCGCCAAGGGGCTGCGCGAGATCCGCGACCGGCACGGAAACAAGGCGCTCGCCGGCTTCGGCTCGGCGAAGGGCTCGAACGAGGAGGCCTACCTCTTCCAGAAGCTCGTGCGCACCGGCTTCGGCTCGAACAACGTCGACCACTGCACGCGCCTGTGCCACGCCTCGAGCGTGGCGGCGCTGATGGAGGGCGTGAGCTCGGGCGCGGTGTCCAACCCGGTGAGCGACGTCCTCAACGCCGAGGTCGTGCTGCTGATCGGGGCGAACCCGACCGTCAACCACCCGGTCGCGGCGACCTGGATGAAGAACGCCGCCAAGCGCGGGGCGAAGCTGATCGTCGCGGACCCGCGCCGCACCGAGCTCGCGCGCCACGCGACGCACGTCCTGCAGTTCAACGCCGACACCGACGTCGCGCTGCTGAACGCGATGATGCACACGATCGTGGAGGAGGGGCTCGTCAACGAAGCCTTCATCCGCGACCGCACCAGCGGCTACGAGGCGCTGCGCGCGAACGTCCAGAAATACTCGCCCGAGGCGATGGCCCCGATCTGCGGCATCCCCGCGCCGAAGATCCGCGAAGTGGCGCGCCTCTACGCGACCTCGAGGGCCTCGATGATCCTGTGGGGCATGGGGATCTCGCAGCACGTGCACGGCACCGACAATGCGCGCTGCCTGATCGCGCTCGTGCTCATGACCGGGCAGATCGGCCGGCCGGGCACCGGGCTGCACCCGCTGCGCGGGCAGAACAACGTGCAGGGCGCCTCCGACTCGGGCCTCATCCCGATGGTGTACCCGGACTACCAGCGCGTCGACAACCCGGAGGCGAGGAAGCGCTTCGAGCGGTTCTGGGGCGTCGATCTCGATCCGCAGCCCGGCCTGACGGTGGTCGAGATCATGAACGCCGCAGCCAAGGGCGAGATCCGCGGGATGTACATCATGGGCGAGAACCCGGCGATGTCGGACCCGGACGTCGATCACGCGCGCGAGGCGATGGCCGCGCTCGAGCACCTCGTCGTTCAGGACCTCTTCCTGACCGAGACCGCCTACCTCGCCGACGTCGTGCTGCCGGCGACCGCGTGGCCGGAGAAGGTCGGCACCGTGACCAACACCGACCGCATGGTGCAGCTCGGCCGCAAGGCGGTCGAGCCCCCGGGCGACGCGCGCGCGGACCTGTGGATCATCAACGAGATCGCCCGCCGCATCGGGCTCGACTGGCACTACGCCCATCCGCGGGAGGTCTTCGACGAGATGCGCGGCTGCATGGACTCGATCGCCGGCATCACCTGGGAGCGGCTCGAGCGCGACTCCTCGGTCACCTACCCGTGCGAGAAGGAGGGCGACCCGGGCACGTCGATCATCTTCACCACGCACTTCCCGACCGCGACCGGACGCGCGAAGTTCGTCCCGGCCGACATCATCCCGGCGGCGGAGCGGCCGGATCGCGACTATCCGTTCGTGCTCATCACCGGCCGCCAGCTCGAGCACTGGCACACCGGCGCGATGACGCGCCGCGCGGGCGTCCTGGACGCGATCGAGCCCGAGCCGGTCGCGAGCGTGCACCCGCTCGACCTCGCGGCGTGGAGCGCCAGGCCGGGCGACGTGATCACCGTCGCGTCGCGCCGCGGGTCGATATCGCTCTACGCGCGCGCCGACGAGGGCACGCCGCGCGGCGCGGTGTTCATCCCGTTCTGCTACTACGAGGCGGCGGCGAACACGCTCACGAACCCGGCGCTCGATCCGTTCGGCAAGATCCCCGAGTTCAAGTACTGCGCGGTGCGCGTCACCAGGGGCGGCGCCACGCCGCGCCGCATGAGCTTCGGCGGCGGCCAGGCGCCCCTGCCGGCGCCCGCGGCGGCCTGAGGCGCGCGCGGCGGCCGCGGAGGACCCGGTGTTCGACGGCGAGGTGGGAATCAAGCAGTCCGGCCGGGATGCGCAGCCGCGCACGAGCGTGCCGCGGGCTGCTGCGGCGAGGCTGGTCGATCTGGGCGCGTGCATCGCGCATCTCGAGGCGAGCGGCAACCTGCTGCGCGTGCGCACGGAGGTCGACCCGAAGCACGAGCTCGCCGGCGTCGCGCGGCGGCTCGAGGGCGGCAAGCCCGTCCTCTTCGAGCGGGTCCGGGGCAGCGCCTACCCGGTCTTCACCGGCCTGCTCTGGAACCGCGACGTCGTGGGGTCGCTGTTCGGTCTGCCGAAGGAGCGGGTGCCGTTCGCCATCGCGGACGGGATCGGCGCCTGGCGCGCGCGCCCCGACGCGTACCCGTCGCGCGTACGCGAATCGGCCCCTGCGAACGAGGTGGTCGAGGACAAGGTCGATCTCGCGCGTCTGCCGATCCCGGTGCACGCGCTCAAGGACGGCGGGCGCTACCTCGATTCCTCGGTCGTCGTCGCGCGCAACCCGGTGACGGGGCTGCCCAACATCTCGATCCACCGGATGATGGTCACCAGGCGGGACCGGCTGACGTTCCTCATCGACCCCGGCCGCCATCTCGGCGAGTACGTCGAGGTGGCCGAGCGGCGCGGCGAGCCGCTCCCGGTCACGATCAACAACGGTGTCGGCCTCGCGCCCTGGATCGTGTCCAGCCTGCCGCGGCTCGGCGACGACAAGCATCTCATCGCGAACCACGTCGCCGGCCGGCCGATCGACCTCGTGCGTGCGCAGACGGTCGACGTGCCCGCTTACGCCGACGCGCAGTTCGTGATCGAAGCGGAGATCCTGCCCGGCGTGCGCGAGGACGAAGCGCCGTTCGCCGAGGTGACCGGCTACTATGGCGGCCGCGACAAGCGCTGGGTCATGCGAGTCAAGGCGATCACCCGCCGGAAGAGCCCGGTCTTCCACACCGTGCTCTCGGGGAAGGAGGTGTGGAACGCGGTCGGCTTCACCGCCGAGGCGGCGATCTTCGCCGCGGTCCACGCCAAGATCCCCGAGGTGACGGCGGTCCACCTCCCGCACGGGGGCTGCGGCTTCTACGCGGCGGTGGTGCAGGTGAGGAACCCGCGCCCCGGCATCGCGCGCGAGGTGATCCACGAGACGTTCCGGGCGTTTCGCTCGCTGCAGCGGGTGGTGGTCGTCGACGCGGACGTGGACCTCTTCGACGCGGTGGACGTCGACTGGGCGATCACGACGCGCTTCGACGCGGACGCGGGGCTCGTCGTCCTGCCGAACGAGGAGGGCCACATCCTCAATCCCGTGGTGAGAATCAATCCCGACGGGAAGGGCGGAACGGTGACCAAGATCGGTATCGACGCGACCGTCCCGCATGGCGCGGACCCGGTGAAGTTCGAGCGCGTCGCGTTCAAGCGGGTCGACCTCGCGCGCTACGACATCCGCGCCGCGCGCGCGCGGCGCGGCAGGCGATAGCGGCGGCCGCGCCGGGCCGGGTAAACTCGGCCGGCCGTGCCCTCCGCCGCCGCTTCCGCCGCTTCCGATCCGGATCTCCTCGCCGCGCTGGGCCGCATGGGGCTCGCGGGTCCACGCGCGGACTGCCGGCTCACGCCGCTCGCGGGCGGCGTCTCGTCGGACATCTTCCGCGTCGAGGTCGACGGCCGCAGCTTCTGCGTGAAGCGCGCGCTCCCGAAGCTCAAGGTCGCCGCCGACTGGCGCGCGCCGGTCGAACGCAACCACAGCGAGGCGGAGTGGCTGCGCATCGCCGCCCAGCTCGTGCCCGACGCGGCGCCGCGGCTGATCGCGGAGGACGCGCAAGCCGGGCTCTTCGCGATGCAGTGGCTCGCCCCGGACACCTACCCGGTGTGGAAGGGGCAGCTGCGCGACGGCACGATCGATCTCGCGGTCGCGACCGAAGTCGGGCGGCGCATCGCGCGCATCCACGCGGCGACCGCCGGGCGGCGCGAGATCGCGGCGCGATTCGCCAC
Source organism: uncultured Enterobacteriaceae bacterium (assembly GCA_964543155.1). GTDB lineage: Bacteria > Pseudomonadota > Gammaproteobacteria > Burkholderiales > SG8-39 > JAGVSZ01. Next base: position 5,118 of record CAZIXQ010000221.1, read on the forward strand.
CGACCACATCTTCCAGCCGATCCGGCTCGAGCCCTATCTCATCGCCGCCGCCGAGCGCCACCCGGACGTCGCACCGGCGCTGCGCGCGATCGCGGAGGGCACGGCGCGCACCAAGCTCGCGCTCGTGCACGGCGACGTGAGCCCGAAGAACATCCTCGTGGGCCCGCGCGGTCCGGTGTTCCTCGACGCCGAGTGCGCGTGGTACGGCGACCCGGCGTTCGATGTCGCCTTCTGCCTGAATCATCTCCTGCTCAAGTGCCTGTGGCAGCCGCAGTGGCGAGCGCGCTACCTCGCCGCGTTCCGCGCGCTCGGCGAGGGGTATCTCGCGGCCGTCGCGTGGGAACCGCGCGACGTGTTCGAGGCGCGCTGCGCGCGGCTCCTGCCCGGGCTCTTCCTCGCGCGCGTCGACGGCAAGTCGCCGGTCGAGTACGTCACGGCCGAGACCGACCGCGAGCGGGTGCGCGCCTGCGCAAGACCGCTCCTGCGCTCGCCGCGCACGCGCCTCACCGAGGTGTCCGAGGCGTGGCGCCAGGCGCTGGAGCGCTGAGGCGGGCGGACGCATGGGCAGCGCCGCGATCGCGGACGTGAAGGGCCGCCGGGTCTGGGACTCGCGCGGGCGGCCCACGGTCGAGGTGGAGGTCGCCCTCGCCGGCGGCGCGCGCGGCCGCGCCATCGCGCCGGCCGGGGCCTCGCGCGGCACGCACGAGGCGGTGGACCTGCGCGACGGCGGGCCGCGCCTCGGCGGGATGGACGTCGCCGGCGCGCTCGCGAACGTGAACGGGCCGATGGCGCGCGCGCTCGCCGGCCTGGACGCGCGCGACCAGCGCGCGGTCGACGCCGCGCTCGTCGCGCTCGACGGCACGCCGACCAAGGCGCGCCTCGGCGGCAACGCCACGATCGCGTGCTCGCTCGCCGTGCTGCACGCGGCCGCGGCGGACGCGGGCGAGCCGCTGTGGCGGTACCTCGCCGCCGGCGCGCCGGTCACGCTGCCGCTGCCCGAGATCCAGATCTTCGGCGGCGGCGCCCACGCCGGTCGGCGCGTGGACATCCAGGACTTCATGGTCATGCCGCTCGGCGCGGGGCGCTTCGACGCGGCGCTCGCAATGGTCGCCGAGGTCTATCGCGCCGCCGGCGCGCTGATGGGCGAGGCGGGCAAGCTGGCCGGCGTGGCCGACGAGGGGGGGTGGTGGCCGGCGTTCGACACGAACGAGGAGGCGCTCGACTGGCTCGTGCGCGCGATCGAGCGCGCGGGGTTCGCGCCGGGCGCAGACGTCGCGATCTCGCTCGACGTCGCGGCTTCCGAGTTCGGACGCGCGGGGCGCTACCGCCTCGGCCTGGAGGGCCGCGACCTCGACTCGGACGGGATGATCGAGCTCCTGCTCGGGTGGCTCGCCCGCTACCCGATCGTGTCGGTCGAGGACCCGCTCGCCGAGGACGACGCCGAGGGGATGGGGCGATTCACCCGCGCCGTCGCCGGACGCGTCCAGGTGATCGGGGACGACTTCCTGGTGACGAACGCGGCGCGGGTCGCGGCGGCCGCCGCCGCCGGGGCGTGCAACGCGGCGCTCATCAAGC
>CAZIXQ010000222.1:0-6689 GCA_964543155.1 uncultured Enterobacteriaceae bacterium
GCGTCTGGTTCGCCATGCCGCCGGCGGGCGGCGGCAGGGGCCCGACGAGCGCGACGCGCAGGCCTGCGAGCTTCATGCCGCGACGGGCGTGCGCGCGAGCCGCTCGAAGACCGGCCGGTACCGCGCGACGCTCGCGGGCCACGTCCGCTCGGACTCCACGAAGCGCCGGCCCGCCGCCCGCAGCCGCGGCCAGCTCGCGCGATCGCGCACGAGGCCGACCACGGCCGCCGCGAGCGCGTCCCGGTCGCCCGCGCGAAAGAGGATGCCGGTCTTCCCGTGCTCGATCAGCTCGCGGTGCCCGCCCACGTCCGAGGCCACGAGCAGGCGTCCCTGCGCCATCGCTTCGAGCGGCTTCAGCGGGGTGACCAGCTCGGTCAGGCGCATCGAGTGGCGCGGGTAGGCGAGCACGTCGACGAGGTCGTAGTAGCGATTGACCGCGGCATGCGGCACCCGCCCGGCGAAGACGACCTTGTCCGCGACGCCGAGCGCCGCGGCGCGTGCCTGGAGCGCGGCGTCCTGCGGCCCGCCGCCGACGAGGAGCACCCGCACGTCGGGCAGCGCGCCCAGGATCGACGGCAGCGCGTCGAGCAGGAGGTCGAGGCCCTCGTACGCGTAGAACGAGCCGATGAAGCCGACCACGGTCCTGCCGGCGAGGCCGAGTCGCGCCTTGAGCTCCTCGTCCGCGACCCCGCCGACCTGGAACGACGCGGCGTCGACGGCGTTCGGAATGACCGTCACGCGCTGCGCCGGGATCCCCCGCCCCACGATGTCCTGCCGCAGCCCCTCGCAGATCGTCGTCACGTGATCCGCGCGCTTCAACGCCTGGGTCTCCAGCGCGCGCACCAGGCGATAGCGCGGGCCCCACGCGCTGTGCGTGCCGTGGTCGACCGCCGCGTCCTCCCAGAAGGCGCGCACCTCGTACACCACGGGAATGCCGAGGCGCCGTCCGACACGCAGCGCGGGAATGGCGTTCAGCACGGGCGAATGGGCGTGGAGGATGTCGGGGCGAAGCCGTTGCGCGAGCTCGCCGAGCCGCGCGGTCGTCGCGGCGATGAGGCGCATCTCGTGCATGCCCGGCACGAAGCCGCGCGCGTCGGCCATCTGCGTCCGATGGAAGTGCCAGCCGTCGACGGTCTCTTCGTCCACGGCGCAGCCGACCTGCTTCGGGCTGGTGAGGTGGAAGGTCTCCCACCCCAGCGCCCGCTGCTCGCGCAGGATCGAGACCGTGCGGAACGTGTAGCCGCTCTGCAGCGGGATCGAGTGATCGAGGACGTGCAGGATCCGCATCGCGCCCCTCACGCGCTCCGCCGCAGCGCCGGCGCGTCGGCCCGGTCGAGCACGTTGCGCAGGAACCCGTCGAACATGAGCAGCGTCCAGATCGGCGCGCTGTAGTCGCGCACCCCCGCCTGGTGATCGTCCACCAGGCGCCTGAGGTAGGCGCGGTTGAAGAACCCGGTCGCGGCGAGGCGCTCGCCGAGCAGGCTCTCGCGCACGCGCGCCGCGAGCGGCCCGCGGAACCAGCGCGCGAGCGGCACCGCGAAGCCCATCTTCGGGCGGTACATCACCTCGTGCGGCAGGTACGGCGCCATCGCCTTCTTCAGCAGCACCTTGCCCTCCTGCCCGCGCACCTTCAGCGCGGCCGGCAGCCCCGCGAGCCACTCGACCAGCGGGTGGTCCATCAGCGGCTCGCGCACCTCGAGCGAGTGCGCCATGCTCGCGCGGTCCACCTTGGTGTTGATGTCGCCGACGAGGTAGGTCTTGAGGTCGAGGTACTGCACCAGCGCGAGCGGATCGTCGGTGCCCGCCCGCCGCGCGTGCCGGTGGAACACCTCCGCCGCGGTGTACCCGCCGAGCTCGGCCATGAAGCCGCGGCTGAAGAGCTCGCGCCGCATACGATCGCGCAGGATCGACACGCTGTGGAAGTACGCGTCCACCGAATCGCGCGCGAGCGCCTCGAAGGTCGACTTGGCGCGGAACACGCGCGGCGCCCAGTCGGCCTTCGGATAGACGCGCCCCAGCAGGCCGAACACCGGCCGGCGCAGCCCGAGCGGCAGGCTCGCGCGCAGGCGCTCCTCCGCGAGGTGCATCCGGTAGCGCCGGTAGCCGGCGAAGCTCTCGTCCCCGCCGTCGCCGGAGAGCGCCACCGTCACGTGCTTGCGCGCGAGCTGGCAGACGCGGTAGGTCGGGATCGCGGAGCTGTCGGCGTACGGCTCGTCGTAGAGCCGCGCCAGCTCGTCGATCAGGCCGAAGTCGTCGCTCGCCACGGTCTCGGAGCGGTGGTTCGTGCGATAGCGCTCGGCCACGGCGCGCGCGAACGCCGACTCGTCGAAGCCGGGCTCGGTGAACGCGATCGAGCAGGTGTTCACCGGATCGGCGGAGAGGCCCGCCATCATCGCGACCACCGCGCTCGAATCGACCCCGCCGGAGAGGAACGCGCCCAGCGGCACTTCCGAAACGAGGCGCAGCCGGACCGACTCGCGCAGGCGTGCGACCAGCTCCTCGGCGGCCTCCTGCTCGGTCAGCCGCGCATCGAGCGTGAAGCGCACGTCCCAGTATTCCTTCGGCGCCGGCAGCGGCGCGCCGCGCTTCACGCACAGCGTGTGCGCCGGCGGGAGCTTCAGCGCGCCGGGGAAGATCGTGCGCGGCTCCGACACGTAGCCGAGCGCGCAGTACTCCTCCACCGCGAACGGGTCGATCGTGCGGGCGAGGTCGGGGTGCACGAGCAGGCTCTTCAGCTCGGAGCCGAACGCGAGCTCCCCGCTCGGCAGGAGCGCATAGAAGAGCGGCTTCACCCCGAGGCGGTCGCGCGCGAGGAAGAGCGTCTCGCGGTTGCGGTCCCACAGGGCGAAGGCGAACATGCCGCGGAAGCGCGTCACGCAGGCCTCGCCCCACTCCTCCCAGGCGTGGACGATGACCTCGGTGTCGCTCTTCGTGCGGAAGACGTGGCCGCGCGCGGCGAGCTCGGGGATCAGCTCGCGGTAGTTGTAGATCTCGCCGTTGAACACGACCACGACGCTGCCGTCCTCGTTGAAGAGCGGCTGCTGGCCGGTGGCGAGGTCGATGATCGACAGGCGCCGGTGACCGAGGCCGAGGCCGGGCTCGAAGTGCGTGCCGCCCTCGTCCGGGCCGCGGTGGTGCTGGGACTCGTTCATGCGCGCGACGAGCGAACGCGAGATCTCGCGCTTGCCGCGCGTGTCGAGGAGGCCGACGATGCCGCACATGGCTACTGCCCCAATTCCGGCGCAAGCCTTCGCCGTAAACTGGCCCGCGTGCGGCGGGGATGGTAGAGTGGCCGCGCCAAGGCGGAGAGCTCATGGCCGTTCCAGATCCTCTGATCACCACGTCGCCGGACCGGCTCAGCGGGACGCCCGTGTTCGCGGGCACTCGGGTCCCGGTCCAGACCCTGATGGAGTACATCGAGGGCGGTGACTCCCTCGATGATTTCCTCGCGGATTTCCCGAGCGTCTCGCGCGAGCACGCGCTCGCGGTGCTGGCGCTCGCGAAATCCGCGCTTCTCCACAAGGCCGTCGCGGCCTAGATCGCGGCGCGTATCGTCCGCGACGCTTGTGTGCCGCGGCGCCTCGCGGACGCGCTCGAAGGGTCTGTCAGCGCCGGACTCGGTCGATCGTATCCCGCACGATCTGGTCAGTGAGCGGGGGCAGCTTCCTCGCCGGCACAGCGACGCGCCCTCGCCGCCCATTCCGCTCGCGAATCTCGACCGCGGTTCCGGGCACGAACCCCAGTCGCTCACGCAGGCGCTTCGGAATGACGACTCGTCCAGCGGAATCGATGGTGGATCGCACGACGAGAAGCTATCACGGCAACCCCCGGTGCTTCCACTCGCGGACACGTCGCGAATCCCGCGCATCATCAGCGCGCCCGCACGAAATGCGAGGCCCCGACCGGGCCGCTGGCCGCGAGCAGCGCGCGGTACAGCTCGCCGTACCGCCGCACCATCCCGTCGAGGCTGAAGCGCTGCTCGGCGCGCGCCCGGCCGGCGCGGCCGCGCGCGGCCGCGCCCTGCGGGTCGCGGTAGGCGGCGACGATCTCGCGCGCGAGCGCCTCCGGATCCTCCGGCGGGACGAGCGCGCCGGTCGCGCCGTCCTCGACCAGCTCCGGGTTGCCGCCGACGTTCGTCGCGATCACCGGCAGGCCGGTCGCCATCGCCTCGAGGATCGTGTTGGAGATCCCCTCGGCGCGCGACGGCAGGACGAAGCAGTCCATGCCGCGCAGCACCGCCGGCACGTCGGCCCGCTCGCCCGGCAGCCACGCGAGGTGCGCCGCATGCGCCTTCGCGAGCACGTCCTCGACCTCGGCGCGCAGCGGGCCGTCCCCGACGATCGCGAGGCGCATGCGCTGCGCCGCGCCCGGCGCGATCGCCAGCGCGCGCACGAACGCGCGCGCGAGCGTGACCTGGTCCTTCACCGGCTGGAGGCGGCCGACCGTGCCGACGACCCACAGGTCCGGATGGTTGAACGGGCCGCCGGAAACCGGCGCGCGCGCCCCGTCGCTCGTCGGCGCGAAGCGCGCGGTGTCCACCCCGTTGCAGATGCGCACGACGCGCCCGCGCGGCACGCCGACCGCCTCGACGAGGTACGACTCGAGCCCCTGCGACAGCGCGACGTAGCGGTGCACGAACGGGCGGTAGAGGCGCCGGGCCAGCCGGTACTTCCAGCGCGCGCCGACGAGGTCGCCCACGTCCCACCCGTGCTCCCCGTGCACGCGCGCCGGGACGCCCGCGAGCGCCGCGGGCACGGCGGCCTCGAGCGCGGCGAGGTTCCGGGTGTGGACGATCGCCGGGCGCAGCGCCCGGAAGAGGCGATAGAGGTCCGGATAGACCCGGAGCCCGTGGCCGGGGGCCTTCCCGATCGCGTGGAAGGTCACGTCGTCGCGCGCGATGCGGTCGCGGAACGACGTCACCGCGGTGAGCGCGACGACGGCGTGGCGGAACTCCGGCAGCCGGTCGATCAGGTTCGCCACCCCGTTCTCGAGGCCCCCGACGTCGAAGCGGTACACGACGTGGGCGACGAGCGGTCGCGCGTCCCCCGCCGGCGCGCCCACGCCGCTCATCGGGGCCCCCGCGCGGCCGCGAGCCGCGCCTCGATCCCCGGCCCCATGTCGGACACGAACGCCGCGAGCGTCCCGGCGGCCTGCGCGTCGCGCGGCCCGCTCATCGGCGTGTAGACGACGACGACGGCCGCGTCGTCGCCCCGCCCGGTCAGCCGGTCGAGCGCGGTGTAGAGCTTCGCCAGGTGCTCGCTCGCGGTGAGCCGCCCGCCGACCCAGAACCACTGCCACGCGAGCAGGCGCGTGTCGTCCGCGACGAGCTCCGCGGTGCGCACCCGGTCGGGCGCCCCCGCGAGGTCGCGCAGCCCGGCCGCGGTCTTGCGCCAGCGCTCGTCCGCGGGGCGGACGAGCTGGTTCTGCCAGCTCACCAGCTCGCTCTCCTGGCTCTGCTGGCGGTAGTACGCGACGTACAGGCCCACCCGCCGCCCGTCGCGCGCGAACGCCTGGCGGCGCTCGAAGGCCGGGTTCTCGAAGCCCGGCCGCCACGCGGAGACCGGCGCGCCCTCGGCGCGCCAGCCGCCCGCCGCGTCGACCGCGGCGAGCGCGCCGCCGCTGCCGGCGTGACGCGACTCGAGCGCCGCGTACGCCGGCGGCCACACCGTGACGAGCGCGAGCGCCGCCGCGAGCGCGCCGGCGAACCGGGCGTCGGGCCGCCAGCCGGGCGCGGGCGAGCCGGACGCGGCCGGCGCGCCCGCGGGGCCGAGATCCTCGCGCCAGCGGGCGCCGACGAAGAACATGATCCCGATCACGATCCCGAAGAAGAGCCACCCGTAGACGAGGTGGTCGACGCCGACCGCGAGCCTGTTGCCGCTGAGGTGCCCGATCATGACGATCAGGTACGCCCGCAGCCAGTTCGCGAGGATCGGAACGAGGAGGGAGAAGCCGATGAACACCAGGCGCCGGCGCAGCGAGCGGTAGGTGAGGTAGGCGTAGAGGCAGCCGACCATGAACGAGGCGATGAGGTAGCGGATGCCGCTGCACGCCTCGACCACCGACCAGCGCCCGGTCGGGATCTGGAAGTGGTTGCCCTCGCGGAAGATCGGGATGCCGCTCAGCCTGATCGCGCCGATGGTGAACTCCGCGGTCCAGTCGATCAGCGTGGGCACGAGGAAGTCGCCGAACGGCACGGCGAAGAACAGGAACGCGAGCGGGAACGCCAGCGCGCGCGCGATCGCGGTGCCGAGCAGCCCCCACACGACGAACGGGACCATCGCGACCAGCGCGAACTGCGACAGCGCGACCGCGCTCGCCGCCTCGCCGACGAGCCAGGCGAGGCCTGCGGCGACCAGCCCGAGGAGCGCCGGCGGCCACGGCCGGATCGGCAGCCGCGCCAGCGCCGCGCGCTCGCGCCAGACGAGGTACCCGACGATCGGCGCGACCACGAAGCCGTGGGCGAACGTGTCCGAGCGGGCCCAGATCGCCACCATGGAGAGCGTCGTCTCGCCGTACCAGACGAAGAGCCAGGCGATGCACGCCAGGACCGCGAGGACCGCGGCCGCGCGCGGCGCGCCGGAGGCCGCGCGGAGATGCGCTGCGATCTGCGGCTCGACGTGCATCGCGCGCGGGCCCCTACGCCGCGTCGGCGACGGAACCAGACAAAGCGGGCGGCCAGGATGGCGTTT
>CAZIXQ010000223.1:0-2546 GCA_964543155.1 uncultured Enterobacteriaceae bacterium
TTCGTCGACCTCGGCGGCATCGACGGCCTGCTGCACATCACCGACATGGCCTGGCGCCGCGTGCGCCACCCCACCGAGGTGGTGCAGGTCGGCCAGGAGCTCACCGCCAAGGTGCTGAAGTTCGACGCCGAGAAGAACCGCGTCTCGCTCGGCCTGAAGCAGCTCGGCGACGACCCGTGGATGGGCGTGAGCCGCCGCTACCCACAGGGCACGCGCCTGTTCGGCAAGGTCACCAACATCGCCGACTACGGCGCCTTCGTCGAGATCGAGCCGGGCATCGAGGGCCTGGTGCACGTCTCGGAGATGGACTGGACCAACAAGAACGTCGCCCCGGCCAAGGTCGTCACGCTCGGCGAGGAGGTCGAGGTGATGGTGCTCGAGATCGACGAGGACAAGCGCCGCATCAGCCTGGGCATGAAGCAGTGCAAGCCCAACCCGTGGGAGGAGTTCGCGTCCACCGTCAAGCGCGGCGACCGCGTCAAGGGCCCGATCAAGTCGATCACCGACTTCGGCATCTTCATCGGGCTGGCCGCCGGCATCGACGGCCTGGTGCACCTCTCGGACCTCTCGTGGAGCAAGCCCGGCGAGGAGGCGGTGCGCGACTACAAGAAGGGCGACGAGCTCGACGCCGTGGTGCTGTCGATCGACGTCGAGCGCGAGCGCATCTCGCTCGGCATCAAGCAGCTCGAGGGCGATCCGTTCAACACCTTCGTCGCGACGCACGAGAAGGGGGCGCTCGTCACCGGCACGGTGAAGAGCGTCGACGCCAAGGGCGCGGTGATCCTGCTCGCCGGCGACATCGAGGGCTACCTGCGCGCCTCCGAGATTGCGCGCGACCGCGTCGAGGACGCGCGCACGCACCTCAAGGAAGGCGACACCGTCAACGCGATGGTGGTCAACATCGACCGCAAGAACCGCAACATCAACCTGTCCATCAAGGCCAAGGACCTCGCCGACGAAACCGAGGCGATGGCGAAGCTGCAGAGCGCCTCGGCGGCGAGCTCCGGCTCGACCAACCTCGGCGCGCTGCTGAAAGCGAAGCTCGACAACAAGAACGCCCAGCGCGACTAGCGCGCCCGGGCCGCTCTCGGAGGGGAGGCAATGACGAAGTCGGAGCTCATCGCGCGGCTGGCGGGCCGCTATCCGCAGCTCGTGGCGAAGGACGCCGAGTATGCGGTCAAGATGATCCTCGACGCGATGACGCAGAGCCTGGTGAGCGGCCAGCGGATCGAGATCCGCGGCTTCGGCAGCTTCGGCCTCAACCACCGCCCTGCGCGCGTCGGACGCAATCCGAAATCGGGCGAGAAGGTGCACGTGCCCGAGAAGTTCGTTCCCCACTTCAAGGCCGGCAAGGAGCTGCGCGAGCGCGTCGACGGCGAGCTCGACGGCGACCGGCCGCAGGCGGGCTAGGGCAGCGGCTCCGCGCCCTTCCGCCGCCAGGCCTTGAGCACAACCTGCCGGGTCCGGCCGGCCGCGCACCGCGCGGCGGCGGCCCTGCGCCCCGCCGGAGGGCTGGCCAGATGGCTTTCGTGAGGCTTCTCACCGCGCTCATGTGGGCGGCGGTGTTCGTCGTCGCGCTGCTCTTCGCGATCAAGAACACCGACCCGGTCACGCTGCAGTTCTACTTCGACCAGTCCTGGCAGGCGCCGCTCGTCTTCGTCGTGCTCGCGAGCTTCGCGGTCGGCGCCGCCTTCGGCGTGCTGGCGTGCGTGCCCCCGATGGTGCGCCAGCGCCGCACGCTTGCGAGTCTCCAGAAGGAGCTGCGCCTGCGCGCCGCCGAGGCCGCGCCGCGCGAGCCCGCGCGGACGCTCGCCCCGGACGTTCCCTCCCGGCCCTAGGCCCCTCGACCGCGAGCGGCGCGACGCATGGAATTCGAGGTCTGGTGGCTCGTCGCGTTCCCGGTGTTCTTCGGGCTGGGGTGGCTCGCCGCCCGCATCGACATCAAGCACCTCGTCACCGAGTCGCGCAGCGTCCCGCGCACCTATTTCCGGGGCCTCAACTTCCTGCTGAACGAGCAGCCCGACAAGGCGATCGAGGCGTTCATCGAGGTCGTGAAGGTCGATCCCGAGACGGTCGACCTGCACTTCGCGCTCGGCAGCCTCTTCCGGCGGCGCGGCGAGACCGAGCGCGCGATCCGCATGCACAGGAACCTGCTCGAGCGCTCCGACCTCGCGGCCGAGCAGCGGCGCCAGGCGCTGTTCGAGCTCGGGGAGGACTACCTCAAGGCGGGCCTGCTCGACCGCGCGGAGGAGGCGTTCCTCAAGCTGCGCGACGGTCCTCAGCGGCTGGAGGCCCTGCGGCGCCTGCTCGAGATCTTCCAGCAGGAGAAGGAGTGGGAGAAGGCGACCGGCGTCGCACGCGACCTGGAGAAGGAGACCGGCCAGTCCTGGCAGAAGGAGGTCGCGGAGTTCCGCTGCGAGATGGCGGCGGTCGAGGCGACGCACTCGCGCCCCGATGCGGCGCGCGCGTACCTCGAGGAGGCCCTCAGGGAGAACCGCAAGTGCGTGCGCGCGAGCATCCAGCTCGGCGACCTCGCCGCGGCGGCG
>CAZIXQ010000223.1:2556-6629 GCA_964543155.1 uncultured Enterobacteriaceae bacterium
TGCCGCCGCCGGCCGGCATGGCGAGGCGATCGAGCACTGGAAGCGGGTGGAGACCCAGAACCCCGCGTTTCTCGCGCTGGTCGCGCACCGGCTGCTGCGGAGCTTCCAGGCCCTCGGGCAGCCGGCGAGCGGGCTCACGCTGCTGCGCGGCTACCTCGCGGCCTTTCCGTCGCTCGATCTGCTCGATGTCGCGTTCCAGTCGACGCTCGACGCAGAGGGCGCGGAGGTCGCCTACCGGCTGGTGCGCGACGAGCTGCGGCGCAACCCGACGCTGCTCGGCCTGGACAAGCTGCTCGAGGCGCAGCTGCTCAACGCGCCCGCGGACCGGCGCCACGACCTGGAGCTCGTGCGCAGCCTGGTGCAGGGACAGACGCGCCGGCTCTCCCGCTACCGCTGCGAGAACTGCGGCTTCCGCGCGCGCCAGTTCTACTGGCAGTGCCCGGCCTGCATGGCGTGGGAGACCTACCCGCCGCGCCGCACCGAGGAATTCGATCTCGCGCCATGACCTCAATGACGCGCGCGCGGGCATGAAGGAACGCAGATGAAGATCACCATGATCGGCACCGGCTACGTCGGACTCGTGTCCGGCGCGTGCTTCGCCGAGGTCGGCAACGACGTCCTGTGCTTCGACGTGGACGCGCGCAAGATCGGCGTCCTCAACGACGGGGGAATCCCGATCCACGAGCCGGGGCTCGCGGAGATGGTGGCGCGCAACCGGGCCGCGGGACGCCTGCGCTTCACCACCGACGCGCAGGAGAGCGTCGCGCACGGCCGCGTCCAGTTCATCGCGGTCGGCACGCCGCCCGACGAGGACGGCTCGGCCGACCTGCAGCACGTGGTCGCCGCGGCACGCACCGTCGGGCGGCACATGCAGGAGCACCGCATCGTGGTGGACAAGTCCACCGTGCCGGTCGGCACTGCCGACGCGGTGCGCGCGGCGATCGCCGCGGCGCTCGCGGAGCGCAAGGCAAAGATCCCCTTCACCGTCGTGTCCAACCCCGAGTTCCTGAAGGAGGGCGCCGCCATCGAGGACTTCATGCGTCCCGACCGGGTGGTGATCGGTGCCGACGACGAGGAGGCGACGCGCATCATGCGCGCGCTCTACGCGCCGTTCCAGCGCAACCACGAGCGCCTGATCGTCATGGACGTGCGCTCGGCCGAGCTCACCAAGTACGCCGCGAACGCGATGCTCGCCACGCGCATCTCGTTCATGAACGAGTTCGCCAACCTCGCCGAGCGGCTCGGCGCGGACATCGAGCACGTGCGGCGCGGCATCGGCGCCGATCCGCGCATCGGCTACCACTTCCTCTACCCCGGGGTCGGCTACGGCGGTTCGTGCTTCCCGAAGGACGTGAAGGCGGTGATCAAGACCGCGCGGGACGCGGGGCTCGAGCTGCGCCTGATAGAGGCGGTCGAGCGGGTGAACGAGGCGCAGAAGCGCGTGCTGCCGGTCCGGATCGAGCGCCGCTTCGGCGCCACCCTGACCGGACGCAGGTTCGCGCTGTGGGGCCTCGCGTTCAAGCCCAACACCGACGACATGCGCGAGGCGCCGAGCCGGGTGCTGATCGGCGAGCTCCTCGCGCGCGGCGCCACCGTGTGCGCGTACGATCCGGCGGCGATGGACGAGGCGCGCCGGATCTATGCGGGAGAGGGCCGCATCGCGTATGCGCCGACTCCGCTCGCGGCGGCCGACGGCGCCGACGCGCTCGTCGTCGTGACCGAGTGGAAGGAGTTCCGCAGCCCCGACTTCGAGGGGCTGAAGGCGCGCCTCAGGCAGCCGGTGATTTTCGACGGCCGTAACCTCTATGAGCCCGCGCTGGTGCGGGACGCGGGCTTCGAGTACTTCGGGATCGGGCGCGGCTGATGGCGCGGACGAAAGGCGAAGGCGGCCGCGTACCGGCAGACCGCTCGCGGCTGCCCGACCTCGCGCGCGCGCGAGTGCTCGTCGTGGGCGACGTCATGCTGGACCGCTACTGGTTCGGCGACGTGAGCCGGATCTCGCCGGAGGCGCCGGTGCCGGTGGTGCGGGTCGAGCGCACCGAGGAGCGCCCGGGAGGCGCGGCGAACGTCGCGCGCAACGCGGCGGCCCTCGGCGCGACGGTCGGGCTGCTCTCGGTCGTCGGGGAGGACGAGGCCGGCAGCGCGCTCGAGCGGCTCGTCCGGGCCGAGGGCGTGCGCGCGAGCCTGCATCGCGACCCGACGCTCGCGACCACGGTGAAGCTGCGCGTGATCGGGCGCCAGCAGCAGCTCCTGCGCATCGATTTCGAGACCGCGCCCTCCCACGAGGTGCTCGCGGACAAGCTGTCGGAGTTCGAGGCGAGCCTCGCGGACTACGACGTCGTCGTGCTGTCCGACTACGGCAAGGGCGGCCTCGCGCACATCGAGCGCATGATCGCCGCGGCGCGCAGGCGCGGCCGCACGGTGCTCGTGGACCCCAAGGGCGACGACTACGCGCGCTACCGCGGCGCGACGGTCGTGACCCCCAACCGCAACGAGCTGCGGGAGGTGGTGGGGCGCTGGAAGGACGAGGCCGACATGACGGCGCGCGCCGAGCGGCTGCGGGCGCAGCTCGACCTGGACGCCCTGCTGGTGACTCGGGCGGAGGAGGGAATGACCCTGTACCGCGCAGGGTCGGTCCAGCACGAGCCCACGAAGGCGCGGGAGGTGTACGACGTGAGCGGCGCCGGCGACACCGTCATCGCGACGCTCGCCGTCATGCTGGGCAGCGGGGCGGCGCTGAGCGAAGCGGTCCACGTCGCCAATCACGCGGCCGGCATCGTGGTTGGTAAACTGGGCACCGCCGTCGTGCATCCCGGCGAGCTCGCCGCCGACCTCGCAACGTCCACCGGACCATGAGCACCTATTACGTCGTCACCGGCGCCGCCGGCTTCATCGGCTCCAACCTCGTGCGCGCACTGAACGAGCGCGGCGTCGCCAACATCATTGCGGTCGACAACCTCGCGCGCGGCGCGAAGTTCGCGAACCTCGTCGACTGCGAGATCGCCGACTACTTCGACAAGCGGGATTTCCTCGCGCGGGTCGTCGAGGGCGAGTTCGACGGCGCGGTCGACGCAGTCCTCCACCAGGGCGCCTGCTCGGACACGACCGAGCAGGACGGGCACTACATGATGGAGAACAACTACCGCTACTCGCTCGCGCTCCTCGACTTCTGCGCCGACGAGGAGGTCCCGTTCCTGTACGCGTCCTCCGCCGCGGTGTACGGCGGCGGGCAGGTGTTCCGGGAGTCGCCGGAGCACGAGCGGCCGCTGAACGTGTACGCCTACTCGAAGCAGCTCTTCGACCAGGTGGTGCGGCGACGTCTCCGCGACGCGCCGGCGCAGGTCGCGGGGTTCCGGTACTTCAACGTCTACGGGCCGAACGAGGCCCACAAGGGCTTCATGGCCTCCGTCGCACTGCGCTTCTTCGACCAGTACCGTGCCGAGGGGCGGGTGAAGCTCTTCGAGGGCTCCGGCGGGTACGCGGACGGCGAGCAGCGACGCGATTTCGTGTCGGTGGAGGACGTCGTCGCGGTCAACCTGTTCTTCCTCGAGCGGCCGGAGCGCTCGGGAATCTTCAACGTCGGGACCGGCCGCGCGCAGTCCTACAACGAAATGGCCGAGGCGGTCATCAACGCCTGCCGCAAGGCGCAGGGGAACCCGGCGCTGTCGCGCGCCGAGCTCCTCGCCGAGGGCGCGATCGGCTACATCCCGTTCCCGGACGGCCTGAAGGCGCGCTACCAGAGTTTCACCCAGGCCGATCTCACCGCGCTGCGCGAGGCGGGCTACGCCGCGCCGTTCATGACCGTCGCGGAAGGCGTCGAGCGGTACGTCGCCTGGCTGCTCCGGAACGAAGGCGGAGCGGCGCGGTGAGCGTCCCGACCTGGCGCACGATCGACGACACGGTCGGCAACACGCCGCTCGTGCGGCTCAAGCGCCTTCCGGGCGTCACGACCAACGTCGTGCTGTGCAAGCTCGAGGGCAACAACCCGGCCGGCTCGGTGAAGGACCGCCCCGCGCTCTGGATGATCCGCAAGGCCGAGGAGCGCGGCCGCATCAGGCCCGGCGACACGCTGA
>CAZIXQ010000224.1:0-6613 GCA_964543155.1 uncultured Enterobacteriaceae bacterium
GCGCGATCGCGACCGTCACGCTCAACAAGCCCGAGCGCCTCAATGCGCTCGATCGCGCGATGTGGACACGGCTCGGCGCGGTGATGCGCGAGCTCGATGCCGACGAGAGCCTGCGCTGCATCGTGCTGCGCGGCGCGGGCGGCAAGGCGTTCGCCGCCGGCGCGGACATCGCCGAGTTCGCCAGCGAGCGGGCCGATTCGACGCAGGCGAAGCGGTATGGCGCCGAAACGGCGGCAGCGCTGCGCGCGCTCGCCGAGTGCCGCCACCCGACGCTCGCGCTGATCGAGGGTGCCTGCGTGGGCGGCGGGCTGCTCGTGGCGGCGCAGTGCGACCTGCGAGTCTGTAACGAGTCGGCGCGCTTCGGCGTGCCGGTGAAGAACCTGGGGCTCACCGAGTCCTACGACGAGCTCGAAGGGATGCTGCGCGCGGTCGGGCCCGCGGCGAGCCTCGAGCTCCTGCTCGAGGGGCGAATCTGGGGCGCACGCGAGGCCTACGAGAAGGGGCTCGTCTGCCGCGTGGTGCCCGATGTCGGCGTGGTGGAGGAAGCGTATGCCACGGCGCGTCGAATCGCCGACGGTGCGCCGCTCGCCGCGCGCTGGCACAAGAAGTTCGTCCGCCGGCTCGCCGACCCGCGCCCGCTCACCGCGGCGGAGCGCGACGAAGGCTACGCCTGTTTCGACACCGAGGACTTCCGCATCGGCTACCGGGCCTTTCTCGACAAGAAGAAACCCGAGTTCAAGGGCCGCTAACCATGCGGCAGCGCAGCGTTGACGGTGAAAGCTGCGGTCGCCAGACTACGCGGCCAACCCAGCCGGCAGGGACGAGACCAGACGCCGGCATCTACCATTGAGAGGAAGGAGCAACGTCATGCGTCAGCCACTCCGCGCGTTCGCACTCGCTATCGCCGCGTTCGCAATCACCGCCGTCTCCATGGGGGCTGCGGCCCAGGCCTGGCCAGTCAAGCCGATCCGCGCGATCAATCCCTTCCCGGCCGGCGGCGGCACCGACACGTTCGCGCGACCCTGGGCGGCGAAGATGACCCAGCTCCTCGGGCAGCAGGTGCTGATCGAGAACATGGGCGGCGCCGGCGGCACGGTCGGCGCGGCCCGCGCCGCGAAGGAAGCGCCCGACGGCTATACCTGGTTCGTGGGCGCAATCCATCACACGATCGCCGAGTCGCTCTACACGAAGCTGCCGTACAGCCTCGAGCGCGACTTCGCCCCGGTGACCGTTCTCGCCTCGGTGCCGAACGTGGTGGTGCTCCACCCGAAGCACAGCTTCAAGTCGCTGCAGGAGATGATCGCCTTTGCCAAGGCGAACCCGGGGACGCTCAACTACGGCTCGGCCGGCAGCGGAACGAGTCACCACATGATCGGCGAGCTCTTCAAGCAGACGACCGGCGTCGACCTGACGCACGTGCCGTACAAGGGCGCGGGGCCGCTGATGCAGGATCTCCTCGCCGGGCAGGTCGACATGGCGTTCGACGGCATGGGCACCTCGGCGAACCAGATCAAGGCCGGAAAGCTCCGGCCGCTGGCGGTGACCTCGGCCACCCGCAACCCGGTGATTCCGGATGTCCCGACGATGAAGGAGGCGGGCGTGGACTTCGCGATCTCGCTCACCTGGTATGCGCTCTTCGCGATCAAGGGCACACCGCAGCCGATCATCGACCGGATGTACGCGGAGACGGTGAAGGTGCTGCAGATGCCGGACATCAAGACCATCTGGGCGAGCCAGGGCGCCGACGCGGGTGGCCAGCCGCCGGCCGAGTTCGCCAAGTTCGTTCGGTCCGAGATCGAAAAGTGGGCCAAGGTCACCAAGGCCGCGGGCATCAAGGTCGATCTCTGACGTCGCTATAATCCCCGCCACACGCAAGAAGCCACGGCCCGCCGTGGCTTCTTGCTTTGGGACTGCCCGCACGCCATGAACGCGTACTCCTTCTTTCGCCGCGGCTTCGCCGGCCGGCTCGCGGAGACGTTCCTCGAGGCGGACTCGGGCGAGCGCTTCACCTTCGCCGACCTCGAGCGCGAAACCGCGCGCGTCGCCGCGTTCCTGACCGGGCTCGGCCTCGCGCAGGGCGATCGCGTCGCCGCGCAGATCGACAAGTCGCCGCAGGGGCTCTTCCTCTACCTCGGCTGCCTCCGCGCCGGCTTCTGCTTCCTGCCGCTGAACACCGCCTACCAGCGCGGCGAGCTCGGCTACTTCCTGGAGGATGCCGAACCGCGGGTGGTCGTCTGCCGCCCGGCGATGCTCGCCACATTCGAGGCGCTGGCGCGGTCCGCCGGTGCGCCGCGCCTCTACACGCTCGACGAGCACGGCAAGGGCTCGCTCGCGGAGGCGATGTCGGGCGCGGCCACCGCGTTCGAGGAGCCGTCGCTCGGCGACAGCGATCTCGCGGTAATCATCTATACGTCGGGTACGACCGGCCGCTCCAAGGGCGCGATGGTCACGCACGGCAACCTGACCTCCAACGGGGCGGTGCTGAGGGACTACTGGCGGTTCACCGCGAGCGACGTGCTGCTGCACGCCTTGCCGACGTTCCACGTGCACGGGCTCTTCGTCGGCATCCATCCGATCCTGCTCGCCGGGGCACGGATCATCTTTCACCGGAAGTTCGACGCCCCGGCCGTGCTTGCCGCCCTTCCGCGCGCCACGGCGATGATGGGCGTACCGACGTTCTACGTGCGGCTGCTCGGCGAGGCCGGGCTCACGCGCGAGGCAGTGGCCCACATGCGCCTGTTCGTGTCCGGAAGCGCGCCGCTGCTGCTCGAGACGTTCAAGACCTGGCAGGACCGGACCGGGCACACCATCCTCGAGCGCTACGGCATGTCGGAGGCCGGGATGATCACGTCGAACCCGTACGAGGGCGAGCGCCGCGGCGGCACGGTCGGGTTCCCCCTGCCGGGCGTCTCGGTGCGCGTCGTGGACGACGGCAAGGTGCTCGGCCCCGGCAAGCCGGGCGTCGTCGAGATCAAGGGGCCGAACGTCTTTGCCGGCTACTGGCGCATGCCCGAGAAGACGAAGGAAGAGTTCACCGCCGACGGCTGGTTCAAGACCGGCGACGTCGGCCAGTGGAGCGAGGACGGCTACCTCTCGATCGTCGGGCGCGCGAAGGACCTCATCATCTCCGGCGGCTACAACGTCTACCCGAAGGAGATCGAGCTCGTGATCGACGCCTTGCCCGGCGTGGTCGAGTCGGCGGTGGTCGGCGTTCCGCACCCCGATTTCGGCGAGGCGGTCACCGCGGTGGTGGTGAGGCAGAAGGGCGCCGCGCTCGACGAGGCGGCGGTGATCGCGCACGTCAAGGCGCAGATCGCGAACTTCAAGGTCCCGAAGCGCGTCGTGTTCGTCGAGGACCTGCCGCGCAACGCGATGGGGAAGGTCCAGAAGAACGTCCTTCGCGACCAGCTCAAGGGCTAGAGCCGGTCCTCACCACAAGCCGATCATCATCCGGGCGGCGACGAGGAACAGCAGTCCGGCGAAGATCCGCTTCAGGGTCTTCCCGGGCACGCGGTGCGCGAGCCATGCTCCGCCGGGCGC
Organism: uncultured Enterobacteriaceae bacterium; assembly: GCA_964543155.1. GTDB lineage: Bacteria > Pseudomonadota > Gammaproteobacteria > Burkholderiales > SG8-39 > JAGVSZ01. Next base: position 3,541 of record CAZIXQ010000224.1, read on the forward strand.
GGTGAGAACGCTCGCAATCGTGATGCCCGCCAGCGCCGGCAGGTAGACGTACCCGACGCTCCACGGCGGCAAACCGCCCGCGTTCCAGCCCGTGTAGAGGTAGCCGATCGTCCCGCCGACCGCGATCGGGAAGCCGATCGCGGCCGCGGTGCCCACCGCCTGGATGATCGGCACGTTGCAGTAGATCATGAACGGCACCGACATCACCGTCCCGCCGATCGCGACCAGGGAGGACAGGCCGCCGATCACCGCGCCAGCGGCGAACATGCCGGGCGCCCCTGGCGGCTGGCGCGAGGGCTTCGGCCGCAGGTCGAGCGCCATGTTCACCGCCATCGCGAACACGAACGCGGTGAAGTAGACCGCCAGCGTGCGGGTCGACAGGTGGTTGGCCACGACGGCGCCGGCGATTCCGCCGCAGATGATGCCCGGCGTGATGCGCCGCGCGATCTCCCAGCGCACGCCGCCGCGCGCCGCGTGCGCGCGCGCGCTCGAAAGCGACGTGAAGAGGATCGTCGCCATCGCGGTGCCGACCGCGAGGTGCAGCACGTGCTCGCGCGGCAATCCCTGCGCCTCGAGCATCAGGGCGAGCGGCGGAACGACGATCATTCCGCCGCCGATGCCGAACATGCCGGCGAACACGCCAACGCACGCGCCGAGCGCCAGGTAGGCGGCGAGCCACTCCATCGTGGCTTCAGGCGCCCGCTGCCAGCAGCCGCGCGGCGAGCTCCGCGAACCCGGCCCCGCTCTCGCGCGCGGTCACGAACGCGGGCGCGTGCTCGAGCCGCGCGGCGAAGCGGCGCACGTTCGCCACGCCGATCGAGAGCGGGAAGTACCCGAACATCGGCGCGTCGTTCGGCGAATCGCCGACGAACACGTACCGGTCGCGGTCGCGATCCAGGTCGACGCCCGCGCGCTCCTGCATGAGCGTGCGCGTCATCCCGAGCTTGTCGTAGTCGCCGAACCAGCCGTTCACGTGGATCGAGCTCACTTTCGCGGTCATGCCCGCGGCGCGCATGAGCGCGACGATCCGATCCACCGCCGCATCGTCCAGGCGCGGTACGTCTTCGCAGTAGTCGATCGCGAGATCGGCTTCGCGGTAGAGCTGGTCGGAGGCGAGCGCGCTGCCGGGGACCTCGGCGAGGATCCGGTCCCGCACCGCGGCAAGGCGACTGCGATGCCGCGCGCGCGCCGCGTCGTCATCGCGGAATCGCTTCACGAGCCTGCGGGCGGCCGGGTCGTACGCGAAGTAGAACGCCCCGTTCTCGCCCACCACCGCGGCGACCGGCCACATGCGCGCGATGTGGTCGCACCAGCCGGCCGGCCGCCCGGTGATCGGCACCACCAGGTAACCGGCTTCGTGCAGCGCCGCGAGCGCCGCGTACGCCTGCGCCGTCAGCCGGCCGTCGGTCGTCAGCGTGTCGTCGATGTCGGCGAACACGCCGCGCACGCGGGCGAGGGCGCTCCGGTCCAGTTCTTCGAGGGGTCGCATCGGAAACGCTGGAGTGTTGGGCGAGGCAGCGCGCATAGTAACGTCACCCCCGTGCCGTGAGGCGGCTTCACAGCGCAGTTGATTCCGGCCGATCGGACAGGCACGATCGGGCTTCCCCGAACCCTCGAGAGCAAGGGAACGCCCATGAAAGCCCGCGACGTCATGACTCCGAATGTCGTCACCGTCTCCGTCGACGCGCCGGTGCCCGAGATCGCCCGGCTCCTGGTCGAGCGCCGGATCAGCGCGGTCGCGGTCCTAGACGGCAATGGCGCGGTCGCCGGCGTCGTCAGCGAAGGCGACCTCATCCGGCGCCCCGAGCTGGACACCGACAAGCCGCGCTCGCGCTGGCTGTGGTTCCTGCTCTCGCCCGAGGACGAGGCTCGCGACTTCGTCAAGACGCATGGTTTGCGCGCGCGCGACGTCATGTCCCGGCCGGCGCTGGGCGTCTCGGCCGACGCCTCGCTCGCCGACATCGTGGAGCTCATGCGCAAGGACCGGATCAAGCGCGTGCTCGTGTTCGACGGCGGCAAGCTCGCGGGCATCGTGACCCGCACCGATCTCCTGCGGGCGCTGCACGCGCGCGAGGCGCTGCCGACCGGCGCCGTGCCGCCCGACGATCAGGCGCTTCGGGAGAGGATCCTCCGCGCGCTCGCGGACGAAGACTGGGCGAACAACGCGATCGTCAACGTCCAGGTGCGCGGCGGGCAGGTGGACCTGTGGGGCGCAGTCGACTCGGAGGAGCAGCGCGAGGCGATCCGGGTCGCGATCGAGGGCATTCCCGGGGTGCGCGGCGTCACCGAGCACCTCGTGCGCACCCGCGCGGGCTGAGCCCCGCTCCGGCCGGACCGATCACTTGCGCGCGCCTGCCGGGTCGTCCCGGCCGTGCTCGCGCGCGATCGCATCGATGTGGCCCGCGTCGTAGCTCTTGGACCGCAAGTCGGCGGTGCGCTCCTCGGCCCACCTCTCGTCGACGGTCCGGCTCTTGTAGACCAGGTAGTGAACGCCGAGGACGACGCCCCAGACGGCGAGCGGCCAGAACGACCACCAGCCGCCGCCGGTGGCCCAGTTGATCCCTGTCAGGATCCCGAAGCCCGCGACGTAAGTCCAGGCGTGCAGGCGGAACGCGCGCGCGGCGGTCGTAGAACGCCTCGCGCACTCAGTCGGCGGCGAGGCGCTGCCAGGCCCGGGCCACCGCCACCACCCGGCGCGAGTAGGCGAGCCAGACGATAGCGACCGCGACCAGCAGAACCTTGTCGCCAAAATCGAGGTTGGGATGGAAGCCCCACACCGCGAAGTATCCGAGCGCGGCGAGCGGCGCACCGGCACACCAGAGCGCGGCCCATGGGTGGCGGGTGAAACCCAGGATCACCGCCGCGCAGCAGACGCTGAACGCGTAGACCGGCACGATCGCCGCGCCGCCGTGGGGCAGCTTCGGCGACATCGTCACGACGGCGAGCACGCCGAACAGCACGCCCATGAAGAGCGCGTAGCCGAAGAGCTCGTAATGCGCCTGGGTGCGGCTGAGGTTGCGGACCCGCGTCAGGTACGGCGTGCGCTCGTCGTCCCAGACGTAGCGCTTGAACA
>CAZIXQ010000225.1:0-4479 GCA_964543155.1 uncultured Enterobacteriaceae bacterium
GGTCGACCGCGACACCCAGCGCGCCCGCGACGACAATCGCCGCAAGATCCTCGAGGACGAGCTCGCGACCGAGGAGAAGAGCCTCGTGGACGCGAAAGCGAAGCTCACCGAGCAGGAATCGGTGCGCCACGGCGACGAACGGAACTACCAGCGTGTCCTCGATCGCCTGAAGCCGTATCAGGAGGCGGTCGAGCGGCACGAGCGCAACGTCACCGCCATCCGGCGCGAGCTCACCGCGATCCGGTAGCTCCCGCTCACCGCGCCGCCGGGCGCGGTTCCCTTCCGCGGGCGTGCCCGCGACCCCGCACGGCCGCGTCTCGGGCGCGCGCGCTCGGCGCGCGGTTCGTCCAATGAGCGCGCCGGCGTTCGCCGGCCTCGAGCTGCTCGCCACGGCCGTGGTCCTGCTCGACCCCGATCTGTGCATCGTCCACGCGAACCCCTCGGCGGAGAACCTGCTCGCCGCCAGCAGCCGCGCGCTCGCCGGGCAGCGCTTCTGCGCGCTCTTCACCGACGCGCAGGCGCTCGGGGCGCGGCTGCGCGAGGCCGCCGAGCGGGGGTGGGGTTTCTGGGACCAGGAGGTCGCGCTCACGCGGCAGGGCGGGGCCGCGCACGTCCTCAACTGCCTCGTGACCCCGGTCGACGGCCCGCGCGGCGCGCGGCTCGTCGTCGAGCTGCGCACGATCGACCAGCGCCAGCGCATCGAGCGCGAGGAGCGCGAGTTCTCGCACGCCTTCGCCAATCGCGAGCTCATCCGCAACCTCGCGCACGAGATCAAGAATCCGCTCGGGGGCCTGCGCGGGTCGGCGCAGCTGCTGGAGCGCGAGCTCGACCGTCCGGAGCTGCGCGAGTACACGCAGGTGATCATCAAGGAGGCCGACCGGCTGCAGCTGCTGATGGACCGCCTCCTCACGCCGCACCGCGCGCCGCGTCCCGGGCCGGTGAACCTGCACGAGGTCTGCGAGCGCGTGCGCACCCTGATTCTCGCGGAGTTCCCCGAAGGCGTGCGCATCACGCGCGACTTCGACACGAGCCTGCCCGAGCTGCACGGCGACCGCGAGCAGCTCATCCAGGCGGTCCTCAACGTGGTGCGCAACGGCGCGCAGGCCGTGGTCGGCGCACGCAAGCGGGGCGACGACCCGCCCGGGCTCATCACGCTGCGCACGCGCGTCGCCCGTTTCGTGACCATCGGGCGGCGCATGCACCGGCTGGCACTGGAATTGCAAGCGATCGATACCGGGCCGGGCATTCCGCCGGAGCTGCGCGAGCGCGTGTTCTATCCGCTCGTGTCGGGACGTGAAGGCGGGACCGGCCTCGGGCTCACGCTCGCCCAGGCGTACGTGCAGCAGCACGGCGGCACGATCGAGTGCGAGAGCGCGCCCGGCCGTACGGTGTTCAGGATCCTGTTTCCGCTGGAAGCACAGAAGGCAGCCGCATGAAGCCAGTCTGGGTCATCGACGACGATCGCTCCATCCGCTGGGTGTTCGAGAAGGCGCTCGCCCGCGAAGGCATACCGTACCGGACCTTCGGCGTGGCGCAGGAGGCGCTCACCGAGCTCGAGCGCGAGGTGCCGCAGGTGCTCGTGTCCGACATCCGCATGCCGGGCACCTCGGGCCTCGAGCTGCTGCAGAGCGTCAAGGCGCGGCACCCGCACCTTCCGGTCATCATCATGACCGCCTACTCGGACCTCGAAAGCGCGGTGGCGGCATTCCAGGGCGGCGCGTTCGAGTATTTGCCGAAGCCCTTCGACGTCGACCAGGCCGTCGACCTCATCCGGCGCGCGGTGGGCGAGAGCCTGCACGAAGACGGTGCGGAGGAGACCGCCGCCGCGTCGCCCGAGATCCTCGGGCAGGCCCCCGCGATGCAGGAGGTGTTTCGCGCGATCGGGCGGCTCTCGGCCTCGAGCGCGACCGTGCTCATCACCGGCGAGTCGGGCTCGGGCAAGGAGCTGGTGGCGCGCGCCCTGCACCGCCACAGCCCCCGCGCCGCGCAGCCGTTCGTCGCGATCAACACCGCCGCGATGCCGAAGGACCTCCTCGAGAGCGAGCTCTTCGGCCACGAGCGCGGCGCGTTCACCGGCGCGCAGGCGATGCGGCGCGGCCGCTTCGAGCAGGCCGAGGGCGGGACGCTCTTCCTCGACGAGATCGGCGACATGGCGAGCGACCTGCAGACCCGCCTGCTGCGCGTGCTGTCCGACGGCCAGTTCTACCGCGTCGGCGGCCACCAGCCGCTCAAGGCGAACGTCCGCGTGATCGCCGCGACCCACCAGGACCTCGAGGCGCGGGTCCGCGAGGGCACCTTCCGCGAGGACCTCTACCATCGCCTCAACGTCATCCGCCTGCGCCTGCCCAGCCTGCGCGACCGGCGCGAGGACATTCCGCTTCTGACCCGGCACTTCCTCGCCAAGAGCGCCCGCGAGCTCGGGGTCGAGGCGAAGCGGTTGACCGAGCGCGCGATGAGCTACGTCGCCGCGCAGGCGTGGCCCGGAAACGTGCGCCAGCTCGAGAACGTGTGCCACTGGCTGACGGTGATGGCGCCCGCGCAGACGGTCGACGTCGGCGACCTGCCGCCCGAGCTCCGGGCGACGGAGGCGGGCAGCGGCGCGGCGCACTGGACTGCCGCCTTGCGCAGCGCCGCCGAGGCCGCGCTCACGCGCGGCGAGTCCCAGATCATGGACAACCTGACGCGCGAGTTCGAGAAGACGCTGATCGCGAAGGCGCTCGAGCACACCGGCGGCCGGCGGATCGAGGCGGCGACGCTGCTCGGCATCGGCCGCAACACGATCACGCGCAAGATCGCGGAGCTCGGGATCGAGGAGAAGCCCGGACGGGCGGTCGAGTCCCCGGTGGAGTGACCGGTCAGTCGTCCGCGTCGGTCCGGGCCGCGCGGGGCCCCGCGATCGCTTCGCGCGCGGTGGCGATCACCGCCGCGAGAAGCTCGGCGAGGTGCGAGCACTCCGCCGCGCGGGCGAAGCGCTCGGCCGTGGCCGCACCCGAGCGGGCGTCGATGCAGCGCCCCCGCAGCGTCGCGCGTGCCGGCGCGCCGGGGAGTCGCCGCGCATCGTCGTCCTGCGGCGGTCAGTGCACTGCCGCCCAGGCTTCGAGCGCGCGCTGCAGGCTCGCCGAGTACGGCGCCGCGGCGGTGAGCGCGGCAAGGCGGGGCGCGACACTCGCGCAGAACCGGCTGAGCGGCAGCTCCCGGGCGCCGGGCAGTCGGCGATCGGCGGCGTCGAGCGGCCAGGCGATCCAGCTGCCGTCATACACGATCGCGCCGCGGACCGCCCGGCGCTGCGCGACGAGCGCCGCGGCGACGCGGTCGAAGGCCTGCTGCGTGCCCGGCAGGCCGCGCGCCAGCGCTTCGAGCCAGTCGAGCCAGAACGTGACGGTCGCGACGTGCACCGGGGCGCGCGCGCAGCTCGCCATCTCCGCGAGCGCGGCGTCGGCCTCCGGCCGGGCGAGCGCCGCACGGAGGAGCGCGAGCTTGCGGTTGAGCTCGTCGCTGGCCAGCGCGAGCAGCCCGCCGAGCGCGGCGCCTGCGTTCGCTGCCGCGCCGGTGACCACGAGCTCGAGCACCTGGTCGGCGCCGCGCGGCGCGTCCGCCGCCACGGCGACGTCGAGGCGCGCGACGTCGAATGCGGCCTCCGCGACGATCGCGCGGTCGGCTTCGAGGCGCAGAAAGTGGACCAGCACGCTGCCGCGCAGGAGTCCGCTGCGCGCGTGCGCGCGGACGCGCTCGAACAGGCCCCGGCGCACGTCGGTCGCGACGCGCGCCGCGAACACGGGGTAGAACGCGGCGAACTCGGCCTCGAGCGCGGCGTGGCCGCGCCCGAGCAGGAAGAGCGCGCGATCGGCGAGCCCGGGCGCGGCGCTCCCGTCGAGCGACGGCGCGGCGGCGTGGTGGCGGAGCGCGACGCGCACGCGCTCCGGATCCCAGTCCTCGGTATCCATTCGTCCTGCCCGCTGCGGGTGCATGCGCGGTTCCATGGCGATGGCACCGAAAGTAAGCTCTCGGCTATCCTCTCGCCCTGTCCGCGGGCGCCAGACGATTGACGCGAGAAGCCAGCATTTCGATGGAACGTTCTAATTCCCACGGACGCGCGACGGTCCTGCTCTCGCAAGGCATCAACATCGTGCGCGCGCTGGAGGCGCGCGGGGTCGACGCGAATGCCCTGCTGCGCGAGGCGGGCGTCGATCCTGCGCACTTGCACACGCCCGAGGCGCGTGTGCGCACCGAAGTCGCCGAGCGCATCTTCGAGCTCGCGGAGCGCGCGACCGGCGACCCGTGCATCGGGCTCGCCATCGGGCAGCAGGTCCGGGGCGTGGCGCTGCATGCGGTCGGCTACGCCTGGCTTGCGAGCGCGACGCTCCACGACGCGATGTCGCGGCTCGCCCGCTCCACGCGCGTGCTCGCCGACGTCTGGCGCGGCGAGCTCCGGGAGGAGTCCGAGGGCCTGCGCTTCGTCGTGCGCTACGTCGGCGGGCG
>CAZIXQ010000225.1:4579-6591 GCA_964543155.1 uncultured Enterobacteriaceae bacterium
CTCGCCCGGCTCGACCGCGAGGACGTCGTGGCGCAGGTCAAGCGCGCGCTGCTCGACCATTTCCCGTCCGGCGCGCCGGCGCAGGGCGATGTCGCGCGCGCCCTCAACCTGAGCACGCGCACCCTGCACCGGCGGCTCGCCGACGTGGGCACCTCGTTCGAGAAGCTCCTCGACGAGACGCGGAAAGACCTGGCGGCCGAATACGTCCGCCGCTCCGACTACGCCATGGGGGAGATCGCATACCTCCTCGGCTTTGCGGAGACGTCCAGCTTCAACCGTGCGTTCCGCCGCTGGACCGGGAAGTCGCCGAGCGAGTTCCGGCGCGTCGAACCGGTCACGGCCCCTGGCGGGTGAGACGAACGGTGCACGCAGAAGGCTGGCTCAGTCCGATGGACCGCGCTCGTCCGCTCGCGGGGGTCGCTGCGCTCGCCGCGGCGCTCGCGATCACGCCTGCGCTCGCTCAGCGGTCCGCGGCGGACGCTGCGCCCGCGCCGCGGGCCGGCACCCAGAAGGCGACGGTCGCGAAGGTGGCGCGCATCACGGCGAAGATCGAGTCGCTCGATCGGGCGGCGCGCACCGTGACGTTGCGGGGTACGAAAGGCGCGATGACCTTCGCAGCGGGGCCGGAGGTGCGGGGATTCGACCAGGTACGGCCCGGCGACCTGGTGGTCGTGCGCTACCTCGAGCCGGTGCTGATCGAGATCAGGAAGGGGGGCACGGCCGTCCGGGAGCGCATCGAACCCGGCGCGGACGGCGCGGCGCGCAGGGTGACCGTCGCCGCCGACGTGGTCGGAAAGGACGCTGCGAAGCGCACCGTCACCCTGCGCGGGGCAAAGCAGACGGTCGAGCTCAGGGCGGCGGGCGGCGGCGAGCTCAAGGCGATCCAGGTGGGCGACCGCGTCGAGGCGACCTACACCGAGGCGGCGGCGATCTCGATCGAGCTCGCCGTGTCGCGCCCGAGCGAGGCCAGGAAGTAGCGCGGCCGAAGGTGTAAGCTAGCCGCGCAATCGGCCGATCGCCGCGATGGGAGAGCGTGCCGGTCCGGGAAATTCCGGCCGGCACCGCCGAAGGCGCAAACGCCCGTGAACCGCTCAGGCTGAACACCATCGACGGCGGGCCGCTCTGGAGAGCGTCCGCGCCCGGCATGCGCCGGGTGACGGGCCACCGAAGGGGCACGCGGGACGCGCACGCGGACATCGCGGGGCGTCCCGTAATCTCTCAGGTACCAAGGACAGAGAGGGCGAAGCGCGCGGCGCTTCGCCCTTTTCGCTCGTGGACGGGAGATGCGGTGCTCAAGCAGACGGTGCTGAATGCGGCCCACCGCGCGGCGGGCGCGAAGCTCGTCGAGTTCGGCGGCTGGGAGATGCCGCTCCACTACGGCTCGCAGATCGAGGAGCATCACGCAGTGCGCCGCGCGGCCGGGATGTTCGACGTGTCGCACATGCGCGTGGTCGAGGTGCTCGGCGCGGGCGCGCGGGCGTTTCTGCGCCACGCCCTCGCGAACGATGTCGCGAAGCTCGCCGCACCCGGCCGGGCCCTCTACGCGTGCATGCTGAATCCTCAGGGGGGCGTGGTCGACGACCTCATCGCGTATTTCATCGCCGACGACGCGTTCCGGCTCGTTGTCAACGCGGGCACTGCGGACAAGGACGTTGACTGGCTCGCCCGGCTCGCTGCGGCGCGATCGACGGGCGTGGACATCGTGCCGCGCACCGATCTCGCCATGATCGCCGTCCAGGGGCCGTACGCGCGCGAGCTCGCCTGGCACGCGCTGCCGGGCCTGCATGCGGCGAGCGCCGCGCTCGCCCGCTTAGAAGGCGCCTACTTCCGCGACGGGTTCGTCGCGCGAACCGGCTACACCGGCGAGGACGGCTTCGAGCTCATGCTGCCCGCGCCGCTCGCGCCGCGCGCGTGGGACGCGCTTGCGCGCGCGAACGTCAGACCCTGCGGCCTGGGGGCGCGCGACACGCTGCGCCTGGAGGCGGGCATGAACCTCTACGGCCAGGACATGG
>CAZIXQ010000226.1:0-6559 GCA_964543155.1 uncultured Enterobacteriaceae bacterium
GGCGTGTCGCGCGCCCAGGTGCAGAAGGCGATCGACGGCAACCCGTACGTGATCCTCGGGCCCGTCTTCTCGGGCTCCGTGAAGGTGAACATGATCCTCGCGCAGCAGGCCGAGGTGCCGCAGATCACCGGCGCCGAGGCGGCCGACATCACCCAGGCGGGCAACCCCTACATCTTCCGCACGTCCTTCGGGCAGCAGATGAGCATGCCGAAGATCGCCAACTACATTCGCGACGGGCTCAAGGCGAAGACGGTGGCGGTGCTGTGGGTGAACAACGACTTCGGCAAGGGCGGGCGCGACACCTTCATCAAGGAGATGGCCGCCCGCAACATCAAGGTCGTCGCCGACGTGTCGACCGAATCCGGGCAGGTCGACTTCGCCGCCGACGTCGTGAAGGTCAAGGGCGCGAACGCCGACGCGATCTTCGTCTACACCAACGAGGAGGAGAGCGCCCGGTTCCTGCGCGAGGCGCGCAAGCAGGGGGTCAAGACCCCGCTCATCGGCGAGACGACCCTGCTCGGCCAGAAGGTGATCGAGCTCGCCGGCGACGCGGCGAACGGCGTGCGCGGGCACGTCGGCCTCACCGTTGACGCTCCGGTCGCGGCGGTGCTCGCCTTCCGCGAGCGCTTCTTCAAGCGCTACAACTACCTGCCCGACCACAACGGTCTCAAGGGCTACACCGGCGTCTACGCGGTCAAGCACGCGACCGAGAAGATCGGCAAGTTCGACCGCAAGCTGCTCGCCAAGACGATGCACGGCCTCACCATCAAGCCCGAGCAGGAGCCCGGGATCCTGATGGAGGCAACCTGGGACAACAACGGCGACATCGACCGCATCAGCTTCCTCGCCGAGGTGGTGGACGGCAAGCAGAAGGTGGTGCAGATCCTGCCCAAGCTGCGCCCGTAGCCGGCGCATTCGCCAAGCGAGGGCCGGCCGCGCGCCGGCCCTTCGCACGTCCGCCACCCGCATGGCCGACATCCTGCAGCTCCTCGTCGCGGGCCTCGCGACCGGGGGCATCTACGCGCTGGTCGCGATCGGCTTCGTGCTGCTCTGGCAGACCTCGCAGACGATCAACTTCGCCCAGGGCGAGTTCGTGATGATCCCGGCGTTCTTCGTCCTCGCCGCGATGAAGTTCGGCGGGCTCTCCTTCCCGGCCGCGCTCCTCGTGGGCCTCGCGGTGGCGCTGGTCGTGCTCGGCCTGCTCTTCAAGCGCGTTGTCGTCGATCCGATCCTCCGGCACGGGGTGCTGCCGCTCGTGATCTCGACGATTGCGCTCGCGATCTTCCTGAAGGAAGGCGTGAAGGAGTTCTACGCCGCCGACGCGCAGCCCTTTCCCGCCGCCTGGGCGACGACCAACCTTTCCCTCGGCGGTGCGGCGGTCTCGGTGCAGAACCTCGTGATCATCGCGGTCGCGGTCGTCGCGGTCGTCTCCCTCCAGTACTTCCTCGCCCGCACCCGCACCGGCCGGCGGATGCAGGCCACCGCCCAGAACCCTGCGCTCGCGCGCATCCTCGGGATCCCGATCGAGCGGATGATCCTGTACACGTTCCTCATCAACGCCGCGCTGGTCGCGCTCGCCTCCTTCCTGGTGAGCCCGATCTACCTCGCCAAGTTCACCAACGGCGAGACGCTCGGCCTGGTCGCGTTCGTCGCGGCGATCGTGGGCGGCTTCAACCAGGTGCGCGGCGCGATCGTCGGCGGGCTGCTGCTCGGCGTGATCGACAACTTCGTCGCGGCCTACTGGTCGGCGCAGTACCGCGCCGCGATCCCGCTCTTCCTGCTGATCGCGGTGATCCTGTTCCGGCCGCAGGGCCTGCTCGGGCGCGCCGAGGAGCGCACGGTATGAGCGGCGCCCCGCGCCGGTACCTCCTCGCGGCGGCCGCCGTCGCGCTGCTGGTCGCCGCGCCGTTCGGGCTGAAGCCCTACGGCATCTATCTCCTCAGCCTGTGGGCGGTGACGACCATCGCCGCGATCGGCCTCAACCTCACGCTCGGCTACGCCGGCCAGATCTCCCTGGCGCAGGCCGCATTCGTGGGGATCGGCGCGTACACCGCCGCGCTGCTCACGACGCAGGGCTGGCCGCTCTGGTCCGCGTTCCTGCTCGCAATCGCGCTCTGCTTCGCGATCGGCTGGGTGCTCGGCTATCCGGCGCTGCGCGTGCAGCACCACTACCTCGCCTTCGTGACGCTCTCCTTCGCGACGCTCGTGTTCCTCGTGCTGCGCAACGAAGAGTGGCTCACGAAAGGGGTGTACGGCATCAGCGGAATCCCGCGTCCGACGGTGCTCGGCTGGTCGACCAAGGGCCCGATCGACTTCTATTTCTTCTGTCTGGGCGTGCTTGCCCTCGCGACCGCCGCGACCTGGTGGGTGGTCCGCTCGCCCTGGGGCCGCGCGTTCACCGCGCTGCGCGAGAACCCGATCCGGGCCTCCTCGCTCGGCGTGGACACGCGGCGCTACACGCTCATGGCGTTCGCGATCGGCTCGGCCCTCGGCGGCGTCTCGGGCGTGCTCTACGCCCCGCTCGTCCAGTTCATCGAGCCGACCGCGTTCGCGCTCAACCTCTCGCTCAACCTCCTGCTGATGGTGATCGTCGGCGGCGCCGGGTACTTCCTCGGGCCGTTCCTCGGCGCGGCGGTCTCGGTGCTGCTGCCCGAAGCCCTGCGGTTCAGCGAGGGGCTCTACCTCATCCTGTACGCGGTATTCGTAATGGTGTTGATGGCGTTCTGCCCGTCGGGGCTGCTCGGTCTCGCCGAGCGCTTCCGCGCGCCCGCGGCAAAGGGCCGGGAACCGGGCGCGACCGGATGAGCACCGTCCTCGAAGTCCGCGACCTCACCAAGACGTTCGGCGGCATCAGCGCCGTCGCAGGAGTCTCGTTCGAAGTGCGCGCCGGGGAGATCCTCGGTCTCATCGGCCCGAACGGATCGGGCAAGTCGACCCTCTTCAACTGCATCCTCGGCCAGCTCGCGCCGTCCTCCGGCGAGGTGCGCTTCGACGGCGAGCCGATCACCGGCAAGCGGGCCTGCGACCTCAGCCGCCTCGGCATCGGCCGCACCTTCCAGCTCCTGCAGGTCTTCCCGCAGCTCTCGGTGCGCGAGAACCTGATCCTTGCGGGACAGGAGCACCGGGGCTCGATGTGGTCGCGCCTCGTGGGCCGGCGCGACGCGGGCCAGACCGAGGCTGCGAACCGGATGATCGAGTTCTTCCGCCTCGGCCATCTCGCCGACGAGAAGGCGGGGAGCCTGAGCTACGGCCAGCAGAAGCTGCTCGATGCGGCGATGGCGTTCATGGCCGGCCCGCGGCTCGTGCTGCTCGACGAGCCGGCGGGCGGGGTCAATCCCACGATGCTCGGCAACCTCCGCGAGCGGCTGCGCGAGATCAACCGCGCGCAGCGCGCCACTTTCGTCGTCATCGAGCACAACATGGAGTTCGTGATGTCGCTGTGCACGCGCATCCTCGTGCTCGCCGAGGGCCGCATCATCGCCGAAGGAGACCCGGACGCCGTGCGCAACGACCCGGCGGTCATCGAGGCGTACCTGGGGCACTGATGGCCGAGGGCGCGATTCTCGAGCTCGAGGACGTGGTCGCCGGCTACGGCAAGCTGACCGTCCTGCACGGCACGCGCTTCGCGGTGCGGCGCGGGGCGATCACGACGATCATCGGCCCGAACGGCGCGGGCAAGTCGACGGTGTTCAAGGCGGTGTTCGGCCTGCTGCCGGTGGAGCGCGGTCGGGTGATCTTCGACGGGCAGGAGACGACCAACCTCGCGCCGCGCCGGCTCCTGGAGCGCGGAGTCTGCTACGTGCCGCAGGGCCGCAACATCTTCCCCGAGCTGAGCGTGCGCCACAACCTCGAGCTCGGCGGCGAGGCGGCGGGGCCGGGCATCGACCTCGCGGGCCGCATGGCGGCGATGATGGAGCGCTTCCCGATGCTGCGCGAGCGCGCCGACGCGCAGGCCTCGACGCTCTCCGGCGGGCAGCAGAAGCTCCTCGAGATCGCCCGCGGGCTGCTGCTCGACCCGAAGCTCGTCCTCATCGACGAACCGTCGATCGGCCTCTCGCCGCGCCTCGTGCACGAGACCTTCGACATCCTCGCGGGCCTGCGCGACAAGGGCGTCTCGATCCTGATGGTCGAGCAGAACGCGAAGAGCGCACTCGAGCATTCCGACTACGGGATCGTGCTCGAGCAGGGCCGCACGCGCATGGAGGGCGAGGCGCGCGCGATCCTCGGCGACCACCGCATCGCGCAGCTCTTTCTCGGCGGCGCGCTTGCCGCCGAGGGCCCCTGAGCGCCTACGCGCCCGCGTCGTCGTCGGCGCCGAGCGGCTCGAGCAGCGCGGCCGCGCGCTCGTGCAGCCGCGCGAGCAGGCGCTGCAGGACCCGCCGCTCCGGCGCGCTGAGGCCGGCGAGGAGGGCCCGCTCGTGCGCCGCAGCCACCGGCGCGATGCGGCGGTAGAGCGCGCGGCCCTTGCGGCTCAGGCTGAACAGGGTGCGCCGCGCGTCGAAGGCGTCGGCTTCGGGCGCGACGAGGCCGCGCCGCGCGAGGCTCGCGGCGGCGCGGGTCACCTGCCCCGCGCCGATCGCGGTGCGCTGCGCGAGCGCCTCCGCCGAGAGCGGCCGGCCCTCGCCGAGCGCCGCGAGGATGCGCCACTCGCGCGCCGCGAGCGCGAAGCGCCGCAGGTAGCCCCGCGCCGCGCCGCGCGCGAGGAGGCTCTCGAGCGTCGCGATCCGGTAGGCGACGAGGCTCTCCGGCGCGAGCGGCGCGTTGCGGCCGGCGGCGGCACCCGGACGGCGCGCGTGTTGTCGCGGCTTGACTGAAGGTCGGGGGCGTCGCACGGCCCCGAAGCATACAATCCCTTCCCGATGCGACAGGCCAGCCGGAGCGCGTCATGACCGATCTGTGGGAGAACCCGATGGGCACGGACGGGTTCGAGTTCGTCGAGTACGCCGCGCCCGATCCGAAGGCCCTCGGAAGGCTGTTCGAGGCGATGGGGTTCATGGCGGTGGCGAAGCACCGGCACAAGGACGTCACGCTGTACAAGCAGGGCGACGTCAATTTCATCATCAACGCCGAGCCGCGCTCGTTCGCGCAGAACTTCGCGCGGCGCCACGGGCCGAGCGTCTGCGCGATCGCCTTCCGCGTGAAGGACGCCCGGGCCGCCTACGCGCGCGCGCTCGAGCTCGGCGCCTGGGGCGTCGAGGGCGTTGCCGGCCCGATGGAGCTCAACATTCCGGCGATCAAGGGGATCGGCGACTCGCTCATCTATCTCGTCGACCGCTATCCCGAGAACGACTACGGCCACACGATTTACGACGTCGACTTTCGGCCCCTGCCCGGCTTCGAGGCGTTCTGGGCGGGAAAGGCGCCGGCGCCGCAGGGCGCGGGGCTCGCCTACGTCGACCATCTCACGCACAACGTGCACCGCGGCCGCATGAAGGAGTGGGCCGAGTTCTACGAGCGCCTGTTCGGGTTCCGCGAGATCCGCTACTTCGACATCGAGGGCAAGCTCACCGGGCTGAAGTCCAAGGCGATGACGAGCCCCTGCGGCAAGATCCGCATCCCGATCAACGAAAGCTCGGACGACCGGTCGCAGATCCAGGAGTACCTCGACGCCTACCAGGGCGAGGGCATTCAGCACATCGCGCTCGGCACCGCCGACATCCACGCGACGGTCGATCGCCTGAAGGCGAGCGGCGTCGAGCTGCTCGACACGCCCGACACCTACTACGAATTGCTCGATACCCGGCTGCCGGGACATGGCGAGCCGGTGCAGGAACTGCGCAAGCGGCGCATCCTGCTCGACGGCGGGCCTGCGGGTGGACTGCTGTTGCAGATCTTCACGAAGACGCTGATCGGCCCGATCTTCTTCGAGATCATCCAGCGGAAGGGCGACGAGGGCTTCGGCGAGGGCAACTTCCGCGCGCTCTTCGAGTCGATCGAGCTCGACCAGATCCGGCGCGGGGTGCTCTCCCCCGCGGGTTAGCGCGCCCGCGATCGCGTTCGCGGTCCGCCCCGTCCCGAATGACCGTCGCTCTCGCCGCTGCCTGGGAGGCGATCGGCCGGACCTACCGCGCCGACGAGGCCGAGTGCGTCGCCGCGGTCCGCGCGCGCATCCAACTGCCCGCGGCGCAGCGCCAGCGCGTCGCCCACCGCGCCCTCGACCTCGCACGGCGCATCCGCGCCAGGGCCCAGGAGTCCGCCGGCGCCGAGGCGTTCCTGCGCCGGTTCGCGCTCTCGACGCGCGAGGGGATCGTGCTCATGTGCCTGGCCGAGGCGCTGCTGCGCATTCCCGACGCCGACACCGCCGACGCCCTGATCCGCGACAAGCTCGCCGGCACGCGCTGGGACGCCACCGACGAGCCCGACAGCGGCCTGCTGCTGAACGCGGCGACCTGGGGCCTGATGCTCACCGGCACGCTCGCGGCCTGGCGCGACGAGTCGGGCGAGGAGCCGGCGACGATCCTGCGGCGGCTGGTCGCGCGGGCGGGCGAGCCGCTGGTGCGCACGGCGATCCGCCAGGCGATGCGGATCATGGCCGAGCAGTTCATCGTCGGCGAGACGA
>CAZIXQ010000227.1:0-6556 GCA_964543155.1 uncultured Enterobacteriaceae bacterium
GCTCTCGCGCCGGCCGGCGAGGCGCGCGTCGACCTCGACCACCGGGCTCGCGACCGCCACCTCGGGCAGGCGCGCGAGGCGCGGATAGGCGCGCTCGTCGAAGCCCGCGCGCGGCCCGACGACTTGCAGGTCGGCGCTGCCCGAGAGCGCCTGGACCGCCTGGGTGAACTCGTTGATCGCCGCCTGGTTGACGAGCTGCACCGCGAACCCGAGCGCGACGCCGAGCGCGATCGCGGCGAGCGACAGCACGAAGCGGCCCTTGCTCTGCCAGAGCGGCCCGGCGAAGAGCGCCAGGGCGAGCGACGCGCGCGTCATGCCGGGCGCAGGCCGGTGGCGGAGAGCAAGAGCACCCGGTCGGCGGTCCGCGCCGCGGCGTGCGAGTGCGTGACGAGGATGCCCGCCGCATCGCCCCGCTTCACCTCGCGGCGCAAGAGCTCGAGCACCTGCCGTGCGCTGTCCGGATCCAGATTGCCGGTGGGCTCGTCGGCGAGCACGAGGCTCGGCCCGTGAACGAGCGCGCGCGCGATCGCCACGCGCTGCAGCTCGCCTCCGGAGAGCTCGCGCGGCCGGCTCTCGGCACGGTCCGCAAGGCCAACCGCCTTGAGCATCGCCGCGACGCGGGTGTCCGCTTCGGGTACTGCGGCGCCGGAGAGCAGCAACGGGAGTGCGACGTTCTGCGCCACGCTGAGGTACGGGAGGACGTGGAACGCCTGGAACACGAAGCCCATGTGCGACCGCCGCAGCCGGGTGAGCGCATCGTCGTCGAGGGCAGCAAGCTCGGTACCGTCGAGCGCGATCGAACCGGCGTCGGGCCGGTCGAGGCCCGCCACGAGGTTGAGGAGCGTGGACTTGCCGATGCCCGACTCGCCCATCACCGCGACGTACTCGCCGCGCGCGAGCTCGAGATCGATGCCGGTGAGGACGGTGCGGGCACGCGGGCCCGCGTAGGACTTCGCCAGACCGCGGATGGAAAGCACGGGCGGGAGGGTAGCAAAAAGCAAAATGGCCGCAGGGTCTCCCCTGCGGCCATTTCGTCGCGCTGCGTTCGTTACCTTCGAGTGCGTCGGTACCGGCGAACGAAGCCGCGCGTCCGGTCTTCGCCTAGCTGCCCTTCTGCGTACTGGAGTGGGATGAGCCGTGCGAGCCGTCAGCGGACTTCATTTTCGCGCCGGGACAGGCCGACGCTGCGCTCGCCGCGAAGAGAAATGCAATCGCGGCAGCAAGCCTCAGGTAGCGACTAGACACCGGATCACCTCCTTTCTGCAAAGACCGGCACATGCCGTGCCGCGAGAATAGCAGAGGAGAAAGCGCCCCGGCTAGACGGGGACGAGCTCGATCTCCGGATCGATCGACTTCACCATGCTCTCGATGCCGGCGAGCGTGCCCGAGAGCGAGCTCGGGCAGCTGCCGCACGCCCCCTGGTAGTGCACCTTGAGGAGGTTGCCCTCGAGCCCGACGAGGTAGAGGTCGCCGCCGTCGCCCTGCAGGTAGGGGCGCACGTTCTGGTCCACCATGTCGGCGATCATCGCGAGCTTCTGCCGCTGGTCGTCGGAGAGCGTCTCGTCGTCGAGCGCCGGGTGGCCGGTGCCGAACCCGCCGTAGGACTGCGACTGCGCGTCGGCCGCCGGCGCCTCGCGGATCGGCACCGCGACCTTGCGCATGAGCTCGTCCCAGTTCGCCGCGCCGTCCTGGGTGACCGTGATCCAGTGGTCGACGTAGTAGACGTTGGTCACGTGCGCGATGTCGAAGAGGGCCGCAGCCAGCCGATCGCCCTGGGCCTGCTCGCGGGAGTCGTACGACCGGGAGACCCCCCACGTGAGCGGCTCCTTGAGCACGAACTTCATCGCGTTCGGGTTCGGGGTCGGCTCGATTTCGGCGATCTTCGGCATCGGGCTACTCGGCGGCGCGCGCGACCGGGTCCGCGTCGCCCTCGGTGGTCGCGACCGCCTCGGCGTTCACTGCCGCGTGCAGCGTGTGCCAGGGCAGGATGGCGCACTTCACGCGCGAGGGCAGGTCCTTCACGCCGGCGAAGACCGTGAGGCGACCGAGGTGGCGGCCGCTCGTCTCCAGGTCCTCCTGGCCGGTGGCCATGGCGCGGAAGTGCTCGACGAGGTTTTCCGCCTCGGCGAGGCGCCTGCCCTTCACCGCGGCGGTCATCATCGACGCCGAGGCCTTGCAGATCGCGCACGACTGGCCCTCGAACGCGATTGCCTCGATCCGGTCCCCGCCCAGCTTCACCGCGAGCCAGATGTGGTCGCCGCAGAGCGGATTCAGCCCCTCCGCGCGGTGCGTGGCGTCCTCGAGCTTCCCGTAGTTGCGGGGCTTCCTGTTGTGGTCGAGGATGACTTCCTGGTAGAGCTGCTTCGAGTCCATCGGCTACCCGAACAGCTTCTGCACCTTTCGAATCGCCGCGGCGAGCGCGTCGATGTCGTCGAAGGTGTTGTAGAACGCGAACGATGCGCGCGCGGTCGCCGGAATGCCGAAGCGCTGCATCACCGGCTGCGCGCAGTGGTGTCCGGTGCGCACCGCGACGCCTTCGTGGTCGAGGATCGTGCCGACGTCGTGCGGATGCACCTCGCCCACGTTGAACGAAACGATTGCAGTCTTTTCGCGCGCCGTGCCGTAGATCCGCACGCCCCCGAGTCCCGACACCACCCCGGTCGCATACTCGAGGAGCCGCTGCTCGTGCGCCGCGATCGCGTCCAGGCCGACCGCGCTAACGTAGTCGATCGCGGCAGCGAGCCCGATCGCCTCGGCGATCGGCGGGGTGCCCGCCTCGAACTTGTGCGGAATCGCGTTGTAGGTCGTCTTCTCGAAGGTCACCGACAGGATCATGTCCCCGCCGCCCTTGAAGGGCTGCATCTTCTCGAGGAGCCGCGCCTTGCCATAGAGCGCCCCGATTCCGGTCGGGCCGAAGAGCTTGTGGCCGGTGAAGGCGTAGAAGTCGGCGTCGAGGTCGCGCACGTCCACCTTCATGTGCTGCACCGCCTGCGCCCCGTCCACCAGCACCGGCACGCCGTGGCGGTGCGCGGTGGCGATCATGTCCTTCACCGGGTTCACCGTGCCGAGCGCGTTCGACACGTGCGTGATCGCCACGAGCTTGGTGCGCGGGCTGAAGAGCTTCTCGTACGCCTCGAGCAGCAGCTCGCCGGCGTCGTTGATCGGCACGACGCGGAGCCGCGCGCCCTTCTCCTCGCACAGCATCTGCCACGGCACGATGTTCGCGTGGTGCTCGAGGTGCGTGAGCACGATCTCGTCGCCGGCACCGACGAACTTGCGGCCGTAGCCGTGCATCACGAGATTGATCGCATCGGTGACGTTCGAGGTGAAGACGATCTCGCGCTCCTCCGCGGCATTGAGGTAGCGCTGCACCGTGCGGCGCGCCGCCTCGTAGGCTTCGGTCGCGATCTGCGAGAGGTGGTGGACCCCGCGATGGATGTTCGCGTGCTCCCGATGGCGGTAGCGGACGTACCGGTCGATCACCTGCTGCGGCATCTGGCTCGAGGCGCCGTTGTCGAGGTAGACGAGCGGCTTGCCGTGCGGGCGCACGTTGGAGAGGATCGGAAAATCGGCGCGCAGCCGCGCCACGTCGAGCGGGGTGGTCGGGTGCGCCGCCGGGCGCGAGAGGGGTTGAGCGCTCATCGACGCACTTCCACGTCGGTCTGGGTCTGCTCGAGCACGGCGCGTCGCAGCCCGGCCGCCACCGAGGCGATCGGGATGCGGTCCACGATCTCGGCGGCGAAGCCGTAGGTGAGGAGGTTGCGCGCCGCGCCCTCGGTCAGGCCGCGGCTGCGCAGGTAGAACAGCTCGTCGGCCTCGAGCTGGCCGATGGCCGCGCCGTGGGCGCACTTGACGTCGTCGGCGAAGATCTCGAGCTGCGGCTTCGTGTCGACGTGCGCGCGTCGCGAGAGCAGCAGGTTGCGGCTCTGCTGCCCCGAATTGGTGAGCTGCGCGCCCGCGCGCACGAGGATGCGGCCGTTGAACACCGCGTGGGCCTGCCCGCCGACCACGCACTTGTGGAGCTGGCGGCTGGTGCCGTTCGGGTGCGCGTGGTCGACGAAGCTGTGGGTATCGGCGAGCTGGCGGTCGTGGATCAGGGCGAGGCCGTCGAGATCGATCCTCGCGCCTTCGCCTGCCTGGACCACGTGCAGGTTGTGGCGCGACAGGCGCGCGCCGAGCGCGACCGACACCGACGCGTAGTGGGCGTCGCGCTCGACCCGGACCGCGCTCGTCGCGATGTGGAATGCGGGCGCCGCCTCGCGCTGGACGCGCACGTGCCGCACGCGCGCCCCCGGCCCGAGCGCGATCTCCGTGACCGCGTTCACGCAGTAGGCGTCGGCGGCGAGGCCGGCGTATTCCTCGAGCACGGTGAGCTCGGCACCCTCCTCGGCCTCGACGAGCACCCGGGGGTGGGTCGCGACACCGGCCTGCGTGCTGAGGAAGAGCAGCTGCACCGGGCCTGCCCCCGCGACGTTGCGGCGCGCACGGATCACCGCGCCGTCCGCGAGGGCGGCGGTATTGATGGCGCGGAACGCGTCGTTGCGGTGGTCGGCGAGCTGCGCGAGCCGCTTCCGCAGGAACCCGTCGCCGCCGGCAAGGGCGCTCGCCAGGTCGCGCACTTCGAGGCCGGCAGCGGTCGAACCACCCGAGAGCTGGGCGTGGTAGCGGCCGTCCACGAACACGAGGCGCGCGGACACCTCGGGCACCGCAAACGACTCGATCGACGCGCTCGCGCTCCGCGCGCCCGCCGCCGCAGGCTTGAACGCGAGCGCGTAGAGCGCCGACAGGTCCGTGAAGCGCCAGTCCTCGTCGCGCGTCGTCGGCAGCGTCAGGGCGTTCGCGCGCTCGAGGGCCGCGGCCCGCAGGTCGGCGAGCCAGCCGAGCGGCGCGGCGGGGAGGGCGGGCCGCCCGGCGAGCAGGCTTTCCAGGAAGGCCGTCGTTGCCGCGTTCACGTCAGGCCGCCCGCTTGTCCAGCCAGTCGTAGCCGCGGCGCTCGAGCTCGAGGGCGAGCGCCTTGTCGCCGGTCTTGACGATGCGCCCGCCGTCCATCACGTGCACGTAGTCCGGGACGATGTGGTCGAGCAGGCGCTGGTAGTGGGTGACGAGCACCACCGCGTTGTCGGGGGTCAGGAGCCTGTTCACGCCGTTCGCGACGATGCGCAGCGCGTCGATGTCCAGGCCCGAGTCGGTCTCGTCGAGGAACGCGAGGCGCGGCTCGAGCAGCGCCATCTGGAGGATCTCGTTTCGCTTCTTCTCGCCGCCGGAGAAGCCCTCGTTGACGCTGCGGTCGAGGAACGCGGGGTCCATCTCGAGCAGCTTCATCCGCTCGCGCACGAAATCGTCGAACTCGAGCGGGTCGAGCTCGTCCTTCCCGCGCGCGCCCTGCACCGTGTTGTACGCGAGCCGCAGGAACTGGCTGTTCGCGACGCCGGGCACCTCGACCGGGTACTGGAAGCCGAGGAAGAGGCCCGCGCGGGCGCGCTCCTCGGCCGCCATCTCGAGCAGGTTCCTGCCTTCGAAGATCGCCTCGCCGCCGGTCACTTCGTAGGCCGGATGGCCGGCGAGCGCCTTGGCGAACGTGCTCTTGCCCGAGCCGTTCGGTCCCATGATCGCGTGCACCTCGCCGGCGCGCACGGCGAGGCTGATGCCCTTCAGGATCTCGACGCCTGCGACCTTCGCGGAGAGGTTGCGGACCTCGAGCAGGATCCGCGCGCCTGCGGTGATCATCCGACGCTTCCTTCCAGCTTCAAGCCGAGCAGGCGCCCCGCCTCGACGGCAAACTCCATCGGCAGCTGCGTGAAGACATCCTTCACGAAGCCGTTGATGATCATCGACACCGCCTGCTCCATGTCCACGCCGCGGCTCTGGAAGTAGAAGAGCTGGTCCTCGCCGATCTTCGAGGTGGTCGCTTCGTGCTCGACCTTCGCGGTGGGGTTCTGGACGCGGATGTACGGGAAGGTGTTCGCGCCGCACTCGGCGCCGATCAGCATCGAGTCGCACTGCGAGTGGTTGCGCGCACCGTCGGCGCGCGGCCCGATGTGCACCAGCCCGCGATAGGAGTTGTTCGATCTCCCGGCCGAGATGCCCTTGGAGATGATCCGGCTGCGGGTGTTCTTCCCGAGGTGGATCATCTTGGTGCCGGTGTCGGCCTGCTGCAGGTGGTTGGTGAGCGCCACCGAGTAGAACTCGCCCGACGAGTTGTCGCCCTGGAGCACGCACGAGGGGTATTTCCAGGTGATCGCCGAGCCGGTCTCGACCTGCGTCCAGCTGATCTTGGAGTTGACGCCCTTGCACAGGCCGCGCTTGGTGACGAAGTTGTAGATTCCGCCCTTGCCGTTCTCGTCGCCCGCGTACCAGTTCTGCACCGTCGAGTACTTGATCTCGGCGTCGTCCAGCGCGACGAGCTCGACCACCGCGGCGTGCAGCTGGTTGGTGTCGAACTGCGGCGCGGTGCACCCCTCGAGGTAGGAGACGTACGCGCCCTCCTCGGCCACGATCAGGGTGCGCTCGAACTGCCCCGACTCCTGCGTGTTGATGCGGAAGTAGGTCGACAGCT
>CAZIXQ010000228.1:0-6531 GCA_964543155.1 uncultured Enterobacteriaceae bacterium
CCGTTGCCGCAGAGCCCGTAGCCGAGGAGCACGGTGCTCGGTTCGGGCAGCGCTTCGAGCCTCTCGTTAAGCGCCACCGACAGCTTTTTCGGCGAGTTGTGCAGGACGACGTCCATCCACGTGACCGGCACATCGCGCGGCAGGCGCTTGCCGAGCAGGTCCTCGAGCACGCCGCAGGCGAGCACGACGAGCGGGCGGCCGTGCTTCACAGCGCCTCCGCCTCTTCGCGGCGGCGGAACAGCGGCGCGCGTTGCCCGAGCACGCCGGACTCCGCGACGAGCTCGGGCACGAGGTGGTCCTGGCGCGGCGCCATCACGTGCACGCCGGCGATGCCGGGGATCTCGCGGATGCGCCGCATGAGCTCGACGCAGACGCGCTTGCCCTCCGCCCGCGGGTCGGCCGCGCGCTCCAGCCGCGCGACGATCTCGTCCGGGATGTGCACGCCCGGGACGCGCGCGCGCAGCCAGCGCGCGGTCTTCGCCGAGGGGATCGGGCCGATGCCGGCCAGGATGCGGATGCGCTCGTGCAGGCCGGCCGCGCGCACCAGCGCCATGTACCGCTCGAGGCGCTCGAGGTCGAAGCAGTACTGCGTCTGCACGAACTGCGCGCCGGCGGCGAGCTTCTTCTCGAGCCGCGCGAGGCGCGCCTGCGCAGGCGGCGCCGACGGATTGTCCGCCGCGCCGAGGAAGAGCCGCGGCGCCGTCGTGAGCCTGCGCCCGGAGAGGAACCGGGCCTCGTCGCGCATCGTGCGCGCGACCGCGAGCAGCGTGACCGCGTCGAGGTCGCCCACGTGCTTCGCGCCGGGATGGTCGCCGTTCGACACGTGGTCGCCCGAGAGGCACAGCAGGTTGCGCACGCCGAGCGCCGCCGCGCCGAGGATGTCGCCCTGGATCGCGATGCGGTTGCGGTCGCGGCAGGAGATCTGCATCACCGGCTCGCAGCCCGCCTGCAGGAGCAGCACCGACACGCCGAGGCTCGACATGTGGCAGTTCGCGCCGGACGCGTCGGTCACGTTGAGCGCGTCGACGAAGCCGCGGAACGGCTCGAGCCGCACGCGCACGTCGGCCGGATCGGCCGAGTCGGGCGGCGAGAACTCCGCGGTGACCACGAATTCGCCGCGCTCGAACAGGCGCTCGAGCCGGCTGCCCCCGGGACGCGGCGGCGAAGCCGGGGCGAGTTCGTTCGCACGATGGGTGCCGTCGGCGATCCGCAGCCAGGTCGAGGTGCCGGCGCGGTCGTGCTCCACCGGCGCGTTGATCGCCGCCGGCAGCGCGCCGGCGGCCGTGCGCTCGCCACCGCGCCACGCCTCGAGCCAGACGCACTGCATGTCCGGGTGGACTTCGCACCCGCCGTCCTGCCGCACGCCGCCGCACGGCCCGTTGCGCAGCTGCTTCGGGCAGTTCATCGGGCACGACATCCCGGTCGCGGCGAGGGCGCAGGCGCCGCACATCCGGCAGTCGAACAGGAACGTCTTTACCGCTCGCTCCACCCCGGCGGCCGGGCGCTCGAGCCGATCGCGGCCGATCGCGCGCACGAGCGGTCCCGCCGCCCGCAGCGTCGACTCGAGCGCGCGATAGATCCCCGCGAACAGGCGCGGGTGCCGGACCGCGTAGCGCCGCATCGCGAGCACTGCGCGCGCCTCAGGCCGCCAGCGCCGCGTCCGGTTCGGACGCGAGCGCGGTGTGGGTCACGAACAGCTCCTGAAAGTCCGCGCGGCCGGACAGCTCCAGGACGCGCAGCCGCTTCGCCAGCGTCGCGGCGCGGCGGCGGTGGCCGCGGTTGAAGAGCGCCATGCGCGCGCCGTCCCCGGCCGCGTTGCCGATCGACCGCACGCGCTCGACCGGGATCGGCGGCACGAGCCCGATGCGCAGGATGTCGTCGGGCTCGAGGTGGTTGCCGAACGTCCCGGCGAGCAGGATGCGATCGAGGCGCTTCACGCCGCATTCGGCGAGCAGGATCTCGATGCCCGCGCGCAGCGCCGACTTGCCGAGCTGCACGTTGCGCACGTCCTTTTGCGTGAGCACGATGTCGCGCCCGGTGCGCGCGAACGGCGGCGAGACGAGCACGATCTCCTCGGCGCGGCCGCTCGCGCCGGCGCGCACCTGGGGGTGCCGCCCGGGCGGGGCGATCGCGCCGCCGGGTTCGATCAGGCCGGCGCCCACGAAGGCGGCGACGCTCGAGATGACGCCCGAGCCGCACAGGCCGACCGGCCGCGGGTCGCCGCCACCGTCGGCGGCGCGGATCGCCGACCAGCGGATGCGGCCGTCCGGCTCGACCCACACGCGCTCGATCGCGCCCGGCGCCGCACGCACGCCGCAGCGGATGTGCGCGCCTTCGTAGACCGGACCGGTGGCGCAGGAGGTCGCGGTGAGCTCGCCGTCGCGCGACAGGACGACCTCGCCGTTGGTGCCGACGTCCACGAGAAGCTGGTTGCCGCGGTAGAACTCCGCGTCGCGCGTCAGGACGGCCGCCAGCGTGTCGCCGCCGATGTAGCCCGACACCATCGGGAAGACGAACACGCGCGCCTGCGGGACGATCGCGAGGCCCAGGCTCCGCGCCTCGACCTCCACGCCGTCGGACCACACCGGCAGGTACGGCCCGCGGCCGAGCGGCTCGGGGTTCACGCCGAGCAGGATGTGCTGCATCGTCGGATTGCCGACCGCGACCGCGTCGACGATGTCGTCGGGGGGCACGCCGCCCTCGGCCGCCGCCTCGGCGACCAGCCGGTTCAGCTCGTCCACCAGCATCCGCCGCATGGTCGCGAGCGCCGCCGGGTCCTGCTGCACGTGCGTCATGCGCGAGATGACGTCCTCGCCGAAGATCGCCTGCGGGTTGCCCGCGGTGCGCATCGCGACGATGTCGCCACGCGCGAGGTCGCACAGGAACACCGCAACCGAGGTCGTGCCGACGTCGATCGCCACGCCGTAGAGACCGTCGTGGCGCCCGGGCCGGACCTGGATCACGTGGCGGTCGGCGAACAGCGTCGCGGTGGCCTCGCGCGCGGCGTCGAAGCCGTCGCGCAGCGAGTAGTCGGCGACCACGTCCACCGGCAGCGCCGGCCTGCGCGCGCGCGTCGAGCGGGCGATCCCGCGCGCGAGGCGCTCGGCGAGCGCGCTCGGTGCCTCCATGCGCGCGGGCTCGATCGCGGCGGTCACGCGCGTCACGATCGGGCGTGCCGCGACGCGGGTCACCGTGTAGGGCTTGCGCGGCGCGCTGCGCACCGCCTGGCTCTCGGGCGGCACCGCGATCGCCACGTCGCCGCGCACGTCGCACAGGCAGGCGAGGCGATAGTCGTGTCCCTGCGAATCGGCGGGCAGGAGGGCGCGCTCCGCGTCGGTGAGCGGGGTCAGCGCGTCGGCCGCGGTGGCTGTGGCATCCACCTCGACGAGGCAGCTGCCGCACTTGCCGCGGCCGCCGCAGACCGACTTGATGCCGACGCCGGCCTTCCACGCCGCGGTGAGCAGTCGCTCGCCGCGCGGCACTTCGGCGGTGCGCGAGTCGGGGTGGAAGACGACGCGGGGCATGCGGGCCTCGGGCGGCCTAGGCCGCGACCCGTCCGTCCCGGAACGCCTCGATGAAGCCCATGCAGTACTCGTCGCGCCCGAGCACCGCCTCGGCCGCGTGGATCGCGGCCATGAGCTGGGCGTCGGTAGGATCGACGATGGCGGCGTCCATGCCGCGCCCCATCGCCGCCACGAGGAAGGTGCGGTTCACGAGCTTGCGCGCCGGCAGCCCGTGCGAGACGTTCGTCAGCCCGCAGATCGTGTGGATGCCGGGGTACTCGCGCATGATCTGCCCGAGCGCATCCAGCGTCGCCGTGCCCGACGCCGGGTCGGTGCCGAGCGGGAAGACCAGCGGGTCGATGTAGAGGTCGTCGGCCGGGATGCCGGCGCGCATGAGCCGCTCGGCGAGCGTTCGCGCGAGCCCGATCTTCTGTTCCGCGCTCGAGGCGGGGACGCCTTCGCCCTGGCACAGCGCGATCAGCTTCGCGCGATGCTCGACCGCGAGCGGCAGCACTCGTTCGAACCGGTCGCGCTCGAGGTTGATCGAGTTGAGCATCACCGGGCGGGTCTTCACCCGCGGCAGCGCGGCGGCGAGCGCGCTCGCGTCGGGCGAGTCGAGGCAGAGCGGCCGCTCGGTCACCGCTTGCACCACGTCGACCAGCCAGCACAGGAGCTCTGCCTCGCGCCCCGGGAAGGTCCCGCCGTTCACGTCGATGTAGTGTGCGCCGGCGGCGGCCTGCGCGAGCGCCTCCTGCTGGATCGCGTGCGCGTCCTGCGCCTCCAGCGCCGCGCGGACCGCTTTGCGCGAGGCGTTGATCCGTTCGGCGACGATCAGCATCGCGGCACCGCCCGGTCAGGCGTACTTCCCGTACTTCCGGATCGCGCGCGACATCGCCCAGACGTTCTCGACCTTGCAGTAGTCGGTGATGCTGTTCGCGCTCGAGATCATGTACCCGCCGCCCTTGCCCACCTTCTCGATGCGGTCGCGCACTTCGGCCTCCACCTCCGCCTCGGTGCCGCGCGGCAGGGTGTAGTCGAGGTCGATGTTGCCGACGATGCATACGCGGTGTCCGTATTTCGCCTTCAGCTCGTTGATGTCCATCGCCGAGGGCTGCACCGGGTGGATGCCGTGCATGCCGAGCTGGAGCAGCCCGTCGAGGATCGGGAACAGGTTGCCGTCGCTGTGGAAGATCCAGGGCTTCCTGATCTCGTTGGCCACCATCAGCTGGTAGGGCTTGAAGAACTCCTCCCACATTTCCATGTTGACCCAAGGGGCCTTGGTGTCGGCGTGGTCGTCGTTCGCCCAGATGAAGTCGAAGTCCATCCTGTTGAGGTGCTGCACGACGCGCGCCGACCACTCCGAGAAGCGCCGGTGGACCTCCTTCACGAGGTCGGGGTCGTCGTACATCATGATCGAGAAGACGTCGAGCCCCATGCTCTCGAACGTGCTCGCGCTGCCGAGCCGGATGCGCGCGAAGACCGCGTAGTCCTCCCGGTACTTCGCGAGCCACTCGGCGACCTGGTCGTAGCGGCCGGGATGGTCGGGGTCGGGCAGGAACTGGTCGAAGTACCTGAGCGAGTCGCGGTCGGTCAGCAGGCCGTGCTTCACGTACGTGCGGCCCGTCTTCGCGTCGGTGCCCATCTCGGCGATCCAGGGCGGCACGAAGTCGAACGTGATGCGCTTGGGCGCGTACCAGGCCTCCTTGCCGGTCGTCCCGGTGGTCTGGATCGACTGCCCGTCGGAGGCCTGCTGCCCGCTCGGGAAGTGATAGCCGAAGCCGTCCATGCCGAGCGCGCGGCACAGCTCCCCGGGCGTGTAGTCGGTGCGCCCCCCCATCACCTTCACCTGGATCTCCTCCTCGATGTCGTTCTCGATCCAGGGGACCTGGTCGGGCTGCTCGCGCCGCAGCGCGGCGAGCACGCGTTGTCTCGGTGTCATCATGGCCTCCCTCCCCGCGCCTACTGCAGCAGCCGGTTGCAGGTCTGGACGCAGGCGTAGGCGTCCTCGCCGTAGAAGTCGGCGCCGATCTCGTCGGCGAACTTCTGGGTGAGGGGCGCGCCGCCGACGCCGACGAGCACCCGCCCGCGCACGCCCGCCGCGTTCAGCGCGGCGATCGTGCGGCGCATGCTCTCCATCGTCAGCGTGATGAGCGCGCTCATCAGCACGAAGCGCGGCGCCTCGCCCTGCACCGCCGCCACGAACTTCTCGGGCGCGACGTCCACGCCCAGGTCGACCACCTCGTAGCCGGCGCCCTCCATCATCATCTTCACGATGTTCTTGCCGATGTCGTGGATGTCGCCGGCGACGGTGCCGACCAGCGCCTTGCCCTTCTTCTCGGCCGCCGCGCCGACGAGGTGCGGCTTGAGCACGGTGATCGCCTCGGTCATCGCCCGCGCGGCGATCATCATCTGCGGCAGGAAGAACTCGCCGCTCGAGTACTTCTCCCCGACCACCGACATCGCGGCGATCAGGCCGTCCTTCATGATCGCCCCCGGATCTGCGCCCGCGGCGAGCGCCGCGCGCACCGCTTCGACCGCCTCGTTCTTCTTGCCGCGGATCACCCAGTCCCTGACCGTCTCGATCGCCGCCGACATCGCTCCCTCCCCGCGCGAGCGCTGGTATGTAACTGATATGTTACGTCCCGGAGGGCGGGCGTCAACGCTTTTCGGATGCGGATTTGATCGGGGTCAACCCCGCGTGGCGCCGTGCGGGGCTCGCGTGCGGCGGCGCACAACGCGCGTTGCGCGGTGGGCGGCGCGGCGATTGGCGCGGGTGTCGCCGCTGCGCGTGCCTACCGGAACTGCAGCATGACCGTCGGCAGCCAGGTCACGACTGCCGGAAACGCCATGACGGTCACGAGCGTCACGCACTGCAGAACGATGAAGGGCACGACCCCGCGATACATGTGGCGGATGGTGATCGCCTCCGGCGCCACCGCCCGCAGGTAGAAGATCGCCGGGGCCATCGGCGGCGTGAGGTAGCTCGTCTGGATCATGACCAGGAACAGCACGCAGAACCACACCGGGT
>CAZIXQ010000229.1:0-6488 GCA_964543155.1 uncultured Enterobacteriaceae bacterium
GCACCGCCGGCGGTGCGTCCCAGTCCGGCACGATCCAGTCGTGCGGCGCCGCTGCGCTCACCGCAGGCTCGCGAGCAGCGTGCGCATGTCCGCCGGCAGCGCAGACGACCACTCGTGCCGCGCGCGCGTCACCGGATGCACGAGCGCGAGCCGCGCGGCGTGCAGCGCCTGGCGCGGAAAGTCTGCCGCAGCACCCGCGGCGCCGTGGCGCCGGCCGTAAGTCGGGTCCCCGACGAGCGGATGCCCGATCGAGCGCATGTGGACGCGGATCTGGTGGGTACGTCCGGTCTCCAGCGTCAGCGCGACCAGGGTCGCGGCCGCGAGCTGCTCGACCGCCCGGTAATGCGTACGCGCAGCGCGGCCGCGCGCGGTCACCGCCATGCGGGTGCGCGCGACCGGATGACGGCCGATCGGCGCGTCGACCACGCCCGTTCCGGACATCTGTCCGTGGACGATCGCGCGGTACTCGCGCGTCACGGTGCGCGCGGCGAGCTGGCGGACGAGATCGGTGTGGGCCTCGAGCGTCTTCGCGACCACCAGCAGGCCGCTCGTGTCCTTGTCGAGGCGGTGGACGATGCCGGCGCGCGGCACGCGCGCGAGCGCCGGCGCGTGATGGAGCAGCGCGTTCAGCATCGTCCCCCGGCGGTTGCCGGCGCCCGGGTGCGCCACGAGCCCGGCCGGCTTGTCGATCACCAGGAGCGCATCGTCCTCGTAGACGATCGGGAGCGGGATTGCTTCGGCGTGCGTGGCGTCGTGCTCGGCCGCGGGCGCGGCGAGCGCCACCCGTTCACCCCCCCAGACCTTGCGCGTGACGTCGGCGGCAGGACGTGCGTCGAGAAGCACGCGCCCCGCGCGCACCCAGGCCTGCAGCCGGCTGCGCGAGTGCTCCGGATAGACGCGCGCGAGGGCCTGGTCGAGCCGCAGCCCCGCCAGCTCGCGGGGGATGGACCGCTCGGCGGTCGGACTATAATCCCCCGCGTCACTTCGCCCGGCAGCTGCCATGGTGCGCATTTCCATCGTTAGTGTAGCGTTTGTCCTCGCTCTGCTGGTCTCGGGATGCGACAAGCTGCGCTTCGACACGAGCGCGGACGAGACCGCGAGCTGGTCGGCCCAGCGCCTCTACACCGAGGCGAAGGAGGCGATGGCCGAGAGCGACTACGCCCGGGCGGTGAGGTACTTCGAACGGCTCGAGGCGCGCTACCCCTTCGGGCGCTACGCCCAGCAGGCCCAGCTCGAGATCGCCTACGCGTACTACCGCGAGAACGATCCGGCCTCCGCGGTCGCCGCCTGCGACCGGTTCATCAAGCTGCACCCGAACCATCCGAGCGTCGACTACGCGTACTACCTCAAGGGCATCGTCAACTTCTACGAGGACCAGAACATCCTCTCGCGCTTCGCCGACCAGGACCCGACCGAGCGCGACCCGCGGTCGGCGCGGGAGTCGTTCGCCGCGTTCAAGGACCTCGTGACGCGCTTTCCAGACAGCAAGTACACGCCCGACGCGATGGCGCGGATGAACTACCTCGTGAACGCGCTCGCGTCCCACGAAGTGCACGTCGCGCGCTATTACATGCGGCGTGGCGCCTACCTGGCGGCGGCGAATCGCGCCCAGTTCGCGGTCAAGACCTATCCGGAAGCACCGGCCGTGGAGGAGGCGCTCTACATCATGGTCCAGGCGTACGGCGCGATGGGCATGAAGGACCTGCGCGCGGACGCCGAGCGCGTCCTGGTGAAGAACTTTCCCAAGAGCCCGTGGCTGAGCGGCACCCACGTGCGCAACGACAAGTCCTGGTGGCAGCTCTGGAAGTAGCCGGGCGCCGCGCGCGCCTGACGGGGCGGCCCGCCCGCCGTCACTGACTCGGCGCCGACCCCCTCGTCCGCCGGAGCGGGCCCGCGCTCAGGAAACCCGCACGCCCTCGTCGGCGATGTACGCGCGGATCACCGTGTCGATGTCCGGGTCGGCGCCGAATCCCATCGCCACCGCGCGCGGCGTGCGAAACCGCACCGGCCAGCCCTGCACGATGCGGTTGATCCGGTCGTCCGGCTTGAACCGCACCCGCGCGGCGACCGCCTCGCCCGCGATGCGTGCCAGCGCCGCGACGCCTTCGGCCACCGACACCGTGATGCCCGGCAGGTTGAGCACCCGGTTGACGCCCCAGGCGGTCGACGGGAGGTCGTGGGCGTGGATGAACGCCTCCACGACCTTGCGCGGCGACAGCAGCCACACGCCGGTCGACTCCGGCACCGGGCACTCGGCGACCACGCCGTTCAGCGGCTCGCGGAAAATGCTGCTCGCGAACGAGGAGGCG
Source organism: uncultured Enterobacteriaceae bacterium (assembly GCA_964543155.1). GTDB lineage: Bacteria > Pseudomonadota > Gammaproteobacteria > Burkholderiales > SG8-39 > JAGVSZ01. Next base: position 2,310 of record CAZIXQ010000229.1, read on the forward strand.
GCGAGATTCGGCTTCCCGGGGCGCACGACGATCGTCGGCAGGCGCAGGCTGCGTCCGTCGAGGAATCCCTTCCGCGTGTAGTCGGTGACGAGATACTCGCCGATCACCTTCTGCGTGCCGTAGGAGGTCTGCGGGTTGGGCGTGGTCGCGTCATCGAGCACCTCGGGCAGCTCGCCGCCGAAGGCGGCGACGGAGCTCGCGAACACGAGCCGCGGCGCGCGCGCCAGCCGGCGGCAGGCCTCCAGCAGGAAACGTGTCCCGTCGAGATTCACGCGATACCCGAGGTCGAAGTCGGCCTCCGCGCCCGCGCTCACCACCGCCGCGAGGTGGAACACCGCAGTGGTGTCCCGGTCGAGCACCTCGTCGATCAATCCGGGCGCCGACAGATCGCCCTGCACGCACTCGAGCCGCGGGTCGCAACTGGGCGGGAACGCGCCGTCGAGGAGCTTGATCGCGCTGATCGCAGCCGGCTTGCCGTCGGGCCCCGCGAGCGTGCCGCGCTCGAGAAGCCTGCGCGCGAGACGATAACCGATGAAGCCGCCGCCGCCGGTGATCAGGACCTTCATCGCTCGCCCTCCAGTGTGCGCGCAGCCGCGCCGAGCGCCGGATTCTAGCGGAGGACCATCCTACTTCGCCGCGCGAGCGAAGAACGCGGCGACGTCCGCAATCGAGCGCGTGCGCGGCATCGGCGGAAGGCTGTCGAGGAGCTGGCGACCGTACCCTTTCGAGAGCAGGCGCGGGTCGCACAGCACGAGCACGCCCCGATCGTGTTCGTCGCGAATCAGCCGGCCGGCGCCCTGCTTGAGCGCGATCGCCGCGTGCGGCACCTGGTACTCCACGAACGGGTTGCGTCCCGCCCGGCGCAGGTGCTCGAGGCGTGCGGCGAGCACGGGGTCGTCGGGCGGCGCGAACGGCAGCTTGTCGATCACCACGACCGAGAGCGCCTCGCCGCGCACGTCGACGCCCTCCCAGAACGACGCGCTCGCCACGAGCACGCCGTTGCCGAGGCGGCGGAACCGCTCGAGCAGCTCGCTGCGTGAGCCCTCCCCTTGCAGGAGGAGCGGCAGGTCGAGGCCCGTCGCGCGCAAGCGCTCGGCGAGCCGCGCGTGCGCCTGGCGCATCGCGCGCAGCGAGGTGAAGAGCACGAACGCGCGCCCGCCGCTCGCCGCGAGCACCGGCACCGTCGCGTCGACGACCGCGTCGGTGTGCTCGGCGCTGTTCGGCAGCGGCAGCGCCGGCGGCAGGTAGACGAGCGCATTGGCGGCGTAATCGAAGGGACTGTCCCAGCAGGCGGTGTCGGCGTCCGCCAGACCGAGCTCGTCACGGTAGTGGCTGAAGTCCCCGCGCACCGCGAGCGTGGCCGAGGTGAGGATCCAGGCGCGCGGCGGCCCCTCGAGCTGGCGCCGGAACGGCCCGGCGATCGAGAGCGGGGTCATGCGCAGCGCCGCCGCCTGGGTGAACACCTCGACCCAGCGGATCACCCCCGCGCCTTCCGTGTCGGCCCAGCGCGCGAGGCGCTCCGTCATCTCCCCTGCGCGTCGCGCACAGTTCGCGAGCCCTTCGCTGCGCTCGGCGAGCGCCGCGAGCCCGTCGTGCAGCACCGCGGTTGCGCGCGACAGGCGCTCGACCGCCTGCGCGAACGCGCCGTCCTGTTCCAGCACCGCGGCGGGAATGCGCGCCTCCTTGCGTGGCACGGCGAGCCGCAGGTCGCGCGCGGCCTTGTCGAGCCCGCGCACCCCGTCCGGCAGCTCGCGGACGTCGGGTGCCGAGGCAAGCGCCTCGGCCAGCGTGTCGCGGCAGAGGTCGAGCACCTGCCCGGTGGACACGGACTCGCCGAAGAAATCGCTCGCGGTCTCCGGGAGCTGGTGCGCCTCGTCGAGGACGACGGTGTTGCAGGCCGGCAGCAGCTCGGCCATCCCCTCGTCCTTGAGCACCACGTCGGCGAAGAAGAGGTGGTGGTTCACCACCACGACGTCCGCGGCAAGCGCGTCGCGGCGCGCCTGCATGACGAAGCACGACCCGTAGTCCGGACACTTTGCGCCGAGGCAGTTCTCGCGCGTGGAGGTGGCCGCCGCCCAAGCGGGAGAATCCTCGGCGACGACGCCGAGCTCGGCCTTGTCGCCGGTGCGCGTGCGGCGCGCGAACCGCGCGATCGAGTGCAGGTCCGCGGCCGCCGCGCGCGAGGGCAGGCGCGCGTCGTTCAGGTTCCGTCCGAGGTGATAGGGACAGACGTAATTGGCACGCCCCTTCAACACCGCCGCGGTGACCGGCACCTCGAGCGCCGCGCGCACTGCGGGCAGATCGCGCCGGAACAGCTGGTCCTGGAGCGTCTTGGTGCCGGTGGAGATGATCACCTTTCCGCCGCCGAGGAGTGCCGGCACGAGGTACGCCACCGTCTTTCCGGTGCCCGTCCCTGCCTCGGCGAGGAGGACGCGGCGTTCCCGGATCGCCTGCCCGACCCGCGCGGCCATCTCGCGCTGCTGCGCGCGCGCGCGGTAACCGGGCAAGACCCGGCTGAGCGGCCCGTCCGGGGCGAAGATCGCGGCGAGCGTCGCGTCCAGATCGCCGACGCTCGTCCCGGGCCCCCTCACCGGATCTCGTCGACGCGAACCCAGACGCTCGTGCTGGCGGCGCGCACCCCGCTCGCGCCCTGGAGCACCCCCGATTGCGACCCGGCCGCGGACTGCGCGACGCCCCCGAGTTCGATCCATTCGCCGAGCCGCCCGCTCGCGGTCGTGACGACCTGCTGGACATTCACCGAACCCTGCGGGCCGGGCACCGCGCGTTGCGGCGCGATCTCGAGCACGACGCGATCGCCGGACAGGCGCGGCGTGACGTAGAAGCCGCTCGCGGCGGTCTGGAACGTCGTCGTGCTCTGCACGACGCTGCCCCCACCCGGGGCGGGCGTGACGACCGTGCTGCGAACCGGCATCGACTGCCCCGTGGCGACATATGCCGGACTGCCTTCGAGGGCCTGCACCTGGCTCGTCATCCGGTCGGATCCCGCGCCGTGCGACTCGTATATCCCCGCCGACACGCCGGACCGGGCGCGCGGCGGCTCGTTGATCCCGACGCGCGCATTGCCGCTGGCGATCGTGCCCGAGACCCCCGCGCCGCGCTCGGTGAAGGCGCCCGCGGCGTCCTGCCGCACCGAGATCAGCAGCCGGCGGGGCTGGGTGTCGAGCGTCGCCACGACCTGCTTGATCTGCGCGATGTTCGCGCGGCTCGCGCGGATGACCAGCATGTTGCGCTGTCCGGTCAACGCACCGCCCGGCTCGACGAGCGGGCGCAAGGTCGGAATCAGCTGCTCGGCGGTGCGGTAGCTGAGCTGAACGACCTCCACCTCGTCCGCGGCCGCGCGCGCGGCGAATCCGCAGGCGACGAGCAGTGCGACGAGCAGGCCCTTCATCGGTCCATCCGGGGAGCACACGGCGACGACGAGAGACTAACGCGGCCGCCGACACGGCGCGCACGGTCGCGCCGTGCACCCGAGCAGCAGTACGCACGTTCTATCGGTTCACGCGCCGACGCCCGCTTTACAGGGGTTTCCATCTCTTCTAAAGTACCTGAGCTATGCGCGCCAACGCAATGTTTATCTTGATTTTTGCGTCTGTCGGACTGGCCGGCTGTGCAGTGGGATCGCGTGCGCCGGACCCAGCTCCGCAAACCCGCGCGCCCGCGGCCGCCGAATTGCCCGGAGATGCCGGCAATGCGACTGACGCGACAATCCTCGCCCTCGCGCTGGTCGGCACCCGGTACGCCGCCGGGGGAGACTCGCCCGAGACCGGATTCGATTGCTCGGGTCTGGTCGCATACGTCTATGACCGCGCTGCACAACTTCGCCTGCCCCGCAGCACCTACGACCTCGCCCGCGTCGGCCTGCCCGTCGCGCGGGGCCAACTGCAGGCCGGCGACCTCGTCTTCTACAACACCCAGCGCCGCCCGTTTTCGCACGTCGGGATCTACCTCGGCGCCTCCCGGTTCGTCCACGCCCCCTCCAGTGGAGGCGCGGTTCGCATTGAGGAGATGGACATCCGCTACTGGACCGAGCGGTTCGACGGTGCCCGTCGGCTGAATTTTTGAGCTAGAGCAAATACTTGCGGGGGAGTCGCACCTAATATGTGTTCAGGTGGTTTGCGAATGAGATTGAGTCGCGTTAATATCTCCACCGCCCCTTTC
>CAZIXQ010000230.1:0-6477 GCA_964543155.1 uncultured Enterobacteriaceae bacterium
GATCGCGGCGATCATCACCGGGCTGCGCGTGAAGAAGGAGACGATCGGCGAGATCACCGCGGCGGCCCAGGTGATGCGCGAGCTCGCGGCCAAGGTGCACACGAAGGATCCCGGGAACCTGGTCGACGTCGTCGGCACCGGCGGCGACGCGGCGCACACGTTCAACATCTCCACCGCGGCGACGTTCGTCTGCGCCGCGGCCGGCGCGCGCGTCGCGAAGCACGGCAACCGCGCCGTCTCGTCGAAATCCGGCAGCGCGGACGTGATGGAGGCGCTCGGCGTGAAGATCGACCTCGCGCCCGACGAGGTCGGGCGCTGCATCGACGAGGTCGGCATCGGGTTCATGTTCGCGCCCAGCCACCATGCCGCGATGAAGCACGCTGCCCCGGTGCGGCGCGAGCTCGGCGTGCGCACGATCTTCAACATCCTCGGTCCGCTCACCAATCCGGCGATGGCGCCGACCCAGCTGATGGGCGTGTTCCATCCCGACCTGGTCGGCATCCAGATCCGCGTGCTGCAGCGGCTCGAGGCCCGCCACGCGATGACCGTCTACGGCACCGAGGGGCTCGACGAGATCTCGATCAGCGGGCAGACGATGATCGGCGAGCTGAAGGACGGGCGGGTGAACGAGTACCTGTTCCACCCCGAGAAGGTCGGATTGCCGGTGCACGACCCGCGCGCCCTGCGCGTGGCGAACGTCGAGGAGTCGCGCGCGCTCGTGCTCGCCGCGCTCGAGAACAAGCAGGGGGCCGCGCGCGACATCGTGGCGCTCAACGCCGGCGCGGCGATCTACGTCGCCGGCAAGGCGGCGAGCCTCGAGGACGGCGTCGAGGCGGCCTTCGAGACGATCAAGAGCGGCGCGGCGCGCGCGAAGCTCGACGAGTTCGCGCGCTTCACCCAGCAGTTCGGGAAGTAGCGCGCCGGCGGGCCGGTGCTCACCGAGCGGGCGTACGCGGATCTCGTGCGCTGGGCCGAAGCGAGCCTGGCGGCGGGCCGGCTCGACGAGGCCGAGCAGGCGCTGGCGCGCATCGTGGCCGAGGCCCCGCGGGACCACGGGGCGCTCCACGCGCTGGCGGTCATTGCGGTGCGGCAGGGGCGGTTCGAACTCGCCGTCGAGCGCGCCCGCGCGGCGCTCGCGGCGGCGCGGCGGGAGCCCGCCTACCTCCTGACGCTCGGCATTGCCTGCGCCGGCGCGGGACAGGCCGAGGCGGCGGCCGACGCGTTCCGGCGCGCCGTGCGCGAACGGCCGGCGTACGCCGAGGCGTGGTTCAACCTGGGGCTCGCGCTGCGGCGGCTCGGCCGTTACGACGACGCGGCGCAGGCATTGCGGCGGGCGGCGGCGCTCGATCCCGCGAATCCGGCGGCGCAGAACGAGCTTGGCGTCACGCTCGAGGCGGGGGGCCGCCGCGACGAGGCGATCGAGGCGTTCCGCGCCGCGATCGCGCGCGCGCCCCGCGATGCCGACGCCCACAACAATCTCGGTATGGCGCTGCGGCTCGCCGGGCGGCCGGAGGAGGGCGCTGCGGCCCTGCGGACGGCGCGCGCGGCTGCGCCGGACGATGCGCGGGTCGCCAACAACCTCGGCCTCGCGCTGCAGGCGCTCGGTCGGCTCGACGAGGCACGCGCGAGCCTCGAGGCCGCGATCGGCATGCAGCCCGGCCTCGCCGAGGCACACGCGAACCTCGCGCTCCTCCTGGAGACGCAGGGCGCGCTCGACGAGGCCGAGGCGGCGGCGCGGCGCGCGGCGGGGCTCGCGCCGCGCTCGCCCGATTGTCTCGCCCGCCTCGGCGGCGTGCTCCGGGCGCGCGGGCGCGAGGCGGAGGCGATCGCGACCTTCGAGGCGGCGCTCGCGATCGCGCCCGACCACGTCGACGCGCTCTCGGGCCTCGGACTTGCGCTGCTGGCGGCCGGCCGGGGCGACGAAGCGCTCGGGCAGCTCGAACGGTGCGCGGCGCTGCGCCCGGACTCGGCGTCCGCTGCCAACAACGTGGCGGTCGCGCTCCGCCTGCGCGGCGACATGGCGCGCGCGGTGGAGTGGTGCCGGCGCGCGATCGCCCTCGAGCCGCAGTACGGCCCGGCGCGGAGCAACCTCCTCGCGTGCCTCAACTACCTTCCGGACGCGCCGATCGCCGAGATCCTCGCGGAGCACCGGCGCTTCGGCGAATGGCTGGAAGCGCCGCTGCGCGGGCGCTGGCCGGCGCACGGGAACGCGCGGGATCCCGAGCGGCGGCTGCGGATCGGCTACGTGTCGGGTGACTTTCGCAGCCACGCGATGGCGTACTCGCTGGCGCCGGTGCTCGCGCACCACGATGCCGGGCGGGTCGAGGTCGTCTGCTACGCGAACAACGCGGTCGAGGACGCGGTGACCGCGCGGCTGCGCGCGGCGGTCCGCGAGTGGCACCGGATCGCGGGGATGAGCGACGACGCGGTCGCCGCGCTGGTGCGCGCGCACGGCATCGACGTTCTCGTCGATCTCGCCGGCCACACCGCGCTCAACCGGCTGGGGGTCTTCGCGCGCAAGCCCGCGCCGGCGCAGGTCGCGTGGCTCGGCTACGTGACCTCGACCGGGCTCGAGGCGATGGACTGCCGGCTCACCGACGCGCGCGCCGACCCGCCGGGCGCGGACGAGCCGGGCTACAGCGAGGTGCTCGTGCGGCTGCCCTGGGTCACGGTCTTCGAGCCGCAGGCCGACGCGCCGCCAGTCGCGCCGGCGCCGGCGCTCGGCGGCAACGCGTTCACCTTTGCGTGCCTGAATCATCTCGCCAAGGTCAATGGCGAGGTCGTCGCGCTGTGGTCGCGCGTCCTCGCCGCCGCGCCCGGCGCACGCCTGCTCATCGGCAATGCGGGCGATCCGGGCGTGCAGCGCGGGCTCGCCGCGGCGTTCGCCGCCCACGGGATCGCGCCCGCGCGGCTCGCGTTCCGGCCCCGGATGCCGCTCGCCGACTTCCTCGCCCTGCACGGCGAGATCGACCTCGCGCTCGACACCTTTCCCTACAACGGCGGCGCGACCAGCTGCCACGCACTCTGGATGGGGGTCCCGTTCGTCACGCTGTCCGGGGATCGCTACATGGCACGGATGGGCACGAGCCTGCTCGCGGAAGTCGGGCTCGACGAGTTCGTCGCGCGCACGCCCGACGAGTACGTCGCGATCGCGGCGCAGGCCGCGCGCGCGCCGGAGCGCCTGGCCGCGCTGCGCGCCGCGCTGCGCGATCGGCTCTCCGCCTCGCCGCTGCTCGACGGGGCCGGCTTCGCGCGGACGCTGGAAGCGGCGTACCGGGCGATCTGGCGGGCGTGGTGCGCGGATCCCGCGCCGGGATTTGCAAGGCGCGCGTCGCTCGCAACCATAGCCTTTCCTTCCTTGGGAGCGGGTGCCCGATGACCGCACCCGCGGAGATCCGCGCGCTCCGGGCGGAAGTCGATCGCTGTCTTGCGGCCGGCCGGCTCGAGGACGCCGAGCCGACCCTGCGCGCGATCGTCCAGGTCAGCCCGCGCGAGCACTACGCTTGGGCCCTCCTCGGCCGGATCGCGCTCGCGCGCGCGGATCCCGAAGGGGCGCTTGCGCTCATCGCCCGGGCGGTCGAGGCGGCCCGCAACCACGCCGACTACCTGAACCTGCTGGGCGTCGCGCACGCCGAGCGGGGGGCGTTCGACGAGGCGCTCGGCGCGCTGCGCAAGGCGGTGCGCGCGCGGCCCGCGTACGCCGAGGCGCACTTCAATATCGGCAAGGTGCTCGAGAAAGAGGGGGATCTGCATGCCGCGCTCGACGCGTTCCGCCGCGCGGCGGCGATCGATCCGCGCTACCCGGGCGCACGGTACATGCACGCCCGGGCGCTCTTTCGCCTCGGCCTGTACGACGCGGCCGAGCCGGTGCTCGCAGCGGCCCTTGCCGACGACCCGGCCGACGAGTGGTCGGTCGTGCTGCTCGGGCGCGTGCGCGCCGCGCGCCACGGCCACGGGACGGCGATCGACCTGTATCGCGACGCCGCGCGCCGGCTGCCCGCGAGCGGAATGGTTGCCCGACAGCTCGCGCACGCACTGCTCGCGGCGGCCGAGTTCCGGGAGGGCTGGGAGGCGTACCGCCGGCGCGACTGCGCCGGGCCGGCGCCGCGGGCCGATCTCCCAGCGCGCCTGCCCGTCGATCTCACGGGACGGATGCTCGTCCTGCGGCCGGAGCAGGGGCTCGGGGACATCCTCTTCTTCCTGCGCTTCGCGCCCGCGGCCGCAGCGCGCGGCGCCCGGCTCGTGGTCGTCGCGCCGCCGCGCCTCGTTCCCCTGATCGAGCGGGCGCCGCTCGCTGCGCGCGTGGTGGCGGACGGCGATTCGACGCTCCCCGGCGACGCCACGGCGCTCCCCGTCGCCGACCTGCCATTCGCGCTTGGCGCGGAGGACACGCCCCCGCCGCTTGCCCTGACTGCGTTGCCGACGCGCGTGGCGGCGTGGCGCGAGCGGCTCGCGGCCTTCGGGCCGCCGCCGTACCTCGGCGTCGCCTGGCGCGCCGGCACGGATTTCCGGCGGCGCTCGGAGTTCGGCACCAATATCCGGTCGCTCTTCAAGGAAGTCCCGACGGACCGGCTCGCGAGCGTCCTCGCGCCGGCCCCGGGGACCCTCGTTTCGCTGCAGCGGCTGCCCGACGAGGGCGAAGTGAGGCGTTTCGGCGCCGCTGCGGGCCGGCCGGTCTTCGACGCAGCGGGCGCCAACGAGGACCTCGACGACGTCCTGGCGCTGCTCGCGGTGCTCGACGACTACGTCGGCGCGAGCAGCACGAACGTGCACCTCGCGGCGGGTCTCGGCCGGACCGGGCGGGTGGTGGTGCCGTACCCGCCGGAGTGGCGCTGGATGCTCGAGGGCGAGGGGTCGCCATGGTTCCCGGGGTTCGCCGTGTATCGCGAGGACTCGACCCGGTCATTCGAGGCGGCGTTCGGCGCGCTTGCCGCCGACCTGCGCCGATAGCCGCGGCCGCGGGGCTTCGACGCTCGCGCCGGCGCCGATTACCATGCGCATGCCCAAGGATCCACCATGCAGCAGTACACCCGCCGCAATCCCAGCCCGCGCTACCAGCGCCTGCTCGCCCTCTACCGCGAGATGCACCGCGACGGCGAACGCCACCTCGGCATTCCGCCCGACCAGACCTTCCCCGGGAAGAGCCTCCCGCCGCAGGCGGGCCACATCCGGCGGCTGATCGAGCTGACCGGCGCACGGACGGTGCTCGACTACGGCAGCGGCAAGGGCCAGCAGTATTTCCCATTGCCCTTCACCGACCCGGGCGGCTCGGTGCACCTTGGCATCGCGGCCTGGTGGGGGGTCGAGGTGCAGTGCTATGACCCCGCGTATCCCGCCTTCGCGACACTGCCCGCCGGACGCTTCGACGGCGTGATCTCCACCGACGTGCTCGAGCACTGTCCCGAGGAGGACCTGCCCTGGATCGTGGGCGAGCTCTTCGCGTGCGCGAACCGGTTCGTGTTCGCGAACGTGGCCTGCTTCCCGGCGCGCAAGCGCCTGCCGAACGGCCAGAACGCCCATTGCACGGTCCGGACGCTCAAGTGGTGGCGCCCGCTCATCGAGCGCGCGGCGCGCGATCGCCCGGAGGTGCTCTACGAGTTCCGCCTGCAGATGAACGAGCGCACGCCGCAGGGGGAGACGCGCGTCGAGAAAGTCCTCACCAACGTCGAGGCGTGGCAGGCCCGGCGTGCGACGGCGAGCTGAGGGCGGCTGCCGGTGTCGGACATCCTGACGCGCATCCTCGCGGCGAAGCGCGAAGAGGTGGCCGCAGCCAGGGTGCGGGCCGACCCGGCGTCCGTGCGCGCGGCGGCCGAGGCGGCGGCGCCGGTGCGTGATTTCGTCGCGGCCCTGCGCGCGAAGATCGCGGCGGGCCGGCCCGCGGTCATCGCGGAGGTGAAGAAGGCGAGCCCGTCGAAAGGCGTGCTGCGCGCGGACTTCGACCCGGCCGCGATCGCGCGGGGCTACGCGGCCGGCGGGGCGGCCTGCCTCTCCGTGCTGACCGACCGGCAGTTCTTCCAGGGCGCGCCCGAGCATCTCACCGCGGCGCGCGGGGCCTGCGCGTTGCCGGTGCTGCGCAAGGACTTCGTGGTCGATCCGTACCAGCTGTACGAAGCGCGGGCGCTCGGCGCCGACTGCGTCCTGCTCATCGTTGCCGCGCTCGAGCCCGCGCGCATGCGGGAGCTGGAGGCCCTGGCACTCGGGCTCGGGATGGCGGTGCTCGTCGAGGTGCACGATGCAGCGGAGCTCGAGCGCGCCTTGGCGCTCGCCACGCCCCTCGTCGGCATCAACAATCGCGACCTGCGCACGTTCGACACGCGGCTCGAGACCACGCTCGACCTGCTGCCGCGCATCCCGGCGGACCGCCTCGTCGTCACCGAGAGCGGCATCCTCGCCCGCGAGGACGTCGAGCGGATGCGGTCGCACGGCGTCAACGCATTTCTGGTCGGCGAGGCGTTCATGCGCGCGGCGGACCCGGGG